>NZ_JABBYO010000006.1:0-300000 GCF_012958305.1 Tautonia rosea | reverse complement strand
GCCGGAAGCGTCCGAACCAGTTCCAGCAACGCCGACTCGACGATACGAGACGCACGGTGCTCCTGATAAATGTCCAGTGCGCCCCGCTCCCAGTCATGACCGAGCGCCTGCATGGCGGGCCGAATGAAATCGTCCGCCAGAGCAACCGCTCCGCCAAGGGTTGTGTACGCATGAATGAGCAGCTTCCGTGCCGAAGCGGTCCGACCACGTTTCAGAGCGGTTACCAGCTCTTCCCAGGTGCACGATTCGGACGTCGGAGGCATCTCCTCTTCCGAAGACTCCGACGCCAAACGCACCAGACGATCCGTCGGTAAGCCTCGCTCGCGGGCAAATTGCAATGCGCCGGAGAGGGGCACCAGCCGATGCCCCCCTACCGTTCGCTTTGCCGGCAGTTCTCCCAGATTCACCCAACGCTTGATCGAGCTGACACTCACGTTCAGCAAATCGGCCAACTGTTGGGTTTTGAGAAGAATGTCAACCACGGCACCAACCGAGTGAGCGATTTCGTTTGGACGATTTGAACGATTTCATCTTATGCTGAAACCGTCCCCAGCACAAGAGGCTAGTTCGAATTTCGAGAGTTTTCCTCCTTGCACTTCACAATTCTCGATGATGATCGGACGGTTTGAACGGTTTTCGCGAACGATTTCACCTATTGGCCGGTTTGAAATCGTCCAGACCGGTCACTCGTTGATCACGCAATTTCCTTCCGGTCTCGCCGAAGTGACCTCCGGGGAGGTTCCTCTGTGGCTCGGATCGGCGGCTCCTCGTCGTCTACTCATCTGTTCGTCCCCCGCCGAACATTTGTTCAGTTTCGTCGGAAAATTCAGAAATGAATGAAAAATTGGTCGGCTGGTCCCCGATCGGCCCGGCCGTTATGCTTTGGCGGCGAGATGTCTGGGGCCGACGTGGCGTCGAGACACTGGGAAGCACGTTCTTCTCGAAACGATGCTGCCAAGGGGAGAGCCGGAGCCATGGCAAGCGGTTGGGATCGCGAGCGGTTGATTGCCTTGTTGAAGCGAGACGCTCTGAAGCTCGGGCAATTCACGCTGGCCAGTGGCCGATCGTCGCACTATTACGTGGATGGCCGGCGCGTCTCGCTCTCGGCCGAGGGGGCGGCCATCGTCGGGGCGGGCATGCTGGCCATGCTCGACGAAGTCCCAGAGGTCGACGCCGTGGGAGGCTTGACGATGGGGGCCGATCCGATTGTCGGCGCTACTCTGGCCGCGGCGGGCATGGGGGCGAGGCCCCAGCTTCGAGGCTTCCTGGTGCGAAAGGAGGCTAAGGGGCACGGCACTGGCAATCTCGTCGAGGGCCCGCTTGAACCGGGATCGACCGTGGCCATCCTTGACGATGTGGCGACCACCGGAGGCTCGTCGCTCAAGGCCGTCGAGGCCGTTCGGGCGATGGGATGCTCGGTCGCGCGAGTCCTCGTTATGCTCGATCGCCTGGAAGGCGCTTCCGAGGCCTTCGCCGAGGCCGGCCTGGAGTTCCGATCATTGCTGACCATCCGGGATCTCGGCGTCGAGCCCCTCAAGCCGGCGTAATGAGAGGCAGAGACGAATGGAATCGAGCCTGCACCGCACCTTGAAGCAGCACTATGCCGGAGGACTCGGCGGCCGGGTCGAGGTTCCCCTCGGCGTTGATCGGGTCGATGCCATCACCGTCGACGGGCAGCTCGTTGAAGTCCAGTGCGGGCCGACGGCGGCCTTGCGGCCGAAGCTCGGGCGATGGCTCGATCGTGCCCGGGTTCGCGTCGTACTTCCGGTCGTCGTCGCCCGGCGGATCGTCCGTCGATCGGGTCGAAACGGTCCAGATCTCTCGGCCCGGTTCAGCCCAAAACGCGGCCTGATCTTCGACGCCTTCGAGCACCTGGTGGGACTGGCAGGGTTGCTCCCTCACCCGAACCTGGAGGTCCTGATCACGGCCGTCGAGATCGACGAACTCCGCCGTCACGCTCCCCGAGTTCGGTCAATCACAGTGCTCGACCGACGGTTGCGTCGGATTGTTTCCGAGACCTCCGTGCAGATGCCCGACGATCTGCGAGCCCTGCTCCCCCCAGACCTTCCCGAACCGTTCTCAAGTCGAGAACTGGCCGCGCTGACCGGCCGACCTGAATGGATCGCCCGTCGCGCGGCCTATTGCCTGAGGGTCGCCGGGACGGCCGTTGAGGTCGGCCGCATCGGTCGGTTCCGTGGCTATCGGTTTCTCGCTCCCAAAGCCTCTCGATTCGAGGTAGGCAACCCCGGATGGCGTCGGATCAACTCATCGATTGACTCTTCATATTCAGTTTCGTCGACGCGAACACCCGACTCGGACATCACGACGCGAACCTGACCCGGCGGTTTTTCGTGCTGCCGCCGCGAGACAACCCGGGCCGTCCAGCCCACAGCCAGCCCAATGCCGAGGGCTCGAATCAAGGAAACCTCGGTACGATCCTCGTCCGAATCCTCCTCTTGCCGATCGGAGAGCTCCCCAGGGCTGAGGGACCCGTCTCCCGGATTGACTCCGGGCATCGCGTTCAGCGGCTGAGACAGCCACGGGCTTGTCGGCGCCATCATCGCCAACGCGGCGTCGATTGCCTCAGACGAAACCGGTCTGAGCAGATCCGGTTCCGGATTCGGAGTCTGGGCGATCGCTTCGGCGTGTTCCGAAGGAGCTTCGGTCTCGGAATTCGGCTGGATCGGCGGTCCACCGACCCTCCTGGCTTCGATCTCGCCTCGGCCAACCGTTTGCCCGAAGCCGATCGGAACCAACTGGCTCAGCTCGGCTCCTTCCGCCAGCGAGGCAGTTGCGGCCAGAGCACCGCCCCGATCCGGGTCGATCGCAACAATCCGCAATGGTTCGGTGGTCGGGAAGCCGACCGGCGCCGTGTCGGGAGTCAGCATCGGCCTCACGGGCATCCCAGCCCCAAGACTCACCATCTCGGAGGTCGCCCCGAGATGGCCCGAGCCTCCGGAGAACCCGTTCGAAGGGTTCTGGAACATCGGAGAGACCGTCACTTCCCCCATTCCAAGGTCGACTTGCGGCGAAGGTGGATCAAACCCCACCTGCGGCAACCCAGCAGCAGGAGCCGCTAATCGCATCCCCAGCGCCGGTCCCTGGCCGACACCGTTAAGCGGCACCGAGTCCAGGACAGACCAGGTGTAGCGAAGATCCACTCCTCCGTCGATGATCCGGCGTGTCGGATTGACGATCCGAAGGAGATAGACACCCGGATGCAACTCAAGTCGCACGCCATTAATCGTCCCAGGTGAGGCCCCGAGATCGACCTTGCCGTTCGGTCCAATCAATTCGACCGTCAACCCGCTGTCCGAGTCGTCGAGAGTCAATGAATAGTGAGCGCTGAACGCCACCACGAACCGGACGGTACTTGAGGAGCCGGGCAAGACCGAGAGTGAGTGCTCGACAGGATCGATCGACCGCGCCGGCAATAACACTCCTAGATCGTTCGGACGACGGCTCGTCGGTTCGGTCGTGACCTCGAACTGGCCCAGAACGCCCGCCTCCTGCCCCTCGGCTACCGGATCACGACCGACCAGGTCGACCAATCCTCCCGTCCCCGCGAGCCGAATCTCGTAGCGTCCCCGAGGCAACCGATCATGGAAGACGAGTGACACCGACGAGCCCGTCGAGTTGGTGGAAACGATCCCCGTTTTCCAGACCTTCCCCGAGGCATCGACCAGAATGATCGGACCGTCCGGGAGCGTTGAGCCTGAGACTCCCGATGGTCCCAATCGCACGATTTGATCGAAATGGAGTGTCAATCCGGTCGGGACTGGATCGGCCGGATCGGCCCGATCGAGCGTCACATCAACCACCCGAGTCAGGGCATCGGCCACGTCGGCCACCAGGGCGAGCGAATAATCCCCCCCCTGCTGAGCCGGCAGATTGACCGGTAAGGCACCCGTCACGGGATCGTAACCGCCGAGCGAGGGATTGTTCCCCGCTCCCGAGAGGCCGACATAATAAATCCCCGGTACCAATCCTTCGAATAGGAAAGGATCGGATGGCGCATCGGCCATGCCGAGCGTCCCCGTACGGAGCAACTGCCCCTCGGCATCGAACAGCGAGAGACGGCTCAGCAAGGGCGAACCCACTCGGCCCGACGAGACCTCCAGCCCCAATCTCCAGAAGTGATTCGGGCCGAGTTCGATCCGAAACAGCTGAACGGCGGTCGGATCCGTGTTCAGATCAAGCGATCCGGCAACCTTCACCACGTTTGGCCCGACCGTCCCAAGCGGCGTCGCATCCGAGAGTTTCGGACCCATCGGACTGGTGGGTGTCTCGACCGGCTTCAAGACGGCTCCCGCGACCACCTGAAACTCGGAAAGAACCACGTCGGTCCCATCACCGTCATAGATCCCGCCTTCCACTCCCACAAACCGAGCATGGCCGGAAAGCGTCAGTCGGTACTGCCCCGGCTCAAGCGGCTCGTCTAGGATCAGCAACAAGGTCGAACCGTCACCCGCAAGCCGCAACGTCGGCGGTTCGGCTGGACCGAAGATCCGCTGCAATTGCCCGTTGGCTCCGATTCGATCCAGCGTGAAATCCGACGAAACGAGCGAGTCGTTCGAGAGCGGCACACTGTAGCGAACGGCCAGTTGCGTCAGCTGACCCGAGGACCATTCCGAACCATCGGCCGGATCGACACCGTCGATCACGATCGACGATGGCAAGGGAAACTCGAACGAAGGAGGCGGGATCGGAGGCAGCGGGCCCGTGCCCGGCGGCGTCGGATTCCAGACGATCGGTCCCCCATCGCCCGATGTCGGATCGGACCCATCGAACCAGGGGTCCTGATTCTCCCAGTTGATCGGTGACGTATCCTCGGTCGATCCGTCCGGGAAAAACAGATCGGTCAGACCCGAGCCATCGGGAGGCGGCTGGTTCAAGAATGGATCGTCCCAGGTCGTTTCCTCTCCTCCGAACTCCCCGCCAAAATCGTCCCCGATGGGATCCGAAGGGGTGTTGGTCACCTCGAAGGTGGGGGCCAGGTTGAAACTGGCAAAGGTATCACCGGAAAGCGCCACCCGGTTTTCCAGCCCCTCGACACGAGGGCGATCCGGCGGACGTCTGGCTCGTTGCTCATCTCGTTGGTATGCCATCTTCAGAGCCTTTCGTGCCCCGACATCTGATTCCCGGCCCTCGGCGAGTGTGTCGGATGACTCGTCAGCCGATCGTTCGGGGTCCATTCACCCAACCTTAGATCGCGAATCGGGATAATGTGGCTCGCTTGCCGATCAATGAGCCAGAACGAACAACCTCGGGCACGTTCCGGACGAGCGGGAACTCGCTCCGCCCACAAAGCAGCGACATGACTCTCACGAAACCCCTCTGTCGAAGAGGAGCCGACCTCAAGGGAGAACTTCGTGAGACGCTCCCGGAAGGGAGCGATTCCGGTTAGGAAAGATCGACCGGGCCGATCCCCTCCACCTTCCACTGCCAGCGCCGAGCCGCAGAGCCCGGCATCAGTTGATCGCCGTCGTCCAGTTCCACGACCCGGTCAATCGCCTGTGTGAACCACAGGGGAGCTCCTCCCGAGAAGGCGGCGCGGGCAAAGTGCGCGACCGCCGCTCGGGTCGGCTGGACGAACTCAACGATGCCGTACGACGCTTCCAGACTGGGCTGAGCGTCCCAGCGATGGATCAGGCCCTGCATCCCAACGTTTTGAGCGATGAGTGACGGAGGCGCGGCCAGCACCTCAGTCCAGGGCACCCGAGCCTGAGCCGGCGAGGCGATCATCTGATTGATAAAGCCTCCTCCCTGATCCGGCTGTTCGAGAACCGTTGTGTTCGGCGGCGACACGATGGCCGAGGGAATCGGACCTCCACTGAAATCGGCCTGCAAGGCGTAGGCTCCAATGCCGTTGACCCCGCTATTCGAGCCGTTCCAACCCAACGCCCTGATGTACAGACCGGTGCCGGCCGGAACCCCGGTAAACTTCAGAGAAATCGTCGCTCCGAAGGTTGACCCGGCACTCGGTGCAACCGTCCAGGCCACCAGTTGCAAGGCAGAGTTGTAAACCATGAACCGCGGACTCAGCGAGCTGAGATCCTTCGATTGCATGGTGATGATCATCTCGCCGCTCGTATTGCTCGGCGCCTGAACGTAGAACCAGTCTTCATCCTGATTCGACGTGAGATCCAGGTTCGACAGCGTGACCTTCCGGTTCGAGTCGATTAACCCGGAAATATTGACCGCAGACCAGGGCGTCTGGTTGTTCTGGAACTGATCGACCCAGTCGTGCTGGCGAACTCCGTACAGCGATCGAATCCCGGCGATGTCGTCCGAAGTCAGCCCCTGCTTGACACCATTGTAGGTGTCGTACATGACTGCAGTGCTGAACTCAGAGTGACCAAGGCCGAGCGAATGGCCAATCTCGTGAATCGCCACGGTTTGAAGGTCGAAATTCGCGCCGACGTTCCAGGTCGACGTGCTATTGAACACCACGTCGCCAGCAAGCGTGCCCCCGTGAAATGGCGGAGGCAAAAACGCCTGACCCAATGCCTCGGGCGCCATCGGTTTGGCAAATAAGCGAATATCGCCGAACCGAGGGTCATTCTGCTGGTTTCCCGGAACACCCATCGGGGCTCCCGAGTCGGGAACCTCGGCCATGTTGATGTTGGTAGCCGACTGCCACAGTGCGGCCGCGCGGCGAAGCGCGAACTTCCATTGCGCTTCGGTGATCCCGCGGTCGGCCATGGCCTGGTGCATCTGGTTCGGAACACCAGCCACATCCGTCCCGTCTGCGGGAATGCTGTACGTAATCCGGCTCCCGTAAGCCCACTGACCTCCGAGGGTCGAATACAATAATAAGCGTTGCTCCAGCCCCTCAAGCTGCGGCTTCCGGCCAGCGGAGCTGTGCCGACGCTCGGTGCAATGGGGTTGCATCTTGCTGCCAAACATCAGGGTGATCCTTTCGTCTCCGAAGAACAAGACGCAGCGTTGAGAAACCGTTTTGAGCAAGGCCTCCGCCGCGGCGGCACCTCCGATACCCACTCGACGGCGTCTGTCATCTGTTCAACACGCCTCTTAGAGCAACCTAGTTCACTCCTTGCCTTGAAAAACGTGCACGGCGAATCATGTTGCTTCAGGGCAACACTCCCCTGGATAAGCGCTAATGCCGGTGAGGGCAAATTTCGACCGGAACGTCCGTTTTCGGTCGTCGACGTGGAGCGCCAATCGCCGAATCCTGTCTCCCTTCCCTCGACGCAGGCCGACTCACGCATCAACACATCCTGGGGCGGCGGGCCCGAAAAAATCGGAATCCAGGCAAAGGCGTTCTTGAATTGATTCCCGATTTCCCGGATCATAACTTGTTGTGCAATCTCACCCTGTAACATCCGGAAGGGGTGCAACTGGGTGGGTCAATGACCGCTTGTGATGAGCAAGAACGGATGAGGGATGGCTTGCAGTTGCCCCCCCCTCAATCTCAAGCCCCTCTCCACGGGAGGCGGATACGAGTGAAGGCCGATCCTCTCTCCAAGGCCCATTACTCGATCGCGGCCGTATCAAAACTCAGCGGCGTGAGTTGCCATACGCTCCGGGTCTGGGAACGACGCTATGGTTTTCCCGTGCCCGAGCGACTCGAGTCAGGCCACCGGCGTTACCCCGCTCAGCAGGTCGATCTGATTTGCCAGGTTGCCCGGCGTTGCCAGTGCGGTGGCTCCATTGCCCAGCACATCGCCGAGGCACGAGCGGGACATCCCCCGCCGCCACCGATCGACCAGACTCCTCCGGTCACCAGCCAGCGAACCTCCGAACTCATCGACACGCTCCAGCGTGCCGATGCGCGCACCGCCGAAGTCATCTACGAACACCTGACCACCGGCCTCGCTCCGGCCGAGATCGCCAATGCCATCCTCACCCCTGCCCTGACCGAAGCAGGCGAGCGGCTGTTCCGCAACGACTGTTCGATCGTTGAAGAACGGCTTGCCACCATGTTCTTGCTTCGCAAACTGGCCGCGCTGGTGGATGACGCTCAGCGAGCTAATTCCTCTCCCCTCGGCCGTGTCATTGTGTTCGTCATGCAGGGAGACCGGCATGAAGGTGGCGCCTTGATGCTCAGTCTGGCTCTGGAGCTGGCTGGCTGGCGATCACTGTTTCTCGGTGCAGACTTGCCCATTCGCGAGGTGCAACGCGGGATCGATCGCTGGAAACCAGTTGCCGTGGGAGTCTCGCTCAGCCTCTCACGCAACATCCGCAAACGCTTTGACGAGCTGGAAAGCTTGCACGGTGCCCCGATCTTCGTGGGCGGTCGTAGCCTTCTGAATTATCAGGGGCTTGCCCGACAATGCGGATTCGGAGTTGTGCGAGGCCCGGCCATTCCGAACGTCGGCCGATATCTCGAAGAACTGGTCGGCCGAGGTCGTCAGAACAACCACTGTCGAGTCTGCATCGCTCCGGAAACCACCGGGCACCCCTTGGATGACACACAGGCTGAGGAGTTCTCGGAATGGCACACCAACGATGCCATGAAACCAGACTCGCAGACGGATCTGACATCGTAAACTGAATTCGGCCGAAACGGGATTGGCAACAAACCACGTTCAATCCTCAGCCCGAGAACCCTGCCCAATCGCCGGGCCAGTGGGGGTCTCTGCCCACCCGGAAACGAACGAAGCCATCCGCGAGTGCGGATGGCTTCGTTGAATCGGAGCACTCGTCCAATTCATTTGAAACGAATCAGCCCTTGTACGGGGCCTGAGGAGCCGGAGCCACCTGAGGAGCCGGGGCCACTTTAACCGGAGCCTGGGGAGCCGGGGCCACCTGGGGAGCCGGAGCAACCTTGGCCGGAGCCTGGGGAGCCGGGGCAACCTTGGCCGGAGCCTGGGGAGCCGGAGCCACCTTGGCCGGAGCCTGAGGAGCCGGGGCAACCTTGACCGGAGCCTGAGGAGCCGGCATCACCTTCGCAGGAGCCGGGGCAACCTTGGCCGGAGCCTGGGGAGCCGGGGCAACCTTAGCCGGAGCCTGAGGAGCCGGGGCAACCTTAGCCGGAGCCTGAGGAGCCGGCATCACCTTCGCAGGAGCCGGGGCAACCTTGGCCGGAGCCTGAGGAGCCGGGGCAACCTTGGCCGGAGCCTGGGGAGCCGGAGCAACCTTGGCCGGAGCCTGAGGAGCCGGGGCAACCTTAGCCGGAGCCTGAGGAGCCGGCATCACCTTCGCAGGAGCCGGGGCAACCTTGACCGGAGCCTGAGGAGCCGGGGCAACCTTAGCCGGAGCCTGAGGAGCCGGCATCACCTTCGCAGGAGCCGGGGCAACCTTGGCCGGAGCCTGGGGAGCCGGGGCAACCTTGGCCGGAGCCTGAGGAGCCGGGGCAACCTTAGCCGGCGCCTGCGGGGCCGGCAACACCTTGGCGGGGGCCTGAGCCGCCGGGGCGACCTGGGCACTGGCGTGAACCATTTCGTGGCCGCCATGCCCGGTCCCCACGTTGCTCAGAGCAAGTGCTAGGACCAAAGCCTTGGTCATCGCGATAACCTCGAGGCAAAAGTAATTCGAGTCAATACGTTCCGGTCGACGTCTCGATCGGTTACGGTGAGCAAGTTCCCCGCTCCATTTTCGCTCCGACCTTCCCGTCGAGCGATCAAAAAGAGTTCAACCGTCACAAGCCTTCCTTGGCCTGTTCGGCCACCCAGCCTTGTACCGCTTTCGCTTCCAAAGCTGGGCGGAAGTGTTTTGAACGTCTCCCGCTCAGAACACCTCGATTTCGGGGACGACGGCAGGAATCGTTAAGTGTCACAGAGTCGGCCCAACCCGCGTCCATGAGGGCCCCTCTCGATTTCCTCCGTCTGGGTGGTACCTTGGGTATCGGCCGTGACTTGCCCTCGGATGAGGTAATTCGATGATCGGGGAGAGATGACAAGCGGGGGAAATTTAGGGGGTATGACGAACGTTCTCCATCTCCCCCCCGTTGCCTCGAGAATTGCGTTGATCGACCTCTCAGGATGAACCGAAACCCAATGAGCAATCACTGCCGCTGAGCGTCCGCCCGATTCTGCGAATGGATTCGTTCGGGATCGGCGGGGCGGAGTCGGGGACGACCTAAGGAATTTGACGGGAATGATGGGAGGCAACATGCGTATCGGCAACGGGCTCAGAGGGGCGGCGGTCTGGGCCGTGATCGCCCTCATGGCGATTCCATCTGTGTCCTGGGCGACGGGGCCGCAGGAACGGGTGCAGCCAGTTCCCCTGGGCGGCGCTCTGTCCGACCAACGCGGGGATCGGTATTACGGTGTTTACATTCCCACTCGGTACGGCGGCCAATTGACGATCACGGTCAACGACGGCAAGGTCGATCGGATCGTCGGCCCTGATGGCCGCCCGCGGACCAACGGGGGCGAGGTCGGGCGCGACCAGCACGGCTGGTACACCTTCCTCGTTTCGGATGCCAAAGATGCCTACACCGTCACCACGAAATTTGTCCAGGTGGGCGAAGCCGCTCGAAGACCCTGGAATTTCTACTACTGGCCCACCAAGGGAGACTCGATTCACGAGCCCTGGGCCGGCGGCAACGGTCGCGTCGACACCACCTATGTGAACGGTGACGATATCCTGGTCGCCACTCCGGGCAGCTACATTGCCCCCGGTAAGGATATTGTCCTTCCTGGTCCGAACGGCATTTTGGAAACCATGCCCGCGGCGGGAGATACCTCCACCTGGTTCCCAAACCTCTACGATGACCTGACCTGGAGGGGTCCCGACGGCACGGTCTACGCCACGCCCTCTCCCCTCTTGAAATATGACCAGTTGTTCAACACCCGGGCACGAAACTGGGAAAGCTCTTACGCGCAGAATCAGGACATCAACCGTTGGCCAGGCCACTGCCTCGGCGGGGCGGTCTCTTCGATTCTGTTGAACGAGCCTGTCCCGGCCCCCGGCTCCGGCCTGACCCGCGATGAACTCAAAGCCCTCTGGGCAGAGTTGGGTGAGAACCACCTGAACCATCGGATTGGCGACTTCGCGACCGACATCCCCGCTGGTCCCCCTCGTCCGGGGACTGACGAGACGGATCGTTTTGCCCCTCAGGTCCACCGCATGCTGGAGCAGCATGTGGTTGGCCGTCGCCAGGCGTTGCTCGGCAACCTCAGGGCCTTTCCTCCCAACGGTACTGCCAATGAGGTTTGGAACCACGGTATCGGCAAGATCACAACCACCTACTATGCGATGCCGGGCAAGGGTGAGCGATCGGTCCGATTGCTCGTCGAGATCGAGGCCAACACCGGCTCGAATCTGAACGAGAGCGATCCCAAGCCCCGCATGGCCATTTATGAGTACACGCTCGTTTATGGCCTCGACGGTGAGATTGACCAGTCGAAGGCTTATCAGTCTGACTGGATCGCCGTGCGAGGGGACACGATGTATGCCCCGCTCAACGTGCTGGAACTGGCCGAAACCCGCTGGCAGGGGCACAACCCCTATGTCAACGAGGCGAACATTCGATCGCTCGACCTGGCCAATGGCGGCAACCTTGGGGGACGCCTGGCAGGAACGCCTCCCCAGTTCCAGCCGGTTGCTTCGTATGAAGGACTGGGAAGTGGCCGACCCGCAGGAGGCGGTTTCCCCGGCTTTGGCAACCTCGCAGGTTCTGGACCGCAGAATGATCTGCCTGGTGCTCCGGTTCCGCGACGGGGAGTGCTTTCTCGACTTTTCGCTCGCTAAGCCCTCCTGCCCCCTCTGGTCCCGGCTGACCCGCGAATGCCTTTGCAACGTCCCGTCGGCCTCCGTCCGGTCCCCCTTGCGACCGGACGGAGGCCGTTTCCGTTGAGGAACTCGCGAACGCATGATGAGATTTGCTCAGAAGCAACTCGGCCGTCAAAACCTAACGATCCACTTGATCCCTCAAAACCCCTTGGGTCACTCGCATTCGCCCCTACGCTCGGCATGGTCGTTCAAGTTTACCCAGGGGGCCGGACGATCATCGAAACCAGGGGATGAAAACCAGACCATCACCCGAACCGCTCCGGCTCGCCTTCGAACCGGAACAGGGACCGACCTCGACGCCCCCCAACCGGAGCCACGCCGATGATCGGAAGCCCCCTTGTCCGCGAAACGACCGTGAGCACGCGATCGGCGTCTTCCCGGGTGGTCGCTCCTCCGGTCTTGATCGAGGTCCCCACGCTGCCCGGTTCGGGGCCTCATCGCTCGCGAGTCAACCCAAGGAGGCCGGTCTCCAGCGTTAAGCCTCGGCGACGGCTCCGGCGAGAGGTTCGGCTGGTCGGGCTGACGATGCTCATGGGCTTGCTCGCAGTCTCGGCCGCGATTGCCGTCTGGTCGAGAGAGTCCGCGACGGCCGAGGTCGAGGTGGCAGACGAGCTTCCCCCGGTTTCCGAACCCTTCGGGATCGAGCTGGAGGTTCCCATTCTTGACCCGGTCGATTCGCCCCTTCTGGACGATCGGGTCGAACAGCTTCCGGTCGCCTTTCCCGGCTACCTTTTGCCGGGAGAATCCGACGGTGATGGCGAGGAGGAACACGGCCATGCGAGACCTTGATCAGGCCCTGGCCGACGCGTACAACCGCGGATCGTCCGGTCGCGCTCTGAGTCGATCGCCGAGCGATTCGCGACTCGTCGAGGCCCGATCGCTCGATTCGCCCGGCGAATCGGGGGCGGTCCCTCCCCCCCCTCACTTTCATGTGCCCGGCCGTCGGACGCAGCCCTTGACCTGGCCGGCCACCGTCCGAGCGTTGGAGCGGGAGCACGGCGCTCGGTTCGAGCACCTCGCCGATCATCTGATCGCGGCCCGAGATCGTGATCAGATTCGGGTCTTGCTCGTCACCAGTTGCCATCGGGCCGAAGGACGGACCACCCTGGTTCTGACCGTCGCCCGAGCCCTTGCGCGTCGGCCACAGCGCTTGCTCGTCGTCGATGGCGACCTCGGCGGGCCGATGCTCGCCCGACTGCTCGGCCTGAAACCGCGAGTTGGTCTGGAAGATGTGGTTCTGGACAATGTCCCGCTGGAAGAAGCCATTGTCGAGGTTCCCGACGACAACCTCAGCATCCTGCCGCTCCGGGGCCCGGTCGCTCGCCCCCGAGAGTTCCTTCAGGAACCGGGATGGGCCTGCATGATGGCCCGTCTGAGGCGTTCGTATGATCTGATACTGATCGACGGTAGCCCGCTGTTCACCGGCCTTTCGGCGGCGGTTCTTCACCGTCCGGTCGATGCGGCAGTGCTCGTGACCCATCGGGCCCTGACCGGCGAGCGGGCCTTGCTCCGCGCCCGGGAGGTGCTGGACGCCGGGAACATCCCGCTGCTCGGCCTGGCCGAGACATTCGTCTAAGTCACCAGCCGCCCTGATTCCGGCGTGGTGGACGGCCTTGACGGCCCGTTGACTGACGGATTGCGACCGTTCCGGGAGTTCCTCGTGTACCTCGATCATTTCGGCCTGACCGCCCTGCCCTTTGCCGAATCGACTTCGACAGAGGTCCTGGTACCGCTCTCGACCCGGGACGCGGCCCGCCGGCGTTTGCGTTATGGCCTGGAGCAGGGTCAGGGGCCGGTCTTGCTGTTCGGCCCTCCCGGATCGGGCAAGACGGTGGTGGCCGCAAGCCTTGCCCGGGAGCTCGGCGGTCGGACGATTCACCTGTCCTATCCAGCGATGCCTGCACCCCAGTTTCTCGCCTTCCTGGCCGATGAGCTGGATGGTCTTCATCGCGTTCCCGGTGCCGAGGCTCCGGGCCTTCATGCGACTCTCCGCCGTTTGAGAACCCAGCTTGCAGGGCCTGCCTCGCGGGGAAAGCCGGTGCTGGTGATCGTCGATGAGGCCCAGTTGATCGACGATCGAGGGACGTTCGAAGCGCTCCGTCTGCTCCAGAACTTCTCCAGTGCCGGGCCTCCAGATCTTCGTCTGATGATCGTGGGAAGTCCTGAGGTCCTGCTGACCTTGCCGCCGAGCCTGGCCGATCGCCTGACCGCCCGCTACGCGCTCGGGTCGATGACCGAGGAGGAGTCGGCGGCCTACGTCGTGGGTCGCCTGGAAAAGGCTGGAGCCCGACTCCCGCTGTTCGACGACGAGCAACTGAGCGCCATGCATCTGCACGCCGAGGGCTTGCCGAGACGCCTGAACCGGCTGGCGGACCTGACCCTCCTGATGGCCTTTGCCGAAGGTTTGGACCGCCCCGACGCCCGATGCCTCGACATCGCCGTTCGAGATGCCTGCCCTGATCCGCTCCTGGCCTGATCCCGGCCCGCTCCCATCGTACGATCGAAACACCTCCCCTTTCCGTGCGTGGATGCGGATCCTAGAATTCTCAAGGGGATTCGGTTCTCGCAGACGTAACGACCACGACGGCGTGGAGGTGGACCATGATTCTTGGTGTGCTGGCAGACCCTCGAATCCACTTGCTGGGTCTCGGGCTGGTGCTCGGTGCCATCCTGTTCTTCCCGGAAATGGCCGAGGTGACCGACCGGGTCGAAGATCGAGCGGTCGAGACGATCGAGCGAGTGGGCGAAGACGCTCGGCTCGCGCTGGGCCTTGAGTTTGAGCCGGTCGGGTGACAATCGGCGGCCGGCAGTGACTTGCGGGGCTGCTTGGGGGAGCGTTAGCCTCGGAAGACCGGTTCTGGTCGGCGGGAAGTCGACGGGCCGGTGGGAGGCCCTCGCCATGATTGCCCTGCGGTCGCGCTCGATGCTGGTCGTCGGTCTGGGAATGTGGGGAGCCCTGCTCTGCTCCTGGGCTTCGGTTCGGGCCGGAGTCGGTGCGGGATCGAGCGAAATCGTCTGGAAACCCGAGGCGCCGAGAGATGAGATCCGCCCTGACTTCCGTCAGGAATCGGGCGGCGGCCCTGGAGACGCTCCTCGCCTGGTGATTGAGGCCGATGATCGACCGGGGCTCGATGGCGCCTGGGTGGCGTCGATCCCGGTCGAGGGGGGCAAGTCGTATCATTTCCGGGCCTTGCGGAGGGTTTCGGGGGTCCAGGTTCCTCGGATCGGTGCCGTGGTGATGATCCGCTGGCAGGATGACGAGGGCCGTCGGGTGGTCAATGATCGAGGGACCCTCGTTTCGGGGTTCCTCCGGCACTGGAAACAGCCCCCCGCCGAGGCCGAGCATCCGACCGACGGGCCGACCGACACCGAGGGCTGGACCGAGGTCTCGGGGACTTATCAAGCTCCTGGAGGGGCGACCCAAGCCGTGGTCGAGCTTCGCCTGCGGTGGCCGGCGCCAGGGGGGAAGGTCGAGTGGAGTGCCGTGTCGATGGAGGAGGTCGAGCCGCTTCCGCCTCGTCGGGTCACACTGGCGACCATTCATCACCGGCCGTCGGAAGGTTCGACTCCCGAATCGAAGCGAGACCAGTTTGAGCCCTTGATCGCCGAGGCGGCACGGCAAGGAGCCGATCTGGTCGTCTTGCCGGAAACCCTGACCTACTACGGCACAGGGCTTTCCTTCGCGGACGTGGCCGAGCCGATTCCTGGCCCCTCGACGGAGGCGTTCGGCCGGATGGCCCGTGAGCACGACCTGTACGTTGTGGCCGGCCTGGTCGAGCGCGACGGGCACCTGATCTACAACGTCGCCACATTGATCGGACCTGATGGAGAGCTGGTCGGGAAATACCGCAAGGTGACGCTCCCTCCCGGCGAGTCGGACGCGGGGATCATGCCGGGCTCGGAGTATCCGGTCTTCGACACGAGGTTCGGCAAGGTGGGGCTGATGATCTGCTACGACGGCTTCTTCCCCGAGGTCGCCCGGCAACTGACGATCCAAGGGGCGGAGGTCATCGCCTGGCCCGTCTGGGGATGTAACCCGCACCTGGCCGAGGCCCGAGCGGCCGAGAATCACGTCTTCGTGATTAGCAGCACCTACGAGGATGTCGCCTCGAACTGGATGATCTCGGCCATCTACGACCGATCGGGCAGCGTGCTTCAGCAGGCGACGGAGTGGGGAACGGTCGCCATCGCCGAAGTGGATCTGAACCAGCCGACTGAGTGGCCCAGCCTGGGCGACTTCCGCTCGAAGATCGAACGCCATCGCCCCGCCAGCGATGCCGAACGCCTCCCCGCCGAAGGGCCGTGATGCGCGGAGTGTTCTTCGGTTCGGTGCGCCGAGCGATATTGATCGAAACCATTCGAAAATCAAGACTTGCGACGCAAGCACCCATTCGTTTCGGGAATCGTGCGCACCGAGGCCTTCGGCCGTTGTTGCCGATCGTTGTTGGAGTTGTGGGGCAGCGACGAGGCCGCCCCGTGGCCTGGGGGTGCGCGGGGTGTGCGCGGGTCGGTGCGCTGAAGCAGCCGAACGGAATCGCAATTCGAGAAACGAGTTAGGCCGAAAATCCATGTTCGTTTCGGCAATTGAGCACGCGGGCGTGCACTCGATCGAGCGGTAGAGCCGAGTCGGGTCGGGCGATCGGAGTTCGGCGGGGGGATCGAGAGGGCGCTCGATCGGTTTGAGGAGCGAAGTCGCGGCGGTGAGTGACGGGAAAACCGGACGGGTGCGCTCTGGGTGCGCGGCTCGGTGCGCGAACTTGAATCGACCGAACCTATCTTCAAGAAACAGGTTGTGCCCGATACGCAGGTTCGTTTCGGGAATTGGGGTGAGTTGGTCCGGGGAATGGAGCACCATGACATCGCGTTGCAACGACGGGGGTCAGCTCATCGGGGCTCGGATCACGGTGTGGCTCGGCCGAGGAGAGCAAAACATCCTGGCCACCGTGATCGGGGATCGGGTAGAGGGAGAGGATGAGGAAGGGAGAATTGGAGAATCCCACACGTTGGAGTTGGAAAACGCGAGCGCCGGGAATCGCGGCGAGGGTCGGCCTGCTCCCAAGGAAATGATCGAAGAAAGAGGCCATCGTAGTCACTCAAAATGGTAAGGATGGGCAAGAGCGCAAAAAAACGGCCCTGGTTGTTCAACCAGGGCCGTTTCGCAGGATTCAGACACAGAACGCTCCGAGCGAACTCAGGAGCGGGTTGCGCTCGCCTCGATCGAGGAGTCCCGGACCTCAGGGGGTGGCGGGTTCTTCGGCCGGGGCGGGCTCGGGGGTTTCTTCCACCGGGGCGGGTTCCTCGGTGACGGGAGCTTCGACCTCGGGGTCCGGAGCAGGCTCGACGGCTTCGGCGTCGTACGTATCGACGACAACATCGCCTTCGTCGAAGCTTGATTCGGCGCCGATGGTCTCGTCAACCGGGGCGGCCTCGTCGGTAGGGGCACCGCAGCCGGCGAGAACGGCGGCGGCCAGGAGCATCGGGGAGAGCTTCATCCAGTCGATCAGTCGAGTCATGGTCATCGGTGTGAATCTCGAAAAGGGAGAATCGGGTGTCAGTCAGATCGCGTCGGGCCGGATTGCCGCAAGCAACGGCAAGAGGCCACGATTCCGATCGGCGCCCTGGCGGGTCGAAGTCTTCGCCGCCGAGGCCGATACTCCCTAGTACGGCAACACTCGGGCCGAGTGTTGGAGAGTTCCGCCGAAGAATTTCGGATCAATCGACAAAGGCATAGCGGAGGATGCAGTAAAGGGCCCGGAGGCCATCACGGAGGGGGCGAATGTGCTTGCCTTCCTCGAAGCTGCGGCCGTGGTAGCTGACCGGGATTTCGTAGATGCGGCACTTGCGGCCGCGGCGACCCCCCTCGGCCGGGAAGCGGAAGCGGGCGACCTTGGCAGTGACCTCGGGCTCGAAGCCAAAGCGGTCGCTCTTGAGGGTGATCCCCTGAATGATCTCGCGCCGGAAGACCTTGTAGCAGACCTCCATGTCGGTCAGGTTCAGGTTGGTGAACATGTTCGACAGGAAGGTGAGCCCCTGGTTGGCCACGGCGTGCCAGAAGAGGTGAACACGGTGAGTTTCACCAATGAATCGGGAGCCGAAGACGACATCGGCGCGGCCGTCGACGATCGGCTGGATGAGCCGGGGGTATTCGGCCGGGTCGTATTCGAGGTCGGCATCCTGCACGATGACCAGGTCGCCGGTGGCGTGGGCGAATCCGGTGCGAAGCGCTGCGCCTTTGCCCTGGTTCTGAGTGTGAAAGAGGATCTGCAGGTCGGGCTGGGGGTCGCTTCCCTCGGCGGTCCAGCTCTGAAGCAGCTCTCGGGTGCCGTCGGTGGAGCAGTCGTCGATGAGGATGATTTGCTTGGTGACGGGGGTTTCCCGGACGCGACGGAGGATCTCGTGAATCGTCCGCTTCTCGTTGTACACGGGCATGACGACCGAGAGGACCAGCTCCTCGGGAATCCGAAACAGACCAAGCCGACGACTATTGGCCTCTCCGAGCGTCTCCATCAGCCACTCGAGCCGGAGCCTCGGGTTGTCGGGCAGTTGCGGGAGGGTGGGCTGATTCGATTCCATCGTGGGACCAATCCTTACGACTCCGGTGGCAAACACGGGGCCCTGGGCAAGCGGTAAGGAGATGACCCCGACACAAGACACCTATCTATCCCGAAAACGACGTGCCTCGTAAAGACCAAGCTGCGCAGGCGAACGGCCCGAGCCACCCGGAAACCGAGGCGACCTGGGCCGTTGCAGAGGCTCGTTCCCTCGGGTCGGGCCGCAATTGCCCGGCCCGAGGAAGTCGGCCGATCAAGTATTCGGATCGTCGATCGGCAGGTCGCCGAAGTCGAGGTCGTTTCCGACCGGCGGAGTGGGGGGCTCGGTCGGAACCGGGGGTTCGTCTGCCGGGGGAGCGGCCTCGATGGCCGGTTCTTCAAGCGCAGGTTCTTCCGCAGGAGCGGCGGGGGCGGGCTCAGCCGGAGCGGCCGGGGCCGCGCTGCCGTAGGTCTGGGGCGAGGACTTGCCCGGGGTGGTCATGATCACCCCCTGAGGCGAGCCGTAGGCCGCCTGCGGAGACACGGCCGGCGTGTAGGTGCCAAAGACCGGCATGTCGTAGCTGGTCGCGTGGATCACGCCCGAGTAGCAGGCATCGTAATAGGTCGGCCCGTAGCAGGCTGAGTAGCAGGCGTCGTAACACGACGAATAGCACGAATCGTAGCACGCGGCTCGCTTGTGCTTATGACCAAAGAGGCCCTTGAACAGCCCCTTGCCGCCGAAGCAGGAGAACAGGCCCCCGTGCTTCTTGTGCGAGACGGTGTAGCAAGCGTCGTAGCAGGACGAGTAGCAGGCGTCGTAGCAGGAGCCATACGCGGTTTGCGTGAAGCCGCCACCGTAGCAGGCCGAGTAGCACGAGTCGTAGCAGGCGTCGTAGACGACCGATCCGCCGTAGCACGAGCTGTAGCAGGCGTCATAGACCGGCGTGTGGTGGACCGAGTGATGGCAGCCCAGCCCACTGAGGGCCAGGAGCATGACCATGGTACCCTGCATCGCGATGTGTCTCCCTGAGGTTGCGAGACGATGGAGAAGTCGAAGTCGATTGGGCCAATCAGATCGAGGCAGTCGGGCTCGTGACGCGATTCACCGGTGAGCAACACGAGGCCGAATTCTTAAGGCAATCCGCGTTCCAGGACATCCACTCACGAATTTCCCGGCTTATGCAAACTGCCCAATGCGGAAAGTCTGAGGCTTCCGTTGGCGATTCTAAATTCCCGGAACGCGCGGAGCAACCTTTTTCTGGCAAAATAGCGGATTGAGGTCGAATCGGGAAAGTAGGTTTGGTTTCCCGATTCCTTCGCGGTTCTGGAGTTTGGGGCTGGTCGGGGACGTCGGCACGCTACGGATCGGGTAAGCTGGAGGAGACGATCTCGAAGGGTGTGGACGAGGGGCGAGGCAGGAGCGACGTGATGGCGGAGCAAGACGCTGGATCGGGCAAGCCGCAATGGCCCGGCTGGGCGAGGCTGGGGGTGTCGGCGTTGGTGATCTGGCATGGCCTGGCGGTCCTGGCCGCGGTCCTGGCGGCGCCGCCGTCGTCGGCCTTGCAACAGGCGGTGGCGGATCTGTTCCGACCGTATTACCGGGTGGCCGATCTGGGATACTCGTATCGCTTCTACACGGCCGGGGCGCCGCCGACGCCGATCGTGACGGCCCTGCTCGAATTCGAGGATGGTCGGTCGGAGGAAATTCGGATTCCGGATCGGTCGATGTGGCCTCGCTTGCGGTTTCAGCGGCAACTGGCGCTGGCGTATCACCTGTTCGACGAAGTGCGGCGAGCTCCCCGAGACCCGGCGACCGGAGACAGCCGGAGCCGTTGGGCGATTTCGTACGGCAGGCATCTCTGCCGGGAGAATCCGGGGTGTCGACGGGTGATCTTGTTCCTGCAAGATCACCTGAATCCGAGCCCGGACGAGTTGATGGAGGCGGCGGAGGAAGGTCGGACGATTGACGTAGAAGATCGGCGGTATTACGGCGATCGCCAGCGCATTGGAGTCTACCTGTGCGACGATTGATCACCGGGCCGGCGGCCTATTTCGCCGAGTTGGGCCGTGCGACGGCCCGAGGCTGGAATACCTTCCTGTTTCGACCGGCCGACCCGACGCCGGTGGGCCTGATCCGCCTGGGTCTGGGGCTGCTCTTGCTCTGGAATTACACCATTCTGGGGCTGGATCTGCACGCCTTTCTCGGATCGGGAGGCTGGGCCGATCCGGAGGCCCTGAGCTTCTTCCGAAACCTGGAGCAGGACCGCTGGACGTGGTCGCTTTGGGCGATCGTGCCTGATGCTCTGCTGGTGCCGGCGTATGTCGGGTGCCTGGTGGTCTTGCTCCTGTTCACGGTCGGCCTGTGGAGCCGGACGACGGCGGTCTTGACGTGGTTGATCGTGGTGTCGACGGTGCGGCGGACGCCGGTGATGGTCTTCGGGTTCGATCAGGCGGCCTCGATGGTGGCGTTGTACCTGGCGGTGACGGGGGCGAGCGGCCGGGCGGTGTCGCTCGATCGGTTCTTCGAGCGGTTGAAGGGGACGAGGGAGGCGGTGAACCGAGGGCGATCGGCGACACCGCTGGAGGGCCCGGTCGGAGATGGTCGGCCGAAGGGGTCGATTGCGGCCAATCTCTGCCTGCGGTTGATTCAGGTGCATCTCTGCATCATTTATGGATTGGCGGGGCTGGCGAAGCTGCAGCATCCGATCTGGTGGGAAGGGTTTGCGTTCATGAGCCTGCTCGGCTATGCCGAGTTCCGGCCGATCGATCTGACCTGGCTGGCGCGCTGGCCGATGCTCCTGATGCTCTTTTCGCACGGCGCATTGTGGCTGGAGATCCTTTATCCGGTGCTGGTGTGGGTGAAGCGGCTTCGACCGCTGGTGATTAGCCTGACGATCGCCCTGCACCTGGGGATCGCGGTGACGATGGGGCTGTACGAGTTTGCTCTGGCGATGATCGTGGCGAACATGGCGTTTGTCTCCGGCCCCTGGCTGCGAAGCCTCGTGACAGGGACAAAGCCGGAACCGTTGTCGGTGCTGTATGATGGGGCGTGCGGTCGGTGTCGGACCTCGGTGGCGATGGGCAGCGCGGCCGATCCGGGACGGATGGTCGATTGGATCGACGTGACCACAATGGATGTGAAGACGGTGCATCCGTTGCTGGACGAGCGGGCCTGCCTGGAATCGGTGCACAGCGTTGGGCCGGGCGATCGGGTCCGGTCGGGATTCCCGGCGGTGGTAGCGGTGGCACGCCGCGTGCCCTTGCTCTGGCCACTGGGACTGATGGGCGGGTTGCCGGGTGTTTCGGCCGTGGGCCAGGCACTTTACGAGGCGGTGTCGAGGCGTCGGCATCGTGACCCCGCCTGGGAATCACGGCCGAAAGGCGCCGACTCGAAGAAAGGAAGCCCGAGGCCGTCCAATCGACCCGAGAAACCGAGGGCCCGCTGATGATCCGCGACCCGAACCTTCCGAACGCTGAAGACGGCCCCGAGGAGCCGATGGTCCCCCGCGTCTTTTTGAGGGAGCCCGGCTGGCGGGTTGGCCTGAAAATCGGCAGCGAGCGGGAATTCTGCCACAGCATGGCGCCGGGAGATGACGCCTATCATCGCCTGGCGGATGGTGAGGTGTTTCTCTACTCTCCCGAGGAACGGCTCTGCCTGCCGTGCGCCGATCGGCGGGGTCTGCTGCATTACGAGCCGAAGGGGCTTCGCCAGCCGATGCGGACCTTCGAGTGGGAAGGCCCCGCTGCCCTGCCGGGCGAGACGTTCAAGGTGATCGAGCGAAGGACGGAACCTGAGCCGGATGACACCTGGAACGGAATGGATTGACGCGTCTTTTCTTTTGATTCTCTCACTCCCTTTCGGAATCCCCATGTCGCCCGCTGACCCGTATGCCGTCGAACTGGAGTTTGTGAAATCGCTTGCTCAGGAGACGGCCGAGATTGCCCGCAGCCGATGCGCTCGGGTCCGACCACAAGAGAAAGAGGCGAATCTCGGCTATGTGACCGACCTTGATCGGGACCTGGAGCTGCTCATTCGGAGCCGGCTGGGAGACCAATTTCCGAACGATCTGTTGACGGGCGAGGAATATGCCAACGAAGGGGGATCGGGGCCGAGGCGGTGGTCGATCGACCCGATCGACGGCACGGGAAACCTGGTGCATGGCCTGCCGATCTGGGCCGTGAGCATCGGCTTGATCGACCGGGGAGAGCCGGTGCTGGGGGTCATCGCCCTGCCCTTGCTCGGTGAGCTGTACTGGGCGACCCGAGGGGGAGGTGCCTGGCGAGACGGCGAGCCGATCCAGAGCGCGGAGGATCAGGACGGCTTCCATCAGCAGGACAACGTGTGCATCGGCACCAATGCCTTGCGGGTGATTGACCCGAGGAGCGTGGTCGGGCGGCTGAGGGACTTGGGGTCGTGCTGCTCGGAGCTGGTCTGGGTGGCCTCTGGTCGCCTGGTCGCGGTCTGCCACCTGGGGGAAAAGGCGCACGACCTGGCCGCCGGGGCGGTGATTGCCCACGAGGCCGGGTGCCGATTTGGGACGATCGAGGGGCGATCTCTGACCCCCGCCGAGTTGATCGCGGAGACGCCGATCACGGTCCCCACGTTCACCGCGCCGCCGCGACGCCTGGCCGCTTTGATGAGCCAGACGACGCGATTGCCGTGACACGAGCCGGTTCGGGTGACTTCGATTCCAACCGCGCCCCTGGTATCCTGGGACGATCCGGGCGGACGCGCGCCGGCGGAGTCGAAATCCAAGACGAGCGAACAGCGGCACGGCAGGAGGGCCAACCACGGTGGCCGAATCGACGACGACGAACAAGGTCGTGATCGTGGGGGTGGGAGACGACGGCCTGGCCGGCCTGACCGAATCGGCCCGGGGGATCCTGGCCGGGGCGGATGTGATCCTCGGGTCGCCGTCGGCGCTGAAGACGGTCGAGGACCTCGGCGTTCGGAAGGTGCCCCTGTCGAGCGACATGGTCGAGGCGGTCGATCAGGTCCGGCAGGTGATGGCCTCGGACGCCGAGCGTCCCGTGCTGGTGAGCACCGGCGACCCCTTGTTTTACGGGATCGCCCGCTACCTGTGCGAACGGCTGGGGAAAGAGCGGTTCGAGATCGTTCCGCACGTCAGCAGCATGCAGTTGGCCTTTGCCCGGGTGAAGGAGAGCTGGGACGACGCCTATCTGGCGAACCTCGGCTCTCGGCCGGTCGAGGCGATCGTGTCGCGCATCCGAAACGCCGAGAAGGTGGGCTTGTTCTCCAGCGACCGCTGCCCACCCTGGAAGCTGGCGCGGGCAATGCTCGATCGGGGGATCGAAGACTACCGGGCGTTCGTCTGCGAGCACCTCGGCTCTCCCGACGAGCGGGTGACGCAGGCGAGCCTGAGCGAGCTGGCGGAGATGGAATTCGACCCGCTGCACGTCTTGATTTTGGTGCGGTCGGTCGATCACTCGGCCAGAGCCGATCACCAGGCCGGTCGGCTCCGGTTTGGCAACCCGGACGAGGTCTTCTTCCAGAACCTTCCCCGGCGCTCCTTGGTGACGACCGCAGAGGTACGGTCGATCGCGCTCGCGCAGTTGAACATCCGGGCCGATTCGGTGGTCTGGGACGTGGGGGCGGGGACGGGATCGGTGGCGGTTGAGGCAGCCTTGCTTGCCCCTGAGGGGGAGGTCTTCGCCATTGAGCCGAGGGCCGACGACCTGGCCTTGATACCCGTCAACGCCGAGAAGTTCGGCGTGTCGAACGTCAAACCGATCGCGGGCCGGGCTCCCGATGCGCTGGCTGATCTGCCCGACCCGGACGCGGTGTTCATCGGCGGCACGGGGCGTCATGTCGGTTTGGTGTTGCGGGCGGCCTTTCAGCGGTTGCGTCCCGGAGGACGGATGGCGGTCAACGTGGCATCGGTCGAGGCGCTGGTCGAAGCGCACCGACTGCTCAAGGAACTGGCCAAGGACGTTCAGGTCTGGGACGTGCACATCTCCCGAGGGGTCGAGCAGCTTGACCGCCTGCGGTTTCACTCGAACAGCCCGAGCTACCTGCTGGCTGTGGGCAAGACGGCAGACTGACTCGAACCTCGAGACCAAGGCGCGTTTCTGAAGCAGGAGCGGTTCTGATGGGGCACTGGGGCGTGCGGAGTTACGAGGTGGACGAGGCCAACGACGCGATCGACGCAGCGATGGATCGCGTGCACGGCGGGGCTTACGACGACCTGATGAGTGATCGCAACCCAATGCCCGTTGAGGAGGTCCATCGGCAGCTTGCCAATCCCGAAACCCTGGCCGCGGCGATCGACGCGGTCGAGGAGGAGTTCGGCACCGACCGCGACGCCTGGGACGACCTCGCTCGGCTGGCCTTTTGCGGGGTGGTGGTGCTTCATGCCGAGCGGGGTGTGCCCGTGGCCGACGACCTGAGAAACCAGGCCGCCCAGTGGCTGGAGGCCGAGGAACTGGACTGGGATCCTCAGCCGAAGCGAGACGTCCGCCGTCGTCGGGAAGTTGAGTTGTTGCGCCGATCGCACAAGGAGAGCGATTGATCAAGCGGCCGCGAGCGATGGGAATCGCCTTGTGGGGTCGGCAAACTTGACGAGGGGGGGAGCGGTGCGTATCCCAAATGGGGGATGGAATCTGTCAGTTCGACATTCTTCTCCCGATTGCGACGCAACCCAGGACTTTCGAGGATGACTCGTATGAACGCCGCCCCCTTCGTTTGCCTGATGGCCTTCTTTCTGTTGACCTCCCCTGCCCTGGCACAGCAGGGAGACCTGCCCGCGCCGGATGCTCCGCTGCCCGAGGGATTCCCCGATCCGACCGTGCCGGGCGAAATCGAGATCAAGCAGTATCCGGCGTACCGCAGCGCCTGGACGAAGGGGGACTCGATGAGCATGCGCTCCGGCGATATGCTCTTTTTCTGGCTCTTCCGGCACATCAGCGAGAGCAAGGTGGAGATGACCGCGCCGGTGATCAACACCTACCTCGACCCCGAGATCGCTGTCGATCCGTCGCTTCGCGGCGACCTGTCGATGGAATTCCTTTACGAACGGCCCGATCAGGGGGAAGCCGGTAAGGGGGTCGGCCCGGTCGAAGTGAAAGACTTCGCGCCGATGACCGTGGTGGCGCTGGGCTTCCAGGGGGTCATGACTCCCGAGGAGATGGCGAGCGGTGTCAAGCGGCTCCGATCCTGGATCGACGAGCACGGCAAGGAGTGGACCGAGGCCGGCCCTCCGCGACGGCTCGGCTATCACGGCCCGATGACGCCGGCCAACCGGCAACTCTGGGAAGTGCAGATTCCCGTCAAGCCGGCCGGTGAGGCTCTCGAGGTTGACGCCGATGCCGAAACGGGCGAGAAGCCGTCGGAGACGCCCGAGAATCCCGAACCCTCCCGTTGAGATAAAGACGTGATGCATCTCGGATTAATGTACGCAGCGTTGGTGGAAACTGGGGCGATCACTCCCGACGGTCGCCCCCTTGCCGCGAAGAATCCCGAAGCCGCAGATTTTCCCCGGAATCGCAACGATCAGGCGATGTCCGCGATCGTGTCTGCTCCGATCGGCGAGGGCACGGGAGTGTCTTCGGAGCCGGAGGGAGCGGTCGGATGCCCGACCGAGGCGGGGATGCCGGCCGTTGCATCCTGAATAGTAGCGTTCGTACTGCTTCCCTCCCGATGGGAGAGCTCTGAGTTCCGTGAGGGGGTTGGGGTCGTAACGCGAAACGTTCTTCGCATCGATCCCCTCACGCGGCCTTCCGCCACCCTCTCCCCCACGATCGGGGACGAGGGTGAACGAGACAGACACGACTCACGCTCGGGGCTGGGTGCTCATGAAGTTAGAAGCCACCGGACAAGGTTGAGCCAGAGCGTTTGGTACTGGCTCCAGTACACGAGGTTACATCCCCAGTGAGGCGCGGGGTCGGAGGTGTAGGCCGCGACCCGGCCGGAGCCGAACTGGCCGATAGCAAGCGCAGGATCGGGGGAGTCTCCCCAAGTGGCCAGGACCTCGCAGCCGGGTCGGGGTCGGGTGATGTTGTAGCCGAGGATCGGCGGAGAGGCGTGCAGGTCAATCCCGCGCAGTGCGGGATGATCACCGGCGGTGGGGACCATCCGGTAGCCCTCGGTGCTCTCGCGCAGATCTTCGTAATCGAGACAGGTGACGGGGAGGACTTCGGCCAAGCGGGTGCGACCCCAGCCTCCTTTGCCGCACTCGCCGTTGAAGCTGAGCCAGCCGCCGAGGAACAGGGCGTGCGTGCCGCGGTGAATCGCCTCGACGGTCAGGCGAACGCGGTCGGGAAAGGTGAGCGGCTCGGTGCCGAACTTCGAGCGGTCGAAGAACGACGGGTGGAGCTGGAAGTTTCGGGCCTCGACATCGGAGAAGATCAAGAGGTCGTACTCATCGAGAATCCGGTCGAATTCTCCTGGAGCGAGGCGGTAGAAATCCCAGGCGGGGACACTGGTAACGGTGTGCTCGCCGGAGGACTCAAGCGCCTCGACGAGCCATGTCCCGTAGTTGAAAATCTCGGTCCCTTTGTATTCGTAGTTGAAGGGACTCTCGGCGAAGATCGGGCCCATCATGATGGCCCAGTCGCCCACATAATAAATGTTCGCCATGCGATTAGTGATCCTCCCCGATCGGACCCGGCGTGGCAGGTTCGGCCGTTCCTGAAGCAACCCTTCGCCAGGTGACGGCCATTGCGGCCCCTCCGGCGAGCGCGACCAGCACCGCAAGCATCGCGGGGATCGCGCGGCCGTAGAGGATCAGGCCGGTGGCGAACAGTGCGCCGTAGATCGAGGCACAGCCGCCGATCAGGAAGACCAGTTCGCTCCGCATGTTCCACGAACCGTCGCAGTCGAGCAGCGCCCCCTCGGCATGGGCGCGGCGGATGACCGCCTTCCAGCCTGGCCCTCCCGGGCGAATGTGGTCGTAGAAGTTTCGAAGGGTTTCCTCTCGCTCCGGAGGCGTGACGAGTGAAACGACAATCCAGCACGCCGTGGTGCCGCCGACGATGATGAGGAACTGGAGCCAGTCGGCTGGGGTTTGCTCGGGGGCAATCCGGCTCAGGACCACGAAGCCGGCGGCCATCAGGAACGAGACGGCCATCGCCACGATCTCGGCCAGGGCGTTCAGCCGCCACCAGAACCAGCGGAGGATGTAGATCAGGCCCGTCCCTGCCCCGACCTTCAGCAAGATCTGGAACCCTTCGTAAACGCTCTGAAGCTGCAAGGCGATCACGCAGGCCAGGACCATCAGGGCCACGGTCAGGAATCGGCCGAGCCGGACCAGCTCGCGTTCCGACGCCTTCGGCCGAACGAACCGGAGCCAGAAGTCGTGAACGAGGTAGGACGATCCCCAGTTGAGCATCGTTGAGATGGTGGACATGTACGAGGCGATCAACGACGTGGCGATCAGGCCGAGCAGGCCGGGGGGCATCCGGTTCATCATGGCCGGATAGGCCAGGTCGTCACGGACCATCGTGTCGCCGACCTTCGGGAAGGCGGCGCGAAGCGAGTCGAGGTCGGGGTAGATCGTCAGAGACGCCAGGGCGACGAGGATCCAGGGCCAGGGACGCAGCGCGTAGTGAGCGAAGTTGAAGAGCAAGGTCGCGCCGGTCGCGTGCGACTCACTCCGAGCGGCGAGCATCCGCTGGGCGACGTATCCGCCTCCGCCGGGCTCAGCTCCGGGATACCAGGCGGCCCACCACTGCACAGCCAGGGGAATGATCAAGATGGTCATCGCCGCGTTCAGCGAGGCGGTCGAGCTGAAATCGAGGCTCGGCCAGAGGGCCAGACGCGATTGAACCTGCTCATTGGCGAACAGGCCGGTCAGGCCGCCGACCTCCGGTTGTCGAAGGGCCACGACCGCCGCGCCGATCGAACCGGTCATGGCGATCAGGAACAGGACGAAGTCGGTGAGCAAGACGCTCCGCAAGCCTCCGGCGGCGCTGAAGATCACGGTGACGGTGGCCGCGACCAGGATTGCCTGAACCGGGCTGAAATCGAACATGACCTGGGCGATTTTGACCGCGGCCAGGGTGACGTTGGCCATGACCAGGACGTTGAAGATCAGGCCAAGGTAGAGGGCGCGGAAGCCTCGAAGGAACGCCGCGGGAGCCCCGCCGTAGCGACGTTCATAAAATTCAACGTCGGTCAGGATGCCTGATCGCCGCCAGAGCTTGGCGAAGACGGCGACCGTGAGCATGCCGGTGAGCAGGAAGGCCCACCAGACCCAGTTACCGGCCACGCCTTGTTCTCGGACGATGCTCGTGACCAGCAACGGGGTATCGGCCGCGAAGGTGGTGGCAACCATCGAGGTGCCAAGCAGCCACCAGGGCATGCCCCGCCCGGAGAGGAAGAAATCGGACTGCGTCCGCCCTGCCCTTCGGGAGACGACGAGCCCGACAATCAAGGTGAAGGCGAAGAAGGTGCCGATAATGGCCCAGTCGATCGTTCGAAGCAGCACGCGCAGGCCCTCGGGTTGGCTCGGGCATCTCCCTGGGGGAAAAGGACGCATTCTCATGAGGCCGATCGGGCGGGTCAAGCGAGCACCCGCCGCGCACGACGAAACGGCCCGGATCGCCGAAGCCATCCGGGCCGTTCGATCGTCTTGATGGATCGCACCCGGGAGGGGAGCGGTTCCGTTTCGTGCGGAACGAAACGATACGATCTCACCAGTCCCCTCACCCGGCCTTGCAGCCACCCTCTCCCCCGACGGAGGGGAGAGGGTTAAGAGTCACATTCTCCGGACTCTTGAGCCAGAGGGGTCGGCGTCACGAAGAATTAGAAGTTGCCGGGAGGGGGAACCATGCCCGGAAGCTGTTCGCCCGGAGGAGGAGCCTGGATCGGCGGGCGAGCCTGTTCGATTTCCATGTCAGAACCGCCGCCAGGGATGGATCGGATCATGCTCGCTCCACCCGGAGCGGACAGGACACCGCCCGGTGCGACCATGCCGGCAGCCGGCGGAGCGCCATAAGGCTCGATACCCTGAGCCTGCATCTGAGCCCGCTGCGTGGCGGCCTGCGTATTCGCCAGCGGGAAGTCAGGTCCCTTGGCGAAGTACTGGACGTCGTCGAAAAGATACTTGCCCGTCGGCAAGGTCATGCCGGCATACTCGACCTGGCAGCCGACGGCCCCGAACAGGCCGAAGGCGGCGATCCCGGCCCAGATCGCTCGCCGACCGGCGTGGATGGGGCCTCCCATGCGGGACGTCGACATCGGTTCGACCCTCCTTGGTCTTGTGGCGGTCAACTCCGGACCACCTGCGAGGCGTTCATTCTGCTTCCCTGATCCCAAGCCGGCCCTCTGGAAACGGGGGACCGATCCACACCCTGGACCGAGCAAACCGACTCGGCCTGGCGTTTGGGATCAATCACGATAAGGTGATCGGCCATTCGGGCATCAGATCCGCAACGAAAAGAGACCGGGAGGTTTCGACCGGCTGCTCGGATCGTCCGCGGTTCGGCACGCCGACCTCGGCAAAACTCCCTATGATGTTTGTATCGACCGGGAATGCCCGTTGCTTGACTTCCCTGGAGCTTTTCCTGCGATGTTCGTAGTCATCGATCACCGAACGACTTAAACTCGAATGTGTGATCGGAAACCAATCCGCACCTCTGGGGACTGCGATCATGAAGACCGATTCTTTGCCCCGATCGGCGTCGGTGGCGCTGCTGACCGCGGTCCTCGTGGGCCTGAGCTGGCCCACCTCGGCCTCGGCCCAGCCGCAATCAGGGCCATACGGCCCGTTTCAGAATTACGTCTACATTGGTGGGTCCGGCCCCTACGGTTGGGGGCCTTATGCCTTCGGCTGGAGCGGACTCTCGGCGACCGGCTACAGGCCACCCGTGCCGCCGATCTACATGCCTCCCGCAATCCAGCCGAACGCCCAGGCCCTTCAGACGGCCCGCCCCACCACCGCAGCCGACGCCCTGAAGCAGCAGGCCGCCGCGGCCGCCTGGCGCGACCAGCGCCGCGAAGCCTTGCGGATGCAAACGAAGCTCGATGTCGAAACCGGATTGCCACGGACGGTTCCGACCCGAGTCGCCCCTGCCCTGCCCCTTGAACGTCGGATTGAGATGCTGTTCGACTCCGAGGGGGCGATCCAGTGGCCCGCCGGGCTCCTTTCCACCCCCGCCGCGACCCGTCGCGCCGTGGAGCAGGCCGCCCTGATTGCCCTGGAGCAGTACCGGCTTCAAGGCAGGGCCAATGTCACCGATGTCGCCTTCGCCCGTGATCAACTCGCCAGCTTCGCCAGGCCGATCTTCGCGCAACTGGCCGCGATCGACGACCCGCTGGCCTCGCAGACGACGCTCGACTTCTTCGGCCGCCTTGATGCCACGCTCATCGACCTGGCCGATCCTCCTCCCGCCTCCGCCCCCCCCGAACCGGCCGAGGCTCCTGCAGCGGACGAAGCCCCGGCCGACGCGAACGAGCCGACCGCCGAGACCCCCTGATCGGTCGCGGAGGGGACTCACGACCCGGTCCGGTGCCGAATCGAACACTCAGGATGCCGCCACCCGGTCAAGGAATCGGGTCGCGGCGTCCATGATGGCTTCCTCGGTCGCCTCCGATCGGGAAAGTTCGGCCGTGAGCCTCCCCTCGCAAAGCACGAGAATTCGGCTACTGACGGCGAGCAATTCGGGAAGCTCGCTACTGGTCATCACGATGGCCATGCCGCGCTCGGCGAGGCGGTGAATGAGGGCATAGATCTCGGCCTTCGCCCCGACGTCGATCCCGCGTGTCGGCTCATCCAGCAGCAGGAGCTTCGGCTCGGTCAGGAGCCATCGGGCGAGAATGCACTTCTGCTGGTTGCCTCCCGAGAGACTCAGGACCGGCACCTCACCGGACGGGGTCTTGATCCGGAGCCGATCAATGGAGCGTGCTACCGCCTCGCGCTCGGCGGCCGACGAAACAACGCCCAGGGTGGCCAGGGCCTGAAGCTGGGCGAGCGTGATGTTCTCGGCCACGGTCATCTGGTCGAAGAGACCGAGGGTCTTGCGGTCCTCGGTGACAAGCGCGACCCCGGCCGCGATGGCGTCGGCCGGTTCTTGGAAATGAACTTCCTGGCCGTCGAGTCGGATGGTTCCGCTGGGACGATCGGCCGAGGCCCCGAACAGCGACTCCAGGAGCTCGGTTCGCCCTGCCCCAAGCAACCCGGCAATGCCGACGACTTCTCCTGGTCGAACGGTCAAATTCAGGTCGCGGAGCGTCGGTCGACCGCTGCCGGCAGGGCTGGGCAGCGAGAGCCCTTCAACCTGAAGCACGGGTGTTCCCTGGGGGACGTTCGCCTCGAACTCGAAGTCGGCGATCTCTCGGCCGACCATCCAGCGCACGACCTGGGCAGGCTGGATTTCCTTGCGAGGGGCTGAGGCCACAAACGATCCATCGCGAAGCACGGTCACCCAGTCGGCAAGAGTGAAGACCTCATTCATCTTGTGCGAAATATAAAGAACCGTCGTTCCCGATTGCCTCAGGTCGCCGATCACGCGATACAGCCGCGAGACCTCGGCATCGGAGAGGGCCGAGGTCGGCTCGTCCATGATGAGGACGAGGGCATCGAAGGCCAGGGCCTTGGCGATCTCGACCATCTGCTGATCACCGATCCGAAGGTCGCCGACCCTCGCCCGGACCGAGATGGGAGTGCCGAGCCGATCAAACAACGCCGAGGCGGCCCGCTCCATCGCCCAGTCGTCGATCAGTCCGAGCCGCGAACGACGTTCTCTCCCAAGGAAGATGTTGGCCGCGACGCTCAGGTCGGGAACGAGGTTGAGCTCCTGGTGAATGATGCGGATGCCGGCGTCCTCGGCATCTTTCGGCCCCTGAAAACGGCGATCGCGACCGTCAAGGATGATGCGGCCCTCGTACTCGGGAATCGCCCCGGCGAGGATCTTCATCAGGGTGCTCTTGCCCGCGCCGTTCTCTCCGCAAAGGGCGTGAACCTCCCCCGCTCTGGCGTTCAAGTTCACCGATTCGAGCGCGTGAACACCACCGAATCGTTTGGTGATTCCTTCCATGACGAGGCGGGGGGGAACCTCATCGGGATCGACCTTGATCCAGGTCAGTTCGGTGTTGGTGGTCATTGCGGGGCGGTCCCCTTTGCCTGGGAATGGTCAGGGTCGGTCAAGGGCATGGCAAAGTGGATCTGCCGGGCAACTTCCCGGAAGCCGACCGATGGATAAAGGTGTTGACCGATCGGGTTCTGATCGAGCGTCTCGATCCGGGCGACGGTCATCCCCTGCTCGCGGAATCGTCTGATCGCATGCTCAAGCAAGGTGCGCCCGATCCCCTGCCCCCGAACATCGCTGGAAACGGCGAGGTTGGGAATTTGCCCGACCTTCGCTCCGTAATCGTAGCGCATCGAGACATAGCCGACGACCCGACCGCCCTCATCCTCGGCCACAGCAACCTCGCCACCGGGGGCATCGAGGTCGTCATCGACGTGCTTCCCCTTGCGGGTCCGCCAGTCCTCGGCCGCGATCGGACCGAGAAGGCGGTCGATGTTGTGGTCGATCGACACGCCTTCGAAGGCCTCGATGGTCATGGCTCGAAGGATCGAGCGGTCGGATTCGCGAAACGGGCGGATGGAGATGGTCATGGCAAAGGGTCATGGAACAATCGGGCGATGCGGCGAGCCTGCTACGCTCTGGCTTGTGCCTGGATTCGGTGTCTCAGCGATTCGAACCGTTCCGCGTTGCCGGGCTCCTCGGACTGCCCCAACTGCCAGCATCGCAAAAACATCTCTGCGAATAGCGGTTCATCCAAAGCCCGTTCCTCGACACGAGGGAAGAATGCGGTGAAGTGGCATTCGAGCAGATGCTCCAGCAGACAGCACGCGATCGCATTCCGCAAGTCTTCCTGAGGATGGCCGCCCCAGCGAGCAATGAATAACCAGACGGGCTCGGGGTCCGACTCGACGAAATCCTCCACCTCAAGAATGGCTTGCCAGCGGGGGTCCTCGCCTTCGTCAACCGGCACCGGCTCGCCGGGGAGTAATGCTTCGGCGTTTCGAATCGCGGTCTCGACGTCCATCGAACCGTCCCACGTTTCGGCAGACAGGGCGACGGATTCCTAGCGGGGTGCTCCCGAGACCACAGCCTCGGCCATTTGCTGCATCATCTCCGACTCGGTGATGCCAGACCAGCAATGGCCTTCCCCTGCACCGTAAACGATGGAGCCTTCGAAGGGAGGGTCGGCGGTCTCGAGGAAGGCTTCGAGGCGCTGGAGGGCGTCTTCGAGGAAGAAATTGTCGGCATCGCCCATCCAGATATGAATTTTGCCGCGCAGCTTGGGTCCAAGCATCTGCCAGTTGGTTTCGAGAACGCGGCGGATATCGTACTTGGCCCAGTGGTCGAGGACGGAGGTGTCGATCGCGCCGGTGACGGGGTCCCAGAGGGGGACGGGGCGACCGTCGGGGCCTCTCGGGCTGTAGGTGGCGTTCCAGGAACCCCACTGGCCGCCGGACATGGCCCACGAACCGCCCAGGCCGAGGGCGTTTTCGAGGCTGCACTCGTCTCGCATGGCGTAGACGGGGGTGCCGTCTTCGCGGCGGAAGGCGGGGCGCTCGGTGCCGTCGGCAGTGGTGTAGGCGTTGGCGTCGTCGTAGATGTTGATCAGTTGGAAGGAGCGGAAGTCGAGGCTATCGGGGCAGCTTGACCAGCAGCCGTTGAAGAAATCCGGATAGAAGACCTGGAGCGCGACCGACACCCAGCCGCCGGTCGATCCGCCGTCGAGGACGCGGGCGTATCCCTGGCCGATGCCGCGATACAGGCGCTCGACGTAGGGGATCAGTTCTTGCGTGATCGCGTCCCCATACGGTCCATGATTGGCCGAATTCACCTGATACGGGTCGCCAAGCGGCCCGGCCCCGTCGAGAAAGAGCATGAGGAAGCGTGGGGTGTCGTCGTCGAGCCACATCCGGCGGAAGGGGGAACCCTCAGCCATCCGACGGCGGGCGGCGGTGAAGCGCGAGCCGAAGCCGCCGATGTGGACCCGAAGCGGATAGCGCAGGCTCGGGTCCTTGCCGTAATCCCGAGGGAGGACCACGGCGACACGGAGGAACATCGGCCGACCGTGGAACTCGCTCAACAGCTTCGACGGAACCTTCAGATAACGGACCAGATCGGTATCGTCGGGCAGGCGTTCGGGGGGGTCGATCCGGGTGAGTTCCAGAGAGATCGGATCGGTGTCGGCCGGATCGAGCCGGACGGGAGTCGGGGCGCTGGAGAGATTGCCGGGGGCGTCGAGCAGGAGCAAATCCGGGTTGCGCATCAACACGGCCTGAGCGACATAGTCGCCGGCAGGCAGGTTCTCCAGGGCCGCGATGGGGAAGCTCCGGGCCGAAGCATCGACGAGCGTGACCGTGCCGGGGGCGACCAGTTCCGCATCGACGCCCAGCACGGCCGGCGAGCCAGGGACGGGCAGGCTGAGGGCGTCTCGCGGCTCGGGGCGAGCACGACGCGAGAGGATCACGACGAGACGGCCGTCGGTCGGAGCGTCGAGCAACCCTTCGACCACGCTGACCTCGAATCGGGGGGCGAGGCCGACCGCCGGCGCAGTCACGGCGGCAGGATCAGGCTGGCCCGTGGTCGCGGGGATCGGCTCCACAGGCTCAGCGCTCCGGGTCGGAAGGGAGCCGAAGCCCTGGGCCTCGACCGTGGTCATCACCAGACAGAGAGAAAGCGGCGCGAGCCAGCGGTTGAGCGTCATCGGGGCGTTGTCCTTCAAAATCGGCTCGGGCAGGATTGACGACGTATCCTAACGTTGTCGGCCCCCTCGACGAAAGGGACCGATCGCCGCGGAGGTGGCATGGCTCGGCCTCCGATTCTCATCATGCCGGTGAGCGATCGTCGTGGTTGGTGGACCCGACTCGAACCAGATCCTTGCAAAAATCCCGAGAATCCGAGGGTGAAATGAGGCGCTTACCCTTGTCGGACGAGTTGACCCACCGTGTTCGAGCCCCGAGTGTCTCGCCGTTCTGGGTCCGAGCCGGAGCGATCACCTTTCGACGAATGCTCCGCCGCGAGCAACGAATCGAACAGTACGACATCGAGGGCCTCGACCGGCTGGCCGAGCTGATCGATCGCGGAGACGGGGTCCTGATCGCCCCGAACCACTGCGACGACGCCGACGCCGGGGTTGTCTTTGAGTTGAGCATGCGGCTGCATCGGCCGTTTTTCTACATGGCCGCGTTCCAGATTTTCCAAGGGAAAGCCGGCTACGTCTTGCCCCGCGTCGGGTGCTTCCCGGTCGACCGCGAGGGGACTGACCTCCGGGCCTTCAAGACCGCGGTCGAGCTGCTCGGCGATCGGCCGAACCCCCTGGTCGTGTTCCCGGAAGGCGAGATCTACCACATGGCCGACCGGCTCACTCCGATCCGGGAAGGGGTGGCGACCATCGCCTGCTCGGCCCTCAAGAAACGGCGAGCGGCGGGGAAGACGGTCTGGATCGTCCCGATTGGCTTGAAATACCGGTTTCTCGACGATCACGACCCCCGTCCGGCCCTCGACGCCCAGATGACCTCCCTGGAAGCCCACCTCCGCCGCCAGACGAGGCCAGGCCGGTCGCTCGTCGACCGCATCTATGCCTTCGCCGAAGGAGCGGTCTGTTTGAAGGAGATCGAGTATCTCGGCTCGGCCCGAAGCGGACCGCTGGCCGATCGACTGGCCGAGCTGCGGGAGCATATCCTCGGCGCGATGGAGGAACGCCGGTTCGGTACCCGGAAATCGGGACCGGTGCCGGTGCGGGTAAAGGAGTTGCGGAGGGCCTGCCTCGACGCGCTGAGCAACGCCCGGACCGATCCGGAGCCGATCGCCGAGGCCCGCCAGGACCTGAATGACCTGTTCGTGGTCATTCAGATGTTCAGCTACCCCGGCGATTACGTCCGCGACTGCCCAACCCTGGAACGGGCCGCCGAGGTGCTGTTGAAGCTGGAGCAGGATACGCTGGGCATCCCGTTTCCGAGCCCGAGAGGGCCGCGACGGGCCGTGGTCCGAGTCGGGGAGCCGATCGACGTGGGAGCCTTCGCCAACGGCTCCGAGCGTCCCCGACGCGCCGCCTCGGCGCTGACCACAACGCTGGAGGAACGCCTTCAGGGGCTCCTCGATGCCATCGGGCCGGGACGCCCCCTCTGAGCATGAGCATTGGCAGAACGCGTTCGAGCCTGCTCATTCCGTCTCCGAGGAGGCAAAGGCATCGTCGAGGGGAGCATACCCGAGCATCTCAACGGCTCGCGTGATCGGCCATCGGCTCTGGCGATTGCGAGAGGTACCGTTGACGACGAGGAAGCGGTCGTCCAGCTCGGACCAGAGGGCGCACTCGACAAGCTGGGCGAGGTCGCGGTCCGAGAGCCAGAGGGATCGGGCCCAGTCGTCGGGCAAGGTGGCCGGATCGTTCGGGTCGGGCTGGACCCAGCCGACCCGGATCGCGACGAAGGTCAGCTCGAAGGCCTGGGAGACGCTGCGCCCGAACCGCTCTCCCGCGAGCTTTGAAGCCCCGAACGGGCCATCGGGCCGGGGGGGAAGATCTTCGGCAATCGGGCCGGTGCCGTCGTCACGGTAGCCCCACATGGCATGGCTGGAGCTGGCGAAGACGAAGCGATCGACCGCCGCGAGCACGGCGGCGTTCAGAACGTTGGGCAAGGCGTCGAGGTTCGGACCGACCAGGGCATCCCACGAGGCATTCGGGTGCGAGTGGGCCGCAAGGTGAACCACAGCATCAACCCCGTGAAACAGCTCGGCCCAATCGTCGTCCAGCTCGGTCAAGTCGGCGGCGATGACCTCGTTGTTGTCGAGACCGGGAGTGCGGTCGAGGAGGATCAGGTCGTAGCGATCGCCCCACTGGGTGCGGAGCTTGCGTCCGAGGTATCCGCAGGCGCCGGTGATGAGGACCGTCGGCCGATCTTCAGAGTCGATCGGCCCGAGGTCGTCGTCGATCATCGGCAGGTTCGGAAAACCGTTGGGTTGACTTGGCGTTTCAGCGGGGCCGCCGTTGTGGCTCATGATCGGGCCTCCGGCCCGTGGGATCCGGCGGGCATGGGAACTCGCAGAAGGGGAAGAATGGTTGACATCAGTCCCCGTCGAGCATCGACAGGACCTTGCAAATCGCTTCGAGGAAGAAGAACTCGCCCCACATGACGGACTCGTCGACGCCGAGCCCCTTGGGCTTGTGGTAGACGCCGTGCTTGAGGACGCCTTCCCACTCGGGTTCGTTCCAGGAGACGTAGGCGTCGGAGCAGAGGGAGTTAAGGATCGTCAGGGAGGCGTCCTGGTAGCGGGCGGCTCGGGCAGGGTCGCGGGTCAGGTCGGCAAGCTGCCAGAGGCCCGAGGCGGCGATGGCCGAGGCGGAGCTGTCGGCCATGCGGTCGCCTTCGGGGGCGTCGAAGTCCCAGGGAGCGATGAGGCCGTCGGGGCAGCGGTCGATGAAGTGGTCGGCGTTGCGCTCGGCGACGGCCAGGTCGGCCGGGTCGTTCGTATAGGTGTAAACCGTGCCGAAGCCGTACAAGGACCAGGCCAGGCCTCGGGTCCAGTCCGACTCGGCCGAAAGCCCCTGGTGGGTGCTCTGACGAAGGAACTCGCCGGTATTCGTATCGAAGATCCCCTCGTGAGCCGTGCTGCCATTGGGGCGAACAATGGTCCGTTCGGTGGTCCGGCAGTGGGCCCTGGCGATCTCAAGAAGTCGCTCGTCGCCGGTTTCTTTGGCGGCGTAAAAGATGACCGGGACGTTCATCATGATGTCGATGAACAGGCTTTCCGGCCCGATGAACGAGCAGAGGTACTGCCCTCGTTCTCGGAATCGCTTGGCGAGCGTCTGGCCGGCGGTGACAACAACCTGCTTCTTCGAGTCGTCGCCGGTGACCTCGTACCAGGGGAGGTACGAGTTCAGGAAGATGAAGCCAAGGTCGTGCACGTCGCGGTCGTGCTGCTTATGTTCGAGCAGTCGGCAGTAGTGCTCGGCTTTGTCGCGCCACCATTCGTGGCGAATGCGGCGGTAGCAGTGCCAGAGGATGCCGGTGAGGAAGCCGGCGCACCAGTCGGTCCAAAGTTCTCCGCCGTGCCGCCACCGCCCCCCTTCGGTGTAGATCGGGAAGAAGTCAGGGTGGTGATCGATCAGGGTGCCGAACTTCGAGGCGTAGTGATCGAAGGTCCGCTGCAGGCGCGGTTTCAGGTCGGCCAGGTCGACAAGTTGGGGCTCGGCCATGCTTCGGGCTCTCCGGTCCACCAGGAAAGGAGGACGGTCCGCAATCGGACGTCAGCGTGAGGGAATCGTTGGGGGCATCGGCGGCGATCGAGGATGATCCGATCCGAGCCCGGCACCGATCGGCAGAGTGATCGGCCCGCAGACTCGGCGTCAGGGCGATGAGACCAGCGTCTGACCAACCTCGGGCCCTCGTCTTCCCCCAGGGGAATCCGGCCCATCTTCGCCGATCGTCGCATTCCGCGAACGATCCGCCGAGGGCCAAGCTCGTCCCGACCAGGCCGGGTCAAGCGGGAGCCAAAGGAGATCATCGCTGCCAGTTGCCTCCCAAGAGCCCGACCCGTCGGGGCGCAGTCATTCCCCCAGGCAGGGCCGCGAAGCGCAGCGAAGCAAGACGAGGGAATCCGCCTCAACCGACCCTCCGGAGCCAATCACCCCGCCGACGCCAGCAGACGCCGCCGGGCAGGTCGCTCCGTGTGCATCGGGTCGCATCCATCGTTCGGATCGATCCAAGGTGCCGACGCTCAGCGAATCGGTTCGCCACCATAACGACCGAGGGTTCGATCGGCAAGCACTCGTCTCTCGTCAACGCGAACCGACCGGCCCCAGGCGGCATGGCCCGGGACCGGTCGGCACGTTCGAACGTTGCGATTTTTGCGATTAATCGCGGCGATTACCGCTGCGGTTCATCGGGGGCGGGGGCGGCGCCGTGAGCCTCGCGACGGCCGACTTCTTCCCACGGGAACTTGTCGAAGGCACCGACGGGAGGTTCCTGCCCAACATTCGCCTGGAACTGGTCGGGAATCTGGCCTCCGAGTTCCTGAGCCACGCGCTGACGGAGATCGGCCATCTTCGGATAAAGGGTGTTGAGGTACAGCGCTCGTTCCTCCGGAGTGTTGGCCGCTCCGAAGCTGAGGTTGAAATTGGTCATACCCAGCAGCGCATTGGCGAGGGGAACCTCGTCACGCTTGTAGGCGGCTTCGAGCGCCTGGCGAACGTCGGCGCGGCGGGCCAATTGAAGCATCCCGGCAAGGGTCTTCAGGAATCGCTCGGCCTCGGCGAAGTCTCGCCCTTGAAGACTCTGAGAGGCCTGGGTGCGAATCTGACCGACCAGATCAATGGCCCGGACAATCAACTCGTCGGGAATTTCTTCCTCGTCGGGGATGTTGCGTGCCTCGTCAACAATCTGCTGGTACTGCTGTCGAAGACCGTCGAAGGGACCGCCGGTCAGCGGCGGAGGCCAGTTTTCCTCGGCAGACAGACGGTGAGCCGAGATGACCAGCCCCTTGCTGGCAAACCGGAGCGGAACCAGGCGAATCTGGTCGCCCGTGATGGTCAGGTCGGAACCGGCGTTGACCAGCACCGAGTGCGGAACGCCCGGGCTGAGAATCTGGTGGAAGATCGCGTTGAGCGAGTCGCCGCTGACGATGTCCTGCTGAGTCGGTTGATTGAGCTGCCGCTGCTGAATCGCACTGGCAGAATCCCGAAGGTTCGCCGATCGTGCGGCAACCCTCTGGGCATACTGCTGCCGACGAATCTGCTCTGACTGCCAGACGTACTCGTTGAACCGCATGCGCGTGTCGGTTTCGATCGACCGGGCCACGGCGGTTTGCTCGTTGTACTGGCCCATGCCAGCCGCGAGAATGCCCATGCCGCGGGTCACATCACCGCCGACGGTCGCACTTCCCCAGCCTCCCCAGCCTCCCCAGCCGTAGGCCCACTGGGCCCGGGCTTCGGAAGCCAGGCCGGATGCCGCGAAGACCGCGGCTGCGACTGCGATTATCAAACGCCGAGTCATGGTGCCTCTCCAAAGGTCTCGATGGATGTCGGGCAAGGGAGATAGCCGCCGTCTCCGAACAGGGAAATCGGATCGGCGAACCTTCTTCTAGTTTATCCCCGATTCTGGAGTCGTGACGAGGGTCAATTCTTCGTTGACCGCTCTCTTGTGTCCCGATTTCTCCTTTCCAGGCAACGAATCGTCGTCGCAAGACGCGGAAACCGCGTGAATCACGTTCTTGAAATACCCTATTCTGCGCCGATTGCCGTTGCAACGAGATCGGGAATCCAAGACGAAAAAGGCTCGAATCGGACACGCAAGGCGTCTTCGGCCGACCCATTGCTCCAGACATCGGGAGAGTCAACCGGGGAGAGCGAGGATGGCCGAGCCCGATCAATCGATGGATCGGCTCCTTGAACGTCCGGCAGGTCTGCCGTTGCCGGTTTGCCTCGATCGCGATGGGTAGCAGGAGGCCCCCGTTGCCGACGGCATGACCACGGCGTTACAGTGCGCAGGTGGGTCGCTTGCCGACCAAACCTCTCGACCCTCCATCATGGGGGAGACTCTGATGAAGATGTGGATGATTCGAGCCCTTGGGGCAAGCCTCGGCCTGGTCGTCGTGGTACTGGCCGGGTCCTCGGTTCAGGGGCGTGTCTTCGGCCCGACGGCTCCCGAACCGGCGGTGATCTCGACCCTTGACACGCCCTCCGAGACGCAGGACAAGCGGGCCGAACTTATGGCCTTGAAGCTGGATTACGCCAAGAACGTGCTCGAAGGCCTGACACTTGAAAAGATGGATCAGGTGGCCAAGAACGCCCAGGAGCTGAAGCTCTTGAGCGCCGCCGCCGAGTGGGAGCCGGTCACGGTGCCCGGCCCCTTGTATCTGGTCTATACCCGCGAGTTTCAGCGCATCGCCGACTCGTTGGCGGAAAACGCCAAGGACAAGAACCTCGACGCGGCAACCCTGGCGTATGTGCAGTTGACCATGAATTGCGTCGAGTGTCACAAGTATGTCCGATCCACGGACCGCTGATCGACGGTGGTCCCATTCGGCTGGTGTCGGCTCGGCTCGCCGTCGGACCAATCCGGTGAAGGAGACTTCCCCGTCATGGCGACTGCCCATTTTGCGGCTCGATGGCGATTCGGGCTGATCATCGCGCTGGGACTCACAGCGTTTTCCCTGGCGGCCGTCTCGCTCGCCTCCTCTCGCGAGACGGCCGACGAGCCGTCGCAAGCCGAACGGCCCCTGGATGATCGCTCCGTCCTGATGCGCCGCAAACTCGACCACGCCCAGCGCATCCTCGGCGGTCTGGCCGAGCGGAAGTTCGGCCCCGTGGCCCGGTCGGCCCGATCGCTGCAAGAGATCAGCGAGGTGGCCGCTTTCTACAACCTGCCAACCGAGGACTACCGCCGCTTTAGCAACGAGTTCCGCCGCCTGACGAAGACCCTCGCGGAACGGGCCGAGGCCGAGGACCTCGACGGCGCCTTGCTGGCCAACGTGCAGCTCACGATGAACTGCGTCGAGTGCCACAAGTATGTCCGAATCCAAACGAAGCCGCTCGACCCTCCTCGATGATCCGAGGACGCCGTCGACGATTTGCATCAATGTCCGTGATGACCGACTTCCGACGCCTTCGAAATCGACTGGCGAAGGAACCCGAAGAAGGAACCGCCGGTGAACATGCCGAGGACGTACACCGCCAGCATGACCAGGAACAACGGAGCCGAGAGCTGAACCTCCGTCATCGGGAAGTTCACCTGGACCGGCGATCGATTCACCACCGCGAAGGCGAGGAAGGCGGCTATCAGTACAATCAGGATAATCAGGTAAACGTAACGCATCGAAACCTCCGCGTTGATGCATGCGAGGGGGACTCATCCACAAAGCGGTCTGCTTCAGTCTACCCGATCAATCGTGGAAACGATGCCTGTGGGGATCGGTTCAACATTTGGCCCCAACACTTGCGGATCATTCAGGAACCACGGCGATCATATCGACCGTGATCGAGCGACCGCCCCGCCCGACGCCGCGAACCTGGGCCTTCGAGGCCGCTGGAGGCCGATTCGGGTCGTAATAGTTCGGCCGCAGGTCGTTCAGCGCCTGGCTCGAATCGTTGGCGGAAACGTAATAGGTGGCCTTGGCCAGATGGTCGAGATCGCTGCCCGACGTCTTGAGCAGAGCGATCATCGCGTCAAAGATTTCCTCGACCTGCGCGGCTCCCGAGGCTCCCTCGGAACCGAATAGCCCCGAGAGAAACACCAGATCCCCCCGGTTGACCCGAGCCACCCGGCTGTAGACGGGAGAAGCAGGGAGCGACGGTGTGGCCAGGTAATCAATCACCTGATCGCTGCCCGGATCGGGAGCGGTGGCGACCAGTTCAATTTCGATGGGCAACGTGCTCTGCCACTCGACCAGCACCAACGGGGGGACCACGTTCCCCTGGAAGAAGGTTGCGACCTCGCGCTCGACGACCTCGGCCGATTCCGGGGGCAGGTAAAACGCTTTCAGTTGCACCACCTGTTCGGTCCCAAGACCGAGGTGTTCCAGCGTCTCGGCCAGGCTTTCGAGCGTCTTGCGGGTGGCGGTGGCGAGGTCGTCGGCCGGCTCGGCCTGGCCGGCGATGAAGACCCGAGGGCCTCCCGGCAAGACGGCCAGCGGCGCCCCTGCAATTTGTCCGGCAGCCCTCCCCAATGGCACCTGAGGATGAGCAACCTGCCCGGCCGGAGGCTGAGCGTCGGTCGTCGCCACGGCATCGACGCCGATCCAGGCCCCGGGGCGCGGCAAGGTGCCCTCGACGACGGTCAAGGCCGGTGGCTCTTGCTCGCCAAAGCGCTCGACGAGGTGCGCCTGCAGCACGGGAAGCAGGTCGGCCTTGGCCAGCACAACGTGCAATCGCACCGCCCGATCGAGGCCCGAGCCTCCTGCCTGGAGCATGGCATCGAGCCGATCAAAAACCTCGGCCACCAGCGAATCGGGAGCGGTTCCCGGTTCCTCCGATTCAGGCCCGACCACTTGAGTCGAGAACACCAGGGCGGTCTCGGCAGGCACCACCACCGCAGCAGAGAGCCCCTGCTTCGGGTCGGGCTGGATGAACCTCACGTCCGGTTGCGAGGCGGTTGCGAAGGAGCCAATCGCCAGAGCGATCATCGCGCAGGAAGGAAGGGTACCGGGACGCATCGGGAGGGCCTCCGCCGAGGGCACGGGGTCAGAGCGATTCGAGAGCGAGGCAACGCTCGGTGCAGGAATGAAACGCGAGCATAGGCGGTCGATCGGGGCAGAGCAAGCCTCGGGGCTCGACCGCCCCTCGGTTCGCCCGGCGATTACGCGACGACCTGTTCCCCTTCCCGGCGGGTCAGATCGCGGTAGAGGTCGCTGAGGCGTTGGGTCATCGGGCCGGGCTGGCCGTCGCCGATGGTCCGTCCATCGACCTGAACGACCGGGGCGAGTTCTCCCATCGTACCGGTACAGAAGACCTCGCCGGCGCGGTAGACGTCCGTCAGAGAAAGGTCGCCAATCTCAAGCGGAATCTCATGCGATCGGCACAGGTCGATGACGGTCGATCGGGTGATCCCTTCAGGACAGGCGTTGACCGTCCCGGTTCGTACGACCCCCTCGGAGACGAGGAAGACGTGAGTCGCGTTCGTCTCGGCCACGAAGCCGCGGGGGTCGAGCATCAAGGCATCGTCGGCACCCGCGGAGTTGGCCTGAATCTTGGCGAGGATGGAGTTAATAAGGTTGCAGTGATGGATCTTCGGGTCGAGCACGTCGGGGCCGGGGCGCCGGATCGTGCTGGTGACGAGGGTGATCCCGCTGAAGTCGTAAACCGGCGCCTTGTGCTCGGCCAGGACGATCAGGGTCGGCCCAACAGTGTTGAGCCTCGGGTCCATGCCCGAAGTGTACTTGACGCCTCGGGTCAAGGTCAGGCGAATATGAACACCATCACGCATCTGATTCGCCTCAAGCGTGCGGCGGATCTCGGCGGTGATGGCCCCGAAGCTCGGAATCTCTGCGAACGCCAGGGCCAGGGCCGAGCTTCGCAGGCGTTCCAGGTGCTCGGTCAGCTTGAAGATGCGGCCGTCGTACACCCGCAGACCTTCCCAGACCGCATCCCCCCCCTGCACCGCCGAATCGAACGGGCTGATTCCCGCCTCATTTCGGTGCAGGAGGCGGCCGTTGATGTTGATGATCAGATTTTCATTTCGGGAATCAAAGGTTTGAAGCATGGGAGCAGCCGGGCTGAAACGGTGGGGTCAATGACGCGATGCGATCACGACGAACGCGTTGAATGTCATGCGGAGAGGAGATGACGGGAGAGCGTCAGGTAGCACGCTTCGGCGCGGTCGAGGACCTCGGAAAGCGACTCGGGCACCGTGTCGGGCTTGGGTCGATAGGGTTGGAATCCGGTCGAGCGTTCGACGTTGTCGTACCAGTATTTCGCCCAGATGCCGTCAGTCTCTCGGGGACCGGCGGGCCATCGGAGCATGGCCTCGTCGAACGGGACATCGAGCGCTTCGCAGAGTGCCGAGAGCACCTCGCGCGGGTGATCGAGTACGTCCTTCGCATCGATGACCGGGGGCGTGCGGCCGGTTGTTTCCCGAACACGCTCAAAGATCTCAACCTGTTGCGGCAACCCCGTATCCTCGAGGCGAGGCTTATGCAAGACCTTCGCCAGCGAGGTGAGCATCTCGCGCGGATCTCGAATCAGGAACACATGCGTCAGGTGATCAAGCCAGCCTCGGTCGATCGAGGGCAGCAGGTGATGCGCCATGTGCTTCTGATAGAAGATCGCCTTGCCTCCCGGCACCGGGCCGATCAATTCCGCCACCACCGCTCGCCAGTCCGGGTTGTGATGGGTGATGACCTCTGAGGCCCCCGGATGGTCCAGGCCCGTCTCGCGAAGGTAATGGGCGTAGAGCGGCTCATCGCAGACCACCGTATCGGCCCGGTTCCCCCACGATCGCATCATCGCCGTTGAGATGTTGCGGGGGCCGGACCACATGGCAATCCGGATCGGAGCTTCAGGGGTTGGAGCGGGCATGACTCATGAAATCCAAGGAATTTTTTTGTTATGAGTTCTTGTGTGCAGGGACGAGCATTCGATGAACTCGCTTGAGGACGTTTTCCCTCGTCATCGCTTGTGCCGCCCTGGGGGTGAAGCGAGAGAACAGCCAATCGATCAGGTCGGGGGCGTTGCCGAGGCCTTCAATCGGCTCGGTGATACCCAGAAAGCCTGTCCCAATCGCCACCGCATCGAGGTCGACGCCGAACAGCTCGGCGGCCTCATCCAGGGCGTTGCCGAACGCCTCGGCGTCGGGGAAGAACGCCCGAGCGGGACAGAAACCGATGACCCCTCCGAGCGTCTGCAGGCGGGCCAGGTCGTCGGGTCGAAGCCCACCCATCGGCCCTCCGAGGCTGACGATCGGCACGAGCTGACCCCCATCCCCGGCTTCGAGACATCCGATGGCCTCACTGGCCGCGGTCGGAGGAAGCCCGGCGAGGTCGAGCAGGAGCGGTCGGCCGGAGGAGGCCGAGACGAGCGTGGAGATCGCCGAGCGTTCCAGATCGGTCAGGCCGCGATCATGGGTCGGATCGGCCGGTCGATTCACGAGCCCGGCCAGCCGAACCGCCCGGAGGCCGCGATCAATCAGGGCGGCAAGGCGGTCTCGGGCGTTTTCGGATTGCAAGAAGGAGGCACAGCCTCGAAGCCCGACGACAGCCCAGGTCAACGTGTCGTCCGCTTCAGCGGCGAAGCGGTCGAGGTCGGCGGCATCAGCGAGGATCCGACCGGAGAACTCGGCCTCAACCCCGGCAAAGAGGCGGGAGATCTCGCCCCAGGGGTCGGGCCGATCGCCGGGTGCCGGCCCGATCCAGATGATCGCCGCAAGGGTTGTCGAGAGGTAGCCGTCTACCTGACCGATCCGCTTTGCAATGCCCGGATAATCCGCGGCGTCGATCGCGGTCGACTCCTCGGCGTACTGGAGTGGCCACTCGACGGCCAGGTCGATCAGACGAGGAGGAGAAGCGGGAGCGGGGGCGTTCATGAAGAGGGGCCCTCCGTCACGACGAGCGGCCCATCCGTCGGCTCGGCCGGTAACTGGTCGAGGAATTGTTGGACCGGCCCGCGGAGCCCTTCCCACCGCAGGCGGTCACGGAGGGCTTCTCCCTCGGTCCAGCCCAGAGTAATCACAGGAGGAGCATTGCCCAGTGCTTCTCGGATCGCGGGATCAGTCCAGGGAAGCCGGCCGGGCCAGGCAGCGAGCACCCGAGAGGGGACCTCGGGAGCGTCGAGCCAGTGGGTCCGCAGGGCGGGTCCGGCCGATTGCCCCGGATCGGCAATCGCCACAAGGCTAGCCGTCAGGGCGTCGGTTCCCCATCCGATCAGGACCGAAGCCCCGACTCGAGCCATCTTCAGAGGCCGATCTTCCATCACTCCGGCTGTCGCGAGTCCCTCGACGAGTCGCCTTACGACCCGATCACGGAGGAGTTCGGCGGCCTGATCGTCGGTGGCATGGAGGGCGAGGAGGCCGCCATCCGGGAATCCGGCCTCGTCGAGCGATGCCCAGGCCGTCATCCCCGCGAGATTCGGCCAGAAATCCAGCTCAAGCCGGATGCCTCGGACCAGGGCGAGAAGGCCCAGCCGCTGCCGGAGCGCCACCGTATCGCCCCGCATGGGGTCGGCCCGCTCGACCCGATCGATCACCTCCAGCAACCCGGCCCAGGAGTCTCCTCCCGGCCCGATCGCCAGTGAAACCGCCATTGCGGGGCGGTCGCTCGGCACCAGGTCCAGCCATTCTGGATCGACCGATCCCCAGCCCGGGCCGGTTGGGATCGGAAGGCTCGGGCCTTCAAGGACAACCTCAAGGCACTCTCCGACCAGTGCCGCGCGGGCCTCGATCGTTCGGTAGCCGAGGCCGACGGCCGCCGCGGCGATCCGACGACCGAGCAAGGATTCCGAAGCAGCCAGGGCCTTGGGATCGACCCGGACGAGCCAGCCGGAGTCGAGCCGCGGATCGACCCCTTGCCCCACGTCGAGCCGATTGATCGCCGATCGCAAGCTTACGCGGTCGGAGGCGAGAATGACCGGGAAGCCTGGTTCGGCCGAGGCCACGAGGGGAGCCCCGATCGGGCCGATCCGATCGACCACAAATGGTCCTTCGGGAGCCTCGCGACGACCGTCGGTCAGAACCAGGGCAGTGGCCAGCGCAGTGACCGTGCCGTCGTCTTCCGGCACGATGGCGGCCCAGTGGGGCCGACCTTCAGGGTCGAGGTCGAGCAGGATCCGTGTGCCGTCGAAGGTGGCCAGCTCCTGGGCCATCAAGGGGTTCAGGGCGGCGAGGATGGCTTCGAGCGTCTTGCCGAGCGAGCGATCCTCGCCCGGATCTCCCGATTGCTTCCAGTCAGCCAGGGCGGCGGCCGGGTGCGGCCAGGGGGTTCCTTCAAAGAGCGAGAGCAGGGCAAACACCTGGGCATCCGGTCGGATCGCCCGGATCTCGACCGCCGGCGCGGGCGACTCGGCCCGAGAGGTGCGCAGCAGGGGCATCAGCCAGAGCAAGAGCAGAAGGCCGATCGGGAGGGATGCTTGCCCAAGGCCGGGTCGGCTCGTTAGGCTGAGGACCGATTGGGACCCCTGGGTGCGTTGGCGGTCCCGCAGTCGACTCTGGCAGGAGGTCCCCATGCCGACCGTGTCCGTTGAAGGTGTCGGATCATTCGAGGTGGAAGCGGGAAAGAAGCTGGTCCTGGCGATCGAGGATTCCGGCATCGACATCCTCCATCGTTGCGGAGGCCAGGCCAAGTGCACGACCTGCCGCGTCGAGATTCTGGAAGGGGATGTCCCGGAGATGAACGAGGAGGAGCGGCAGCGGTTGGCCCTCGAATCGACGTTCCCGCCGAACACCCGGCTCTCGTGCCAGGTACGCGTGGCGGGAGACCTGAGCGTCCGGGTTGCCGCGCGGGCCTCGACCACCGGCAAGGAGCCCGGCACCCGCCCGGCCGACTGATCGACCGGCGTCGGGTCAAGATCGGCGGCCGACTGCCGTTGCGGTCCCAGGCTGAAGTTCATTACAATCACCCTCTTTGCTGATTTCAGCGATCGCTCAGCAGTTCCGAACGTGTGCAAAGGACCGACCGGCCCAGACCGGCGGGAGAAGGACTCATGGCGAAGAAATCGGCCGGTCGTGAGCACGTCTGGCTCCAGTGCTCTGAAACCGGCGACCTGAACTACCGCGTCTCCGTCAACACCAAGGGCGGGATTCCGGAAGGGCTTCAAGGGGGCTTGAAGAAGTATTGCCCGAAGCTCCGGCGTCATACGCTCCACAAGATCAAGCGGAAGTAATCCGAGCGGATTCCAATGGGTCGGCTCCTCGGAGAGGCACGGGATATTCCCTCAGGGGGAAGGCCCGTGCCTCTCTGGCATTTGGGGCTGGTCAGTCGCCATCGGGCAGGGAAACGCCCAGCTCGTGGACGACGAAGGCCATCTCGTCGGCGGCCTCCTCGATGATCTTGGCCGTCGGCTTGCCGGCGCCGTGGCCGGCTCGGGTCTCGATCCGGATGAGGATCGGGTTGTCGCAGCCCTGGGCCTCTTGCATGGCGGCGGCGAACTTGAAGCTGTGGGCGGGGTAGACGCGGTCGTCGTGGTCGGCCGTGACGATCAGGGTCGGTGGGTAGCAGGCCCCCTGCTCGACCCGGTGATAGGGGGAGTAGGCGTAAAGGGCCTGGAACTCATCTGCGTTCTCCGATGAGCCGTAGTCGTCGGTCCAGGCCCAGCCGATCGTGAAGGTGTGGAAGCGGAGCATGTCCAGCACCCCGACGCCCGGAAGGCAGGCGCCGAAGAGATCGGGCCGCTGAGTCATGCAAGCCCCGACGAGCAGGCCGCCGTTGGAGCGTCCCTGGATGGCCAGCTTGGGGGTCGAGGTCCGGCCCTGGTCGATCAGGTACTCGGCCGCGGCGATGAAGTCGTCGAAGACGTTCTGCTTCTGGAGCTTCGTGCCGGCCTTGTGCCAGGCCTCGCCGTACTCGCCGCCGCCTCGGAGGTTCGGCACGGCGTAGACGCCGCCCATCTCCATCCAAACCAGGCGAGCGACGCTGAAGCTGGGGGTCAGGGGGATGTTGAACCCGCCGTAGCCGTAGAGCATGGTCGGCGTGTCCGGCCCGATCTCGATCCCCTTCTTGTGGCTGATGAACATGGGGACGCGGGTGCCGTCCTTGCTCGTGTAGAAGACCTGTTCGGTGGTGTAGTCGTCGGGGTTGAAGTCGACCTTCGGCTCCTTGTAGAGGGTGCTCTCGCCGGTCGCCAGATCGTAGCGGTAAATGGTCGACGGCCGGGTGTAGGAGGAGAAGGAGTAGAAGGTCTCGGTGTCGTCGCGGTCGCCGGAGAAGCCGGAGGCGGTGCCCAACTCAGGGAACTCGACCTCTCGGACGAAGGCGCCGGACAGGTCGTAGAGCTTGACCTGAGAGCGGGCATCCTTCAGGTACTGGGCGATCAGGAGATCGCCGACCCGGTTGGCGCCAAGGAGGGTTTCCTCGGCCTCGGGGATGATTGTCTCCCAGTGTTCCGGCTCGGGGTGATGGACGTTGATGGCGATCACCTTACCGAGCGGGGTCTGCTTATCCGTCCGGAAGAAGAGGCGGGGGCCGTCGTTGTCGATGAAGGTGTAATCGGCATCGAAGTCGCCGACGAGGTGGATCGGCTCGGCGTCGGCGTCTGCCAGGGGGCGGTAGAGGATGCGGTACTTGTCGTCAGTGCCTCGGCCGATGGTGAAGATCAGGTAGGCACCGTCGTCGGTCACGGTCACGTCGGCACGCCAGTCCTTGTGCTCGGGATCTTCCCAGACAAGGGTATCTTCCTCCTGCGGGGTGCCGAGCCGGTGGTGATAGACCTTGGCGAAGTAATTCGCCGCCTTTAGATCGTCCCCTTCCTTCGGCTCGGGAAAGCGGCCGTAGAAGAAGCCGGAGCCGTCGGGGGTCCACTCGGCACCGGAGAACTTGCTCCAGCGGATCTGGTCGTCGAGGTCGTCGCCCGAGGCCACGTCGCGGACCTTCCAGGTCATCCAGTCCGATCCGGCGTCGGAAACAGCGTAAGCAACTTTTGATCCGTCCTTCGAGGGGGCCAGGCCGGCCAGTGCGATCGTGCCGTCGTCGCTGAAGCGGTTTGGGTCGATAAGGACCTGGGCGTCGGCGTCGAGCGAGGGGGTCGAGTAGACGACGTTCTGGTTCTGCAAGCCGCTGTTGTACGAGTAGAAGTAGCGGCCCCCCTTTTCAAAGGGGATGCCGAACTTCTCGTAGTCCCAGAGCTGGGTCAGGCGATCCTGGATGCGTTTGCGGGCGGGAACATCGGCGATGTAGGAGTCGAAGAGGGCAACCTGGGCCTCGACCCAGGCGCGAGTCTCGGTTGAGTCGATGTCCTCCATCCATCGGTAGGGGTCGGCGACGGGCGTGCCGTGGTAGTCGTCGACCACGTCGCCGCGGGCAGCCTGCGGGTAGTCCAAGGGGGTGCGCTTGGCGTTGTCGGGCGGGCCGGCGGGGGCGGGGGCGGTCATCAGCAGCACGGCTCCGGCGAGGCAAAGGGCAGGGAACAGGGGGCGTCCCGTGATCCTCATGGTCGGCCGACTCCTTGGGGGAAACGGGGGTGGCTCCGGGCGTCGCGTCGATTGGCGCCGGAGGCATCGTTTGGGATCAGGTTGGGCGGACGACGCCAGTGTACGGCCCCGATGGCCTGCTCGCCAAGCACTCGACGGGTCAGGAGCCGACACCGGATGGCTTGCTCTCCCGGTGCGCTTCCGAGAGGCCACATGGTGCGCCCCGGTGCGCGTGAGGAAAATGCACTTAACCTTCTGATATTTAGAGGTTTCCGCGAATTCACCCTGATTCGTTTCGGGAATACGATTCCGGGCCGACCAGATCGAGAAGGGGCTTGCGTTCGATGGGGTGCTTCCGGTGTCGCGAGACGAGGAGCGACGATCCTCCGGGCGGCTCGGGTGCGCGTCGGTGCGCCCGGGGAGACCGGCTCGGTGCGCTGAAAGGGGATCACACAAACTGTTTTTTCAAAGAGCGTTACGGCGATTCAGGCCGTTCGTTTCGGGAAATCGTGGTGTTCGGACGCGAGGCAAGAAAAGGTGGACGGAGCCAGGGACAAACCGATAAAATGCACCAATGGATGATCCGGTCTTACGTCAAGCCAGGGCAGGGAGAAAGCCCCCATTGAAATCATCGTGGCGGAGGGCGGTTGCAGTCAGGAATTCTGGAAGCGGTCTTGGTGGCAGGGCGTGCGGGAGACTGCCGAATCGGCAGTCGGTGGGACGGGAGGACACGGGATCGGCAGGCAGAGGATCGGGACGCCAACGCGAACAATCGACGCAACTTTCAACCCCAAATCAACTTGCGAATTGCGATTGCGATGGGCACGCGGGTTGCCTCTGACGGTGGCCGACGAGTGGGGCCGGCCGCGTCCAGAGGGGGACGAATTTGGCAGGAGGCTCCATCGGGTCAACGATTGTGATTTTACGAATCGTGCGAGGCTCGGGCGCATCGCCGAGCGAGGAGAGCAGGTCGCGATGAACATCCAGCCGCTGGGCAATCGAGTGGTGGTCGAGCGGGAGGAAGCCAAGGAGACGACCGCCGGCGGCATCGTTCTGCCGGATACGGCCAAGGACAAGCCCCAGAAGGGCAAGGTGGTCGCGGTCGGAGACGGTACGACCTCCAAGGACGGCACCAAGAAGCCGCTGTCGGTGAAGGTCGGCGACGCGGTGATCTTCACCAGCTATGCCGGCGAAGAATTCAAGCTCGACGGCGACCGCAAGGTCCTCTTGATGCGTGAGGATGACATCCTCGCGGTTGTCGAGGGCTGAGTGCCATCGGGGTCGGTCGTCTCTCTCGTCGCCTGAGGGACGGGCGGGGCCGACCGGATCAACGGGTTGCGTCGTGACGCGAGGTCACGGCCGGACAACCGTTTGACGTGTCTCTTTCGAATTGATCGCCTGTTTGTTCAGACTGTCTCGTCCTCGACCGGGGAGTAATTGCGGAAACTCGGGGTGCCTGGGGTCGGTTCGACCCCGGCCGGATGCTTCGGAGCGATTCGGAGCCATCGACTGGGGTCGGCACGACCCCAGCCACCCCGGTTCGAATGTCAAAGCGTTTCCGTGATGCTCTCTGGTCGTTCACGAATCCACCCCACCGAACCGGATCTTCGCCAGGAGAGAGTTGTCCATGTCCGCGAAGATGATCGCATTTGATCAGGAAGCCCGCACCGCCATGCAGCGCGGTGTGGCCAAGCTCGCCCGAGCTGTCAAGGTCACGCTCGGCCCCAAGGGCCGCAACGTGATTATCCAGAAGTCGTTCGGCTCGCCGACGGTCACCAAGGACGGCGTCACCGTCGCCAAGGAGATCGAGCTGGAGGACAAGTACGAAGACATGGGCGCCAAGATGGTCAAGGAGGTCGCCTCCAAGACCAACGACATTGCCGGCGACGGCACGACCACGGCGACCATTCTGGCCGAAGCGATTTACAACGAAGGGCTCCGCGGCGTCGTCGCCGGTGTCAACCCGATGCTCATGAAGCGCGGGATGGACAAGGCGGTTGAGGACGTGGTTGCCGCGCTTCAGTCGATGAGCACCAAGGTTTCCACCACGAAGGAAACCGAGCAGGTCGCCACCGTGGCCTCGAACTTCGACCGCGAGGTCGGCCGGATGATCGCCGAGGCGACCGAGAAGGTCGGCAAGGACGGCGTGATCACGGTCGAAGAGGGCAAGAGCCTGAAGACCGAGGTCGAGTGGGTTGAGGGGATGCAGTTCGACCGCGGCTACCTCTCGCCGTACTTCGTGACCAACCCGCAGTCGATGGAGGCGGTCCTCGAAGACGCCTACGTCCTGATCCATGAGAAGAAGATCAGCTCGGTCAAGGACCTCGTCCCGGTCCTGGAGAAGGTGGCCCAGACGGGCAAGCCGCTCCTGATCATTGCCGAGGACATTGAGGGCGAGGCGCTGGCCACCCTGGTCATCAACAAGCTGCGTGGCACCTTCCGTTGCGCCGCCGTGAAGGCCCCGGGCTACGGCGACCGTCGCAAGGCGATGCTCGAGGACATCGCCACCCTGACCGGCGGCAAGCCGATCTTCGAGGCGCTCGGCATCGACCTCGAGAAGATCGGCCTGGAAGACCTCGGCCAGGCCAAGAAGGTGATCATCGACAAGGACAACTCGACGATCATCGAAGGGGCCGGCACCTCCGACGCGATCCAGGGTCGCATCGAGGCGATTCGTCGCGAAATCAAGGACACCAAGAGCGACTACGACCGCGAGAAGCTCGAAGAGCGTCTGGCGAAGCTCTCCGGTGGCGTGGCCAAGATCAACGTCGGCGCCGCGACCGAGTCGGAGATGAAGGAAAAGAAGATGCGCGTCGAGGACGCCTTGCACGCCACCCGGGCGGCCCTGGAAGAGGGCATCCTCCCGGGCGGCGGCGTGGCGTTGCTGCGGGCCTCGCGATCGGTCAAGGCCGGCGACATCTCGCACGACGAGAAGACCGGCTACGAGATCATCATCCGGGCCTGTGCCGCGCCGATCACCCAGATCGCCGACAACGCAGGGCAGGACGGCGGCGTGGTCTGCTCGAAGGTCCTCGATCTGAAGGGCAACGAAGGCTACGACGCGCTGAACGATGAATACACCGACCTGGTGAAGGCCGGCATCATCGACCCGACCAAGGTGACCCGCTCGGCCTTGCAGAACGCCGCCAGCGTGGCCACTCTGCTGTTGACCTCCGACGCCCTGATCGCCGACCTGCCGAAGGACGGCGAGGGCGCCCCGGCCGGCGGCATGGACGACGACATGTATTGATCGGTTTCGCGTCCGGCCTCCCGCTCGTTCAGGGGGCCGGGGCGAAGCGTTCGACGATCACGGGGGGGCTGGGATTTTCCTGGCCTCCCCTTTTTTTGTTTCGGGGCGTTCGGCAGTTGCCGAGTCCTCGGGCCACACTGCGCGTTTCATCCGAATATTCCGGAGACTTACCAAGGGAGACGACGCATGGGGCACTGTATTCAGGCGATTGTCACCCGCGCTGAAATCGCTGATCGCTTGCAGACCGCCTATCCTGAGCTTCCGCGCGTCGTTGCGAGACAGCGTTTCGTCATCTTCCCGATTGACGCCGAGTTCATCGATTCGTTGACAGAGGCCCAGCCTTCGCGGCCCAGCGACGAGACCTTTATGCTGCTGACCGACAGCTTCCGGGATTTTCTTCGTGGGCTTTCGCGTCTCGGACGCGTCGCTTACATCGAGACGGAGTATTTCGGGGGAACTGGCGGGCAAGGGGCGGTCGTCTACTCGGATTGTCAGGTCATCATGGAGCCGGAGTGGCGCGAATCGGGGCCGATCAACCGGGCGCTGAAGATGATCGGCGTGAAGCGCCACCTGCTCGGAGATCGCTTCTCGGCCCTCGGCCTCGGCGCGTACCGCTCGAACGACGACCTCATTGACGCGGCGATGAAATGATTATCTGGCCAACACAGCATGACGATCTCCGATCGATATTGATCGATCGGTGGAGGCCGCCGGAAACGGGTCAATGGGACGGGGGAACGGAGGGGGAGTCCTGGAACGAAGCATTGAGCCGAGGGAGGGACCAGCGGCGCCGGTAGGCGATCAGGCGGAGGAGCAGGCCCGCGGCGAAGACGGCAAGGAGGGAGGCGGGGGTCATCAGGTCGGCTCGATGGAGGGTGTCGATGGCCAGGCCGAGGAGGATGGCCACGCTGCCGTAGAAGTCGCCGTGGAGGACCAAGGGAACCTCGTTGACGAGGATGTCGCGGACAATACCGCCGCCGGTGGCGGTGAGGAACGAGAGGGTGACGACGCCGAAGAGATTCAGGTCGTGCTCAATGCCGATGATCGCCCCCGTGATCCCGAATGCGACGAGACCGACTGCGTCGCTCAGGACGAAGATCCAGGCCCGTTCGAGCGAGGCACGATGCTGGAGCCTCAAGAGAAGGGCGAGCGTCACCGTGCCCGCCGTGAGGTAGAAGGGCCTCAGGCCCGCCATGATCGCCGGAGGGCGATCGACGAGCAGGTCGCGGATCACGCCGCCGCCGTTGGCGGTGAGGAAGGCGAGGATGAAGACCCCCATCAAGTCGAGCCGCTTGCGAGCCCCCATCATGAAGCCGGAGAGGGCAAACGCTACACTGCCGACGATCGACGCCGTGGTGAAGACCTGGGAGGGACCGTCTCCAAGATTCAACATGCGATCGTACCGGGTGAGGAGGGAGTGAGAGGCGGAGGTTCGGCCAGAGGTGCTGATGGATCGGTTCGGTTGGGGTGAGGGGTCGGGGAGGTTGAGGCCGGGCTCGACGGCGAGGCGGAGCCCCCCTCACCTCCGGCCCTCTCCCCCGCGGGCGGGGGAGAGGGAGACGGAGTGCTTCGGGATCGCAAGGCGTTGCATTCTGCCGCGCCCCCTTCAGGCCGAACACATTCGATTGTCAGGAAGTTTGCGGGATGAACCAGGGCGAGGAGGCTCAGCCCGGGGCGGAATCGGTGGGAGTCACGGGGGTTGCAACCGTTGGGACGGGGCGGGGGCGCCTCAAGGGAAGATAGCGGAGGGCGACACCGGCGAGCAGGAAGGCGCCTCCGGTGAGGGTCGGTTCGTTGGGGGCTTCGCCGATGATGAGAAGAACCCAGAGGGGGTTGAGCAAGGGCTCGACCAGGGCGATGAGACCGGCTTCGGGGGCGGGAACGTCGCGGAGCCCTCGGGCGAAGAGGACATACGGGATGGCCATCTGAACGATCCCGAACAGCAAGAGGGCTCCGGCCTGCGGCCAGGTCGGCAGGGGGATGGAGCCGGAGACCATCAGGAGGACGAGGCCGAGGACCAGCGCGCCGCCGAGGTTGTTGACCGAACTGAGCCACATCGGGTCGAGCCCCCGGAGGCTCCGCAGGCCGACGGCAACTCCGGCGTAGCCGACCCCGCTGCCCAGGGCCATGGCGATGCCGAGCGAGTCGTTGGGCCCCCCTCCCCCGCCCCGTACGACGATCAGGGCGATGCCGAAGGCAGCGACACCGATGCACCAGAGCGATCGGCGGTCGGGCCACTCGCGGAGGAAGACGAGGCTGAGGGGGACAGCCCAGAGGGAGGAACTGTACTGGAGGAAGATGGTGTTGGCGGCGGTCGTGGCCTTCATGGCAGCGATAAACAGGCCGGTCATGGCGGCAAAGGTGATGACCAGGGGGATCATCGGCGCTCGAAGCTGCATGTTCGCGCGGCGAACCAGGGGCAGGAGGGCCAGACCCGCGAACAGGCCGCGAAAGAAAGCGATCGTACCCGCATCGAGCCCGGCCAGGCTCTTGGTAAAGACGCCGGAGAGGCTCCAGAGGACGGCGGCGGCCAGGATGCAACGACGGCCGAAGGCGCGGTCGGATCGACTCGAAGATTCCAGGGGCACGGGGCGAATGACCTCAGGGAGGAGCCGTCGCAAGGGTTCGGAAGGAGAGCGAGCCATCGTAGCGAAGACGCGGGGGTCTTGCGAAGCGTCCAGGCTTGGTGGTGGGGGTGGGAAGATGGGATTGCGCGCGGGGGCGCGGAGATGCGGAGAAGAGCGTTCGTTGTTCGCTGGCCTCGTTGTTCGGCACGCTTCGGCTCGGGGTCTGTGGGCGAGGTTCTCTCGAACTTGCTCGGTTGTCGGATTTGGTTCGAGCAACCGGCCGTTGCCCCGTCGAGGAGAATGACCGTAGAGTGAAGGAAGTGGATCGGAACACGTTGAGGGTGGGGTGAGCGTTTGATGGACGTTCTGGTCGTCGGGATCATCGTCCTGGCCTTGTATGCGATCGTCCGAATCTTCGGGGCGCTGTGGGCGGGGCTTTCCGGGGCGAGGTACCGGGCGTATCGGGCCCTGGCGCGACAGTACCGGGGGCGTTACGAGCATCGGGGGTTGGTGGACCCGCCGACGGTGAGCTTCGGGCACAACGGGTCGAGCGTTCGGGTGGGGCTGGCTCCGGTGGTCGCCGGGCAGCCGTCGATGCCCAGGACTCGGGTGGTGACGCGGTTCGCGGCGGGGATTCCGTTTCGGTTCGAGCTGTTCCCGGTGCAGCGGCCGTCTCCGAAGCAAGTGCCGCGAGGGACTCGGCTGGTGCGAATGGGGGACCCGGTCTTCGACCGGCATTACGTGGTGAGGGCCAACGATCCGGAGATCGCAAGGGAGTTTTTGAACCGGGACTCGGCCCGGTCGGCGATCGAGGCCTTACGAAAACTGGGACCACCGGGGGGAATCCTGGTGTCGGTCAACCCGGAGCGGCTGCTGGTGCAGATCGACCGAAACCTGGGGCAAAGCGTTTCGGGGCTGGACTCGGCCGTCCGGGAAAGCCTGGTCCTGCACGACCTCTTGCGGTCGAAGATCACCGAGCGCATGGCCGAGGGGATTGCGATTGTCGATGTCGGCGCGTCGAGCCCGGTGGAGGCCGGGCCGCCGATCTGCAAGGTCTGCAACGAGCCGATCGGACCGGACGAGGCGAAAGTGATCTGCGCCTCGTGCAAGACGCCGCATCACCGCGATTGCTGGACGTTTGTGGGAGCCTGCTCGATTTACGGGTGCCAGGGAAAGCAGTGTGTGTCAGCGTGAGGGAATGTCTGTTGTGGGAAACGGCCCCTTTTCGAAGGGGTGGCGAGGGGGATAAGATGGGGGCGTCCTCGATCCGTCTGGGGGTGGTTGTCGTGTCGCCGGGACGCAAATCGGTGCGCCGTTGCCTCAATAATCGCGGCCGAGGTCCGAATCGAATCTAGAGGAGGGACCTTGCCATGTCTTACGGCGGTAATGCGGATGCCAGCGGGATCCAGGTTACGTTCCTGGACCAGACCGGATCGAAGTCGGTCAAGGCGGTGATCGCCTACAGTGTTCCGGTGAGCCGGATCCTGCCGAACATCATCACGAAAATGAACCTTCCGACGACTGGTCCGGACGGTCAGCCGTTGAGCTATTCGCTCGACCACAAGGAAGGGCGTCGGCGATTGACCGAGGCGCAAACCCTGGTCGAGGCGAGCGTTCAGAACGGCGATCACTTGATCGTTTATCCGGAGGTGGTCGCGGGCTCCAGCGGGTGAGTTCCTGCCGGGGGTTCGATGGTTGTGATGCGATGCGTTGAGCGTGAGGCCCTGCGTCATGCTTCGGAAATCGTATGATTCGCCCCAGTCTCGCCGATTGCGATCGGATCGGTCGGCGATGGAGCGTTTGCAAGAGGAGAGCACGATTGTCCGGTTTCGGGCCTCGGGCGATCCACCGCAGCGTTATCTGGTCGAATTCCGGGGTCGAAGCCTGGCGAGAGAGCGGGGGAAGATCATCGCCCAGGACTCGCATCAGGTGGAGATCAAGCTGGGGGCCTCGTACCCGAGGAGCATGCCCGAGCTGCGCTGGCTGACGCCGATCTATCACCCGAATATTTCGGAGATCGGCCTGGTTTGCCTGGGCGGCTACAACACGCACTGGGTGCCGAGCCTGCAACTCGACGAACTGTGCGAGATGCTCTGGGATATGGCCCGGTTTCACAACTACGATCTCCGCAGCCCTTATAACCGTGATGCAGCCCTGTGGGCGGCAAACCAATCGACGTTTGCCTTCCCGATGGATGCTCGGCCGCTGCGTGACGTGAGAGCTGCGCAAGGCCGGTTCGAGCCGGAGGGAGTGGCCTCGTCGCAGGGGACCGAGGGGGAGCCGATCGTTCTGTTCGACGAGGAGGTGGCCCTGCCCCCTCGGCGCGAACCGGCCGCGGCTCCGGTGCGGCGGGAGCCACCGCCGGACATCATGTTCATCGAATGAGATCACGATCCGACGCAACGGGACGGGAGCCTTCGGATCGTGGACGACGACATTCTGCACATCGACGACGACGACCGCTATAGTCGTCTGCGCCTCATCTCGTGGTGGCGACAGGATCGGCTGGCGGCGGCGAAGGTGCTGGTGGTGGGCGCGGGGGCGCTGGGGAATGAGGTCCTGAAGAACCTGGCGTTGCTGGGGGTCGGGACGGTGGTGGTGATCGACCTGGACGAGGTCGAGGCGTCGAACCTCTCGCGATCGGTCCTGTTTCGAGCCGAAGACGGGGGGCAGCCGAAGGCCGAGGTGGCGGCGCGTCGGGCTCGAGAGCTGAACCCGGATGTAAACATCCGGGCGATTCATGGAGATGTGATCACCGACGTGGGTCTTGGTCTGTTTGCCGAGATGGACGTGGTGATCGGCTGCCTCGACAACCGAGAGGCGAGGCTCTGGGTCAACCGCCAGTGCTGGAAGGTGGGAACACCCTGGGTTGATGCGGGGATCCAGGAGATTCAAGGGGTTGTCCGGGTGTTCGTGCCGCCGGACTCGGCCTGTTATGAGTGCGGGATGACGAGCCGGGACTATCAACTATTGAACCTACGTTATAGCTGCCCCTTGCTCCGTCGAGAAGACATTCTGGCGGGGAAGGTGCCGACCGCGCCAACGATTGCCTCAATGATGGCGGCAATGGAGGTGCAAGAGGCGTTGAAGCTGATTCACGGGATGCTGGTGCAGGCCGGCTGCCTTCATGTCTTCAACGGGGTGGCGAACACCTTCTATACGACCGAACTGCCGCGCAAGGATGACTGCCTGAGCCACGAGACCTATCCCGAGCCGATGCGGGTGGACCTGGGCCACGCGGTGACGGCGGAGGAGGTGTTCCACGTGGTACGGGATCATCTGGCCGGGCCGTTGGTCTTGAGCCTCGATCGGGACCTGGTCGCGGCGATCGAGTGGCCGCAACTGGGGAAACGGCAGGAGGTGATGAAACCGAGGTCGAAGGTCACCCTGGCCGAGGCAATCGACGCAGAGTCGGGCGAGACCGGGAGGCCCGAGTTGATTGCGATGGTCGAGGAAGGGACCCCCCTGGCGGGGCGATCGCTGGCCGAACTGGGCGTACCCCCGTACGATGTGGTCCGCGTGGAAGGGCTGGATGGGGCGGTCTTCGTCCTGCTGGGGGCCGACCGGGAGCGGGCGATGGACGCCTCGGGGAGAAATTCATCGAAAAACACTCATTGACTTGACTCTGATAACCATGAGCCAACCGTGAGCAGTGATCGCGACGAGATTCAGTTTGATGAGGTGAGCTACCGGGAGCCGCTTCGGCTGCGACGGCCCGACCGGGATCGGCGGTTTGCGTGCCTCGCGTACGGGAACCCGGGTCCGGAGGATCTGGCGATCTTCGTCGATCGAGTGACGGTTGACGCGATCGAGCGTCATGCGCTGAGCGACACGAGGGTGGAGCTTGGGGGCATCCTGCTCGGCAAGGAGTGCGTGGACGAGGAAACGGGGAGGCCGTTCGTCTGGATCTCGCAGGCGATCGAAGCGAAGCATTACGAGAACACGCAAGCAAGCTTTACCTATACGCACGACTCGTGGGAGGAAATTACCCGAGAGCGGGACCGAACGTATCCGAACCTGGACATCGTTGGTTGGTATCACACGCATCCGGACTTCGGCATTTTTCTGTCGGGGCACGATGTGTTCATTCAGCAACACTTCTTCGGCCAGCCGTTACAGGTGGCCTATGTGGTGGATCCGATCCGCCAGACTCGGGGCATTTTTCAGTGGCGGGATGGCGGGTTGAGGCAGGTCGAGGGGTATGTGGTCGTCTCCCCTCGGGACCAGCGGAGGGCTCTGGCCCGGACGGTCGACGACCTGGAGGGGGTGCTGGTGGCCGAGTCCTCGGGGGGACTGGGCGCACTCTCGCCCCGCCTGGAAGCGGAGCTGATCGCCATGCTGAATCGACCGCACACCGCATCGGTCACGACAGCCGACCGGGGCCAGTCGGCCGCGGTCTTTACCCTGCTGGGGATCATCTTCGGCGTGCTCGGCCTGGCGTTGGCGCTCTGGATTGGGGCGTTGACGAGTCAGATCCGGGAGCAGTCGCGATCGCTCGGCAGCCTGAAGGCTGAGCTAGCCCGCGCAAATGAGGCTCGCAAAGCATCGGACACCGCCGAGCGTCTCCGAGCGAAGGAGCAGGCGATTGACGCCTTGCTGGCGGAGGTTCGCGTGGGGGATTCGAACGAGCGGTTCACCCGCGTTTATACTCAGTTGCGCGAGGAGCGCGATCGGGCCGTGGCCGAGGCAGCCCTGGTCGAGCAGGTCGGGCGCGATCTGATCGCCAAGGATCGAGAACTGGGGGAGATGCGTCGCCAGGTGGCGATCCGGGACCAATCGCTTGCTCAGATGGAAGACCTGCGCGAGGAAGCGGATCGGCTCCGGTCGGCGAACGAACGGCTGGCCCGAGCGGCTTCGGGAGATGGGACCGCGATCGACGAGGTGCTGGCAGGCAATGCCGATGGGATCGACCGGCGGTACACGGTGGCCTGGTATGCGGCGGTCGGAGGTTGGTCGGTCGCGGTCTTGCTTGGCCTGGGCTTGGTAGCGACCATTGCGCGATCGGTCCCGCATGCCAGAGACGTTCCAGAGCCCCCTGCCCCGACCGGTCGGGGCGGATCGGCCGAAGGACCGCATCGGATCGATCACTAAGTGGGAGCCCGATGGGCTGTCGAGGCGCGGTCAGGGAAATGATCGGCTCGGGGACGTGACCGAACGGCATACGGAGGTCCGTCGACCGGTACCCACTGGTCGGATGGGGGAAAGCTTGGAAAATAGGGCGATCGAATCGGACAACGCGGGCAGTCCCGCGAAGGTTGGTCACCGGGTCGGATGCCGGACCCGGACGGGGGGAGCCCGTCTCGTATGCCTTTCGATGCCCTGAGGTGGTTTGTCAGTCGTCGGCCGGCAGTGGTCGTCGCGTGCTGGGTGGTGGTTCTGGTCCTGGTCGTCCGCCTCGCGCCGGACTTGACCCGGATCGCGGCCGAAGGGCAGGCGTCGCTGCTTCCCGAAGGATCGGAGAGTGCGATTGCCTCGAAGATCCTCGGCAAGACCTGGCCGGAGCAGTGGTTCGACTCCTCTGCGGTGGTCGGGGTGTCCAATCCCAGCGGCCTGACGGAGGAGGATCACGCTTTTGCGGTGATGCTGGCGGATCGGTTTCAGGCGAGCGACCGGCCGGAGGTGCTGTCGACGGTTGTTGCCCCGTCACCTGATGAGCCGGAGCTCTCGGCGCGGCTGATCAGTGAGGATGGAACGCTGCTGCTGATGTTCGTGGCGATTGAGGAAGCGTTCGTCAGTCCGACGAGTCAGGAGGCGGTGGCCTGGCTGGAACGGGAGGTGGCGGCGCTCGACTCGGAGCGGCCGGAAGGGGTGTCGGTCGTCTGGAGCGGTGCGGCGGTGATCGGTCGGGACTACATGGAGAACGTCCAAACGACGCTCGACCGGGCGGCGATCGCGGCGTTCTTCCTGCTGTTGGCCGTGTTGCTGATCGTTTATCGGTCGGTCTTTCTGGCGATGGTCCCGTTGATCACGATCGGCGTGAGCCTGTTGATTGCTCGGGGCCTGCTGGCCTGGGGGGCGGAGCTGGGCTGGGAGGTCTCGTCACTGGTCGAGCTGTTCCTGGTGGTCTTGCTGTTTGGGACGGGGACAGATTTTTGTCTCTTGCTCTCGTGGCGATTCGGGGAGAACTGGAACGCCTCGAACCCGAGCGCGGCGATCCGGACGACGCTGGGAAGGGTCGCGCTGGCGGTCGTCACCAGTGCGTTCACGACGATCATCGGTCTGTCGTTGATGGGCCTGACGCGGTTTAAGCTGTTTTCGAGCACCGGGCCGAGCGTCGCATTTGGCCTGGCGATCACCGTGGTGGCGGCCCTGACTCTCGCTCCGGCCTTGCTCCTGTTTCTGGCGCGATGGAGGCCCCGATCGTTCACCGGCCTGACGAGACCGCCATCAGGATACTGGGATCGGCTTGGCCGGGCTGTGTTGAAGCGTCCGTGGCTGGCCTGGGGCCTGACTCTGACCTTGATGATGCCGATGGCGGTGCTCGGGCTTCGTCTGACCGCGCAGAATGCGTTTATTCAGGATACGATCTCGGAGATGCCCCCTACGGCCGGATCGGTCGAAGGACTGGCCTTGATCTCGGCAAAGTTCGGTGAAGGGGCGACGGCTCCGATGGCGGTGTTGCTGGAGGCGAGGCCGGAGGATCCGGACTTCCGCAGCTCGGTCGGTCTGGCGGCGCTGGATGACATTAGCCGGTTACTCTCGCACCAGCGGACGCTGGTCGAGGTTCGATCGGCCACGCAGCCACTCGGAACAACAGCCCCGCTGGAACCGGCTCGGCTCTCGTCGCGGCTGTCGGCGGTCAACGCGGGGTTTGAGCGCCTGGTTGAGGGAGCCAAGGAACTGAAGGCGGGGCTCGATGAAGGGGGAGGTCGGATTCGAGGGGCGATGCTGCTGGGGGAACTGGCAGGGGCCGATGTGCTCGGGCAGCTTCCCGGCACCTCCCCCCCTACTCCGGAGCCGGAGCCGGAGCCGAAACCGGAAGACGAAGGAGGTCGTCGGTCACAAAGTGATCCGGTGACGGCGGGATTACGGCGGGCGACCTCAGCGATGCTCGGTCAGTTCGGCGGGGCGGCGGCGGCACAAAGTGTCTCGTCGATCGGACCGGTCGAGGGGGATGGCCCGGTGGCGCAGTTGCTCCGGGAGCTGGCCCGAGCCGCGGAAGGAGCCGGCCAGATTGCCGAGGGGGCGACCCGAGCCCGTCGGGAGATTAGCAACATCCTGGAGGACCCGGTCGGCCGTCGGGCGCTCGATCGGTTGTTAATCGACGAGCAGACGATCGAGGAGAATCCGGAGCTGCTGCGCGGGTTCGAAGCGTATCTGTCGGAGGATGGTCGGCAGGCTCGGATCGATCTGGTGCAGGCGAGCCGGCCGTTCTCTCCCCAGGCCCTCGACCAGGTGGAGACGATCCGGAGACGTTTGCAGGATTATCTGAGCGAATATGACGAGGAGGACCCGATTCACCCCTCGGCGATGGTGGCCGGGCCGAATGCCGAGGGGGCCGACATCCGAGCCCTGACTCGTCGGGATCAGTATCAGACGTGGATCATGGTGCCGCTCGGGGTGTTCTTCGTGCTGGTGGCGATGCTGAGGGCGCCGCTGGCGTGCGTCAATCTGGTGGCGACGATGATCCTGACCTACGCCTTCGCCCTGGGGATCACGCACGTCGTGTATGTGTGGTGGGGCGGGGCCGAGGGGCTCGACTGGAAGGTGCCGTACTTCCTGTTCGTGCTCCTGGTGGCGGTGGGGGTCGATTACAATGTGTTTTTGATGTCGAGACTTCAGGAAGAAGTCCGGGCGCTGGGGCTGAAGGCGGGGATCACCAAGGCAATCGGTCAGACGGGCGGGTTGATTACTTCGGCGGCGGGGATTACGGCGTGTAGTTTCGCCGCCATGATGTTCAGCCCCCTGCTCTCGCTTCGGCAACTGGGCTTTGCCCTGGTCATCGGTATCGTGACCGACGCGGCGCTGGTGAGGCCGGTCCTGGTGCCTTGCGGTCAGTGGTTTTTGAACAGAGGGCGTGAGAAGCGTCGGCAGAAGGCGTTGACGCGAGCAAACGCTCCGGGAACCTCGGTGCCACAGTCGAGAGAAACGATCCTGTCGTAGTGTCGCCGTCCAAGAGGAGGCGGGCTCGTCTCTCCAACACTGATCGAAGGCTCAACCACCGCGGCCGAGGTATTCGCCGGTGCGGGTATCGACTCGAACGATGACGCCCTGATCGAGATGCTCAGGGACCTGGACGACGTGGCCGGTGGAAAGGGTGGCGGGCTTGGTGCGACCGGTGGCGGAGTTGCCGCGAACGCCAGGGCTGGTCTCGGTGACGGGAAGCTCGACGACGTCGGGAATCTCGATGCCGATGGGCTGCTCGTCGACGACGAGAGCCTCGACCCCTTCCATGTTCTCGGTCATGAACGGGGACTGGTCTTCGAGGCTCTCGGCAGGCATCGAGAACTGTTCGAAGTTCTGAGCGTCCATGAAGTGGAACTGCTCATCGTCTCGGTAAAGGTACTGAATGGGGCGCCGTTCGAAGCTGGATTCGGCGAGCGTGTCAGTCCCCTTGTAGGTCTTGTCGAGGCGCTGGCGGGTCTTGAGGTTGCGGGCTCGAACCTTGTACAGAGTGGCCGCACCGCGGGCCGAGGGGGTCTGGACGACGATCTGCTCAATGAGATGCGGCTGGCCGTCGATTTCGACGACCATCCGTTTCTTGAAATCCTTGGCGGGGATCACGGCGGAGACGCTCCAAGCTCGGCTGGGCAACCTGTTTGGGGGCAACGCAAGGCGCACCCTCAGGCCGAGTTGCGGGTCGCGAAGACCGGCCGGTGGGTTGCGTCGGGGTGGTTTATGGTATCGGGAAGCACTTGGGTCGGTAAAGACCGGCCAAGGGCTCGAAGGGTTCCATTGACTTCGGGCGTTGGGAGCGATAGGTTCCTATATCCCACCTTCGTTTGAGACGGCACCCATGCCCGCGCCTCCCGAAGACGATCTGCTGGACCATTGCCAGCGGGCCATCGGTTATCGCTTTGCGAACTTGGCTCTGCTTCGCGCAGCGCTGACGCACGCCTCAGGGGCCGATCATCGGCTTGCGTCGAACGAACGGCTCGAATTTCTCGGGGATTCGGTCCTGGGATTGATCGTCTGCGAACTGCTTTACCGTCGTTATCCGGAATTTCTCGAAGGGGAGCTGACGCGGATCAAGTCGGTCGTCGTATCGCGGCAGACATGTGCCAAGTTCTCTGAGGAACTGGGGTTCGAAACCTGCCTGACGCTGGGCAAAGGCATGTCGGGTCACGGGCCGCCGCCGTCGTCGGTTCTGGCCGACGTGTTCGAGAGTGTGCTGGGAGCGCTCTATCTGGACGGAGGAATGGAGGCCGCCCGGACGTTCCTTGAACCCCTGGTGCTGCCCGAGATTGTCGAGGTGGTTGAGAACCAGAGCGGGTCGAACCACAAGAGCACCTTTCAACAGGTCGCTCAGCGCGAGTATGGGGCGACGCCGACCTATCGCCTGCTCGACGAACAGGGGCCAGACCACTCCAAATGCTTCAAGATCGCCGCGCAGGTCGGTTCCCACAAGTTCCCCCCGGCCTGGGGACGCAACAAGAAAGAAGCCGAGCAACGGGCCGCGCTGAACGCTCTCTGCCAGATTGCCGGCGACCCGATCCCATTTGCCTCAGGTTGATCGATCGAAGGGGAGATGTGGAGGATCGCCGATCGGGTCCCTTGCGGGGTTCCGCAGTGGGCCTTTAGGATGACCGATTGGCGTTGAGTCGATCGACGCTCTGCAACGACGCAGACGATCCAAAACACGGCGGGTCCTCCGCCAGTCAGCTTCCCGAGAGATGCCTTCATGGTTCCCGACCTCGGTCTCGGGCCCGAGATCTGGTTATTGTTGACGCTCTTGCTGAGCGTCTGCATCTTCGTCTCGTTCCGCAGGCCTTGGAGCCTGAGGAACCTCGACCTGCTCTTGCTGTTCGTGCTGGCGCCGGGGTTGATGGCCCTGGTGGGCAATGGCGACACCAACGGGACCTTGGTACCGTTCCTCTGGCTCTTTTTCGGGACAGGTTTGTGGTTGCTGCGCTGCCTGCTGGATCTGGGTCTGGCCCGTCGGCCCATGCTGGAGCCGAACCTGAATGCACCGGGGCTGACGTGCCTTTCGGTCGGGATGGTGGTGCTGCTGGTCGCCGAGACGATCAGCCTTCCCATCCGAGAAGGAGCCGCGCGCAATCCCGCGGCCTCGGATGATGGGAACCTTGATGCGCACGGCGCGGTGGGGGCGGTTTCGCAAGTTCCCGGGGATCACGTGGACGCAGCCCTGCCGGTGCCGACCGAACCAGGAGTGGTGCGCTGGCGATCGACGCAAATTCTGCTTTCGAGGGTCCTGGCCGGGCTCTCGCATATCGGGGTGGTGCTGGGGCTCTGGATGCTCGGCCGGACGCATTTTGGCCAGCCAATCGCGGGGCTCTCGGCGGCAGCGTTGTATCTGGTGATGCCGTACACGAGGATCGAGGTGGTCGATAGCGGGCAGGTGTTTCCGGCAGCCCTCATCGTGACGGCCCTCGTCTGCTACGAGATGCCGATCAGGGCCGGTGCCCTGATTGGGGTGGCGGCCGGCTGGATGCCGGCTTGTGTGGGCCTCATTCCGCTCTGGCTGGGATTCTACCGAGGCAAGCAAGCGGCGCGATTTGCGGCGGCGAGCCTGGGGGTGGCGATCGCGTGCGTCATCAGTGGCCGCAACGTTCCGGTGTTGAGCCGTTGGGCCGAGGCGATGGGGGCGCGCGGTCTGGCTCAGGCGGGACTGGTGCCAGGGCAGGAGACTCCAAGCTCGGGCAGTCTCTGGTCGGGGCTCGATCCGGCCTACCGGCTGCCGGTGTTGGTGGCGTATCTCTCGCTGGTGATCGTGGTGTCGATCTGGCCCTTGAGGAAGAATCTGGGAGAGTTGATCGCCCTATCGGCGGCAGTCTTGCTGGCGAGCCAGTTCTGGTATCTGGAGAAAGGGGGCACGATGGTGCTGCTCTATCAGCCACTCCTGCTCCTGATGATGTTCCGCCCGAACCTGGCGGCGAAACGGGCGCCGAGGCCCGAGCCGTCGTCAGCAGAGCCGGTCACTCCCCTGCTCCGCACCTGAGTCAGGGTCGGGGAAACACGCGGGAGGGTGGACGAATGGGCTGCCGGTTCCACGTGGAACGAGCAAGACGGACAGCGAGAGGTCTGAATCGCCCGAGCGAGGATGTGAATCGGAACCGAAAGTCGGGGCGACCAGATTCGAACTGGTGACCTCCTGCTCCCAAGGCAGGCGCGCTAACCAGACTGCGCTACGCCCCGAACCGCGATTGCACAGGCATGGTAGCGCCGGGTGGGCCTGTTGGTCAAGGTCGAGTAAGACGATTCTCGCTCGATGGGCCGATGAGAAGGAGTCGATCAGAGGGCCAAGTGAGAGACTCGATCGAGCAAGCGGTCGCAATCGACCGGTTTGCTGAGCACCTCGTCGAAGGTGTTCTGGAGTTCGACCAGCAAGCCTTCATCGAGCGGCTGAGCGGTGATCAGAATCAGGGCGAGGCCGGGAAAGCGGTCTCTGAGACAACGGCCAAGGCCCTGGCCGTCGAGGCCGGGCATGCAGAGGTCGGTGATCACCAGGCGAGGCAGACGATCGCCGCAGAGGTCGAGCGCTTCGCGGCCGGAGCCGACATCGATACAGGGATGTCCGGCGTGGTCGAGCAGTCGAGCGATCGATTCCCTGCCGATGTCGTCATCATCGACGAGCAAGACAAACGAACTGCCACAGCAAGAGGCCATTGGGTCAGCCTCGGGGAGGGGACTCAGGAGGGTCATCAGAGGGAACCTCGATGGGGGTCATCGTCAATCCGCCGGCCAGGTCAGTTCGATGGCAGAGGCATCGGGCGCGATGTCGAGTCGACCCTGATGGGCGCGAAGGACACGAGCGAGGACGGGAAGCGCGAGATTCTCTGCGTCTCCCTGAGTCCGAATCAGCGACGATTCACTTTCGAAGCGAATGTGGAACTGACCGGGGAGACGTTGCCAGCTCAGACGGATCGTTCCCTCAGGAGGTCCCTGAGAGGACCAGAAGCTGATCAAGGCGTCGAGTCCCTGGGCCAGTCGATTCCAATCGAAGCGGGAAGGAAGCGTTGCTCCGGGTCCACTGGTTTCCAGCCTGAGGGAACGCTCGGCCAGCAGTCGATGCCAGTCGGGCACGCGCTGCTCGATCCAGTGATTCAGATCGCCCTCGGCCGGGGAGGGTTGGAGCGGATTGCAGAAGAGTTGCACCTGTTCGATCATCGCTTCCATGGAGCGATAGGCCGAGTCGGCGCGGACCCACTCAGGACCGGAGGGGTTTCCGGAGAGCCTTCGAGCCAGGTAGAGGCTCAGCTTCATGCTATTCAAGCGGTTGCGGAGCCGGTGGCTGTAGCGATCCAGCAAGACCTGGATGATGGGAATCCGCTCCGGTTCCTCGACACAACGAAGCAATGCCCCGGCGAGTCCATCGAGCTGCGCCGCTGTGCTCATCTTGCCTCCGAATCGAGTCGGCATCCCCGGTTTCGGGCCACCAAGGGTAATCCCTGGTGGTGATCCGCCGGAGCAAAAAGCGATCGCGTCCTCTCTCACCACGCAATCACGGTGCCGATCTTCACAGAGCGAGTCCTCCGATCCGCTCCAGTGACCGATCCGGTTGAGTCTTACGTCCAATCCGCGCGGATTCAACGATCGAGAGGCAAACCAGGCAGCGGGAAACGGACTTCTCGTTGGTTGGGAACCGATGGAGAAATGGGAACCGATCTTCCCGGAACCCTCACATCCGAGTGCCTCAAGGACAAGAGACGACCCAACCCCGAACGGCTGAGCCGCCCGGGGTTGGAGGGGTGTCGGAATGACTAGGGGAGACGGTGGCCGAGGTCCGCGAAGGATGAGATTCCATCGTCAGCCGGACCATTCCTCGTGATGCTGGTGATGCCCGTTGTGGTGATGGTCCTCGTGCCCGACGGTGACCGGCTCGGGCGACCACTCTGCCCCCCGGATCATCCCCGTGATCCGCTCGAACTGGTCTCGGTTGGCGTAGTCGATGACGATCTGGCCGCGGTCTTCGCCCTTGACCTTGATCAGGACGTGGGTTTCGAAGCGGGTCCGGAGGTGCTCCTCCAACTCCGAAACATGGGGGGGACGGGTGCTGGCATGAGCCTGATCGACCCGTACCCGGGTTCGGGATGGGGTCGGCTCGCCGGTCTTGACCAGGGCTTCGGTCTGGCGAACGGAGAGCTTCTCGTCGATCACCCGGCGGCAGGCGGCGGCCTGTTCCTCGGGGTTCTCGATGGCGAGCAAGGCCCGAGCGTGGCCGGGGCTGATCTGGTCGCTGACAACAGCGTGTTGAAGCTCCTCGGGCAAGTCGAGCAGGCGGAGGAGGTTCGAAAGGGTCGAGCGGTCGATGCCGAGCCGACCGGCCAGCTCCTCCTGGGTTCCGCCGTAAGAGTCGAGGTAGCGGCGGAAGGCCTGGGCCTTCTCGATGGCGTTGAGATCCTTTCGTTGAAGGTTCTCAACGATCGCCAGCTCGTTGACCCGCTGGTCGTCCAGCTCCAGGACGCGGGCGGGGACTTCGGCCAGGTGGGCCTCGACGGCGGCTCGAAGCCGACGCTCTCCGGCAATCACCTGAAAGCGATCGCCGGCGGTCCGGACGAGAATCGGCTGAAGCATGCCGTGCTGGCGGAGGGAGTCGGCCAGCGCGGCAATCTCGTCAGCGTCGAAGATCCGACGCGGCTGGAACGGGTTCGGGTCGATCTGGTCGACCGCCAGGTGGGTCAGCTCGGCTGCTTCCAGCGAGCCGGGCTCGAAGCCGCCTTCTTCGGTGCCGAGCAGCGCGGTCAGTCCGCGCCCGAGTCGCTTACCCTTGGTCACGATCGATGACCTCCAATGTCAGCTCCATGTAAGCCCGAGCCCCCCTGGCCCGAGGCGCGTAATCGATGACGCTCAAGCCGTGGCTTGGCGCCTCGCTGACGAACACGTCACGCGGGATCATGGTGTCGAAGACGGCGTCATCGAAGAACCCGCGGACCTCGTTGGCAACCTCGTTGGCCAGCTCCAGCTCGGGATCGTACATCGTCAGGACGATGCCGCCGATTTCCAGGCGGCGGTTGTCGCGCGCCTTGGTCTGCCGGGCCAGCTCGATGATCTGGGAAAGACCCTCCATGGCGAAGTATTCGCACTGAATCGGAATGTAGACCTCGGCCGACGCCCCGAGCGAGGCCCGGGTGAGCTGACCGAGTGACGGCGGGCAATCAATCAGCACATAGTCATACGTTGAAAGTTCTGAGCCGAGTTGCTGACGAAGGGCCGAGGCACGCTGGCGGTTCGAGGCCGAGAGGGCGTCGGCATCGGCGAGGCTCTGGGAGCCGGGCAGGACGTAGAGACGTTCCTGGGAAGTGGGTGAGACCGATTCGGCCAGGGGCTTGCCGGCGAGCAGCGGGTGCCGCTTGGCCGGTTCGACTCCCAGGCCGCTGGTGGCGTTGCACTGGGGGTCGACGTCGATCACGAGCGCCGACTTGCCTGCCTTGGCCAGGCCGGCGGCCAGGTTGATGGCGGTGGTGGTCTTGCCAACGCCCCCCTTCTGGTTGGCCACGCTGATGATCTTGGCCACGGTCGAGGTTCCTCCCGCCAAAAAGGGACCGTACAGGCGGGCTCGGACTTGTTGCAATCGGGAGGAGTGGCGTCAGGGATGTTGGGCGTCCGTGCCCGCTCGTTTTGAGCGATCGAATCGAATGGAGATGATGAACACCGAGGAGGGTCGATCATGATGGGCTGCAGGACTCTAGCCGCACCCCCCTGCCCTGTAAAGCTCAAGTGTGCTGGGAGTCTTCGGCCGAAACGGTTGGGGAGGTGCTTCGATGAGACACAGACTCCTCTCTCCGAGATCGGGGAGACGTCAATGGAAGCGGCTGAGCAGGCAGCGTGACAGGACAGGACCTTTTCCTTGGCCTGGACACAAGCGTCCGGAAGGAAGTTGGGGGGAGGAGCGATTGCGTACCGAGATCGGTTCCGCTTAATCGGTCGAGGCCGCCGGTCCGGGACGAAGGCGATGGGCGATGCGGTCGGCCTCGCTGGTCAGCGAACGGCTGAATGAGACGGGGTAGTCATTCTGGGCATCGAGGCTGAGGAGGGCATCAGGAAGCGAGGCAATCTGATCGGCGCATCGGGAGCGAATGGTGTCGAGTCCGGGAAGCGGTTGGACCAGTTCGCCGCCGCGGAGTAATGGAATCAGGAGTGGTTCACCGTCGGCGGACTCGTCGAAGCGGGTCACGCAATCGCCGGAGAACCTCCCCTGCCCGTCTCGCGATCGGAAGACCTGCTTGCCGAGCGGGATGCTGACCTTGTCGGTACTGAGCTTCAAGCGTCCCTCGCCCGCAAAAGCGACGATCTTGTAGACCATCGCCAGCGAGGGAGCGTCTCGGCTGGTGATCAGTTCAGTGCCGACCCCGAAGGCATCGATTGGGGCTCCGGCTCGGACGAGCTGATCGATCTTCCCCTCGTCGAGGTCGCCACTGGCGAAGATGCGAGTCTCGGCGCGGCTGTGATCGTCCAGGATTGCTCGGGCCCCTCGGGAGAGTTCGAGGAGATCGCCGCTGTCGAGTCGAACGGCGGCCACAGGGGGCTCAATCGACGCGGCGCGTCGGACCCCTTCGAGGGTGTCGTACGTATCGACGAGTAAGGTCGATTCCGCTCCGAAGTGGCGGCTGAAGGCCTCGAATGCGGTATGCTCGTCTTCGAACGACTGAACCCAGGAGTGGGCCATCGTGCCGACGGCGGGGATGCCGAGTCGTCGAGCGGCCTCGACGTGGCTCGTGCTGGAGAACCCGGCGAGGTAGGCCGATCGGGCCGCCAGAAACGGGGTCATCGGCCCGTGTCCACGACGGGCCCCGAACTCGACGATCGAGCGTTCCCGCGCGGCGTGGATGATCCGGGTGGCCTTCGAGGCGACCATCGTCGGATAGGCGCAGGCGTTGATCAGGAACGTCTCGATCCACTGGGCCTGTTCCAGGGGAGCATCGACCCGCACGAGGGGCTCATTCGGGAAGACGACGGAACCTTCGGGCACGGCCCAGATGTCTCCGGTGAAGCGGAGCGACCGGAGGCGGTCGAACCAGGACGGGTGAATGTGTCGGAAGGTCGGGTGCGACTGGAGCCAGGCGATTTGCTCGTCGGAAAAGCGCATCCGACGCAAACCGTCGATTGCCTGCTCCAGACCGGCGAAGACGAGGTACGATCGGTTCGCCGGCAGTTTGCGGACGAAGAGCTCGAAGGTGACGGGCGTTTCGGCCATGCCCTCGGCGGCGTAACCGGCCATCATGGTCAATTCGTAGAGGTCCGTCAGCGGGCCGAGGGCGTCGGGGTCGGGCCAAAGTGAGATGGGTGGTGTGCTGGGCATGGTGTTGCCTCGAGAGCGGACTTCGGGTCGGCCCGATCGGCTCAGCGCCGAGTGAAGATCCAGAAGGAACAGACACCCGCCTCCTGACTCTTCTCGGCCGCCACCTTGCCGGGATCGGCCGCGGGCTCGATTCCGAGGAATCGCTCGTCAGGGTCGTAGACAGAGCCGGGCCTGACATCGAGTAAGGGGGCGATGGCGATGGTCGTTTGCAGGTCAGACACGCGTTCCCAACCGGCTTCCTGGAGTTCGAGAGCCAGCTCGGGGGTCATCGTCACGCCCATCGCGGCATCGACGAGGGCGAAGGTTCCTGGAGTGGCCGAGGCGGTTCGGAGCGATTCCAGATCTTCAAGAACTCGAGTCGGGCGGGTGCCCCCTGCCAGGACGTAGGCATAGCGCACCGTGGGCCGGGCGTAGAGGAAGATCGGAGGGGTCGAGGCGCCAAGGGAAGCTTCGGGGAGTTCGCCTCGAAGGAACTCGGCAGCGCGTCGGCTACCGTCGCTCCGAGAGAGCGGGTCCGGAAACCATCGGACGCGATCGGGCAAGAGCCAGGGACCAAGCTCGGCGAGCAGCACGCCGACCAACGCGACCACGACCACATGCCGCAACGACCGCAAGGAGCGTCGGATTGGGGTCGTTGCCGGTTCGTCCCGGACGCCTCGCAACCAGCAGAGGACGGCCGCGATCAAACCGCCTCCGAGCATCCAGGAGGCCGCCAACGTCGGCAACCAGAGCCGGGCATAGGGATGGTACAACGGAGTCGAAACGGCCATCACCAGGAACCAGGTGGCCATGAGCCGCGCTGAGGGACGATCGTCGAGGCACACAAGGACTGGCGCCCACGCGAGAGCCACCCAGAAGGTCAGATTCGGCGGGCTGGCTAGCGAGACCAGCGCCAGGATCAAGGCCAGCAACGGGCCGAGATGCCGGAAACGCTTCCAGGATCGGACAGACCTCCCCTGCCCGATCGCCGCGCCGATCCAGGCCAGAGCGATCGAGATCGCGAGCCAGGAGGTCCCGGTTCGCGTCAAGCCGATGAGCGCGGTGGTCTGAGCCATCTGCTGCTGCCAGTTGGGCCACCAGCCGGCAACGCCGTCGACGTAGCTTCGGTGATGAGCGAGCAGACCCGCGTAGCCTGTCGTGCGCTCGACGAAGAGGAACCACGGCAGGTAGACCAGGAGCGACACCACGGCGCCGATCAGCCCGAACCCGAGCGTCTTCGGCAAGGCGAGTCGCCCGGCTCCAGGGCGGATCGCGGCGGCCAGGACCGTCAGGGCGACGATCAGGCCAGTCATCCCGCCGTTGTACTTGACCAGTTGAGCCAGGCCGACGAAGAGCCCGAGACCGATCGCCCGACCGATGCCCGGCCGATCGAGAAACCGGGCCCCGGCGAGCATCGCGAGGGACCAAACGAGCAGGGAGGTCGCGTCGGTCAGGCCGGTCCGTGAAAAGACCACGTGCGGCCCGGAGAGGGCGACCAGCGCGGCCGTCGCGGCTCCGGCCCCCTGCCCGAACGTGCGACGGGAGAGCCAGGCCAGGACGGGGATGGTCAGCACCCCGGCGAGGATCGAGACGAGAATGACCGCCGCGGCTGAGAGCCCGACGCCTTGATAGAACAGACCGACCAGGAACGGAAACCCAGGAGGCGCGTATGGGATCAGGGCCGGATCGAGCGCGCGGAGCCCTCCTTCGGCGAAGACCCAGGAGGCGGCCTGGGCGTAGATTCCCTCGTCGAAGTGGTCGAGCCCGAGCGTGCTCAGCCCCTTGAGCCGCACGCCGGCGCCGAGCATGGTCATGGCGATCACCCAGACCGTTTCCCGGCCAAGGCGTCGCGGCATCGCGTCGGTGTCCATGCGAGGTATTCTACCGCAGCGATTCCTGTTTCGCGCGTCCGTCGGTTTCACGTGGAACGCGGAGGGGGAAGAATCCTCGAAGGCGATGGGGGTGGGCTTCGGGCTTCACGTCATTGACGCCCCCCCATCCTCGCCTTACCGTGCAACGATACGGCCGGATCGTTTCCCTCTCGTGCGACGTTCGAACCGAGCCAGATCGAGGCCCGACAGTCATGGCGATGGTCCGCTTCTTCAGCGACCCCCGGATGCTTGAACATGTTCCGCCTGTCGGCCACCCGGAGGCTCCGGAACGCCTTTCCATTCTTCTCAGACATCTGGAGCGAACGACCGTGCGGGCGGCCTGCGCCTCGGGGACGGTCCGGGAGGCAACCGACGAGGAACTGCTCCGGATCCACGATGCGGCCTACCTGGAAACGCTCTCCCGAATGGCGTCGGAAGGCGGCGGTCGAATCGAGGCCGATACGTGGCTCGGCAAAGGGTCGATCACGGCGGCTCGCCTGGCGGCCGGCGCGGCGATCGAGGCCGTCTCGGCCGTGGTCGCTGGGCCGCAACGGGTGGCCTTTTGCGCGGTCCGGCCTCCAGGACATCACGCCCGGCCGGCTCACGCGATGGGGTTCTGCCTGTATGGCACCGTCTCGGCCGCGGCGGCGCATGCGGTCGAGGTGCTCGGAATGTCTCGCGTACTGGTGATCGACTGGGACGTGCATCACGGCAACGGAACCCAGGAGATCTTCTACGAGGATGGCCGGGTGGGTTTCCTGTCCTTGCATCGGCATCCGTTTTACCCCGGCACCGGCATGAAGGATGAGACCGGCAGCGGCCGAGGGCTTGGCTGGATCAAGAATCTGCCGACCCCTTACGGAACGCCTCGCAGGGCGATCGTCGATCAATTCACCGCGGCGCTCGAGGAACTGGCCGACAAGACCCGGCCGGAGCTGGTGCTCATCAGTGCAGGATTCGACGCCCATGCGAACGATCCGGTTGGGGATCTCGGGCTGGAAATTGAGGACTTCGAGATCATGACCCAGGCAGTCGAGCAGGTAGCAGACACCCACGCCGGTGGTCGACTGGTGAGTGTGCTCGAAGGTGGTTACGATCCCGTGACGCTTGCCCAGTGTGTCGAGGCACATTTGCGAGTCCTGGGAGCCGAAACGCCCTGAGCCGATCGAGTCGGCGATCGACCTTCAGACCGAACGACAGACCGGATTGCCCTGATGACCGCTGACCCTCCTGCTCCTCGTCCCCGCCTTTCCTTCGTCGCTCGAATTCTGCTGGCGATGGTCGCCGGCGCAGTGATTGGGCAGGTTGCCAACTGGGCAATCGGGCCTCAGGCGACGCTGGCCGAACGATGGACGGCGGCGATGCCGGAGGACATCGGTCCGAAGGTGTTCGATGCCTGGCTTGCTATCGGGCGGTTCACGGTGACGCTGGGCTACCTTGGGAGTCTGGTGGTCGATCTCATCAAAGGGCTGGCCGGACCGCTCCTGTTTTTTGCGGTGATTGACGCGTTTCTGCGGACTCGAATCCGGGCAAGGAACGCGGGATTGATGCTCTTGATCTCGGGGATCAATGCGGCGATCGCCGTGGTGATTGGTCTGACGATCTCGAACACGATCGAGCCAGGACGGTATTTGAATCAGGAGATCGAAGCTCCCGTCGCGGCGATGGACGGGCAGGGGGCTGAGGCCGGGGTTGAAGGCGAGCCGGCAGATCTCGCTCGGTTCGACGCGGGACGGAGGCCGATCGACTTTGTCAGGGACTTGCTCGGCTTTGTTCCGACGAACCCGGTGCAGCCTTTTTTGGAAAGCTCGATTTTGTCGATCATCATTCTGGCCTTGCTCGGCGGGGCGGCGCTGAGAAAAGTCAAGGATGAGCAAATCGCCGAGGGTCGGGCGGACTATCGGGTGATCGAGACGGGCGTGGCGGTGGTCTTTCGAGCGATCGAGGTGGCGCTGGCGTGGGTCATTGCGCTCGTGCCGCTGGCGGTCTTCGGCGTGGTGGCGAAGACGGTGGCCGAGCAAGGGTTCGAGCCGTTCCTGGGGCTGATCGTGTATGTGGGGGTGGCGATGCTCGGCCTGGCGATCCAGGTGGGGGTCGTTTATCAGCTCTGGATCGTGCTGGTTGCTCGGATGCCCTTACGGACGTTCTGGAAATATGCCAAGGAGCCGGTCGCCTATGCAATGGGGGCCAGTAGCAGCCTGGCAACCTTGCCGGTGACGCTCAAGAACCTGGAGCGGATGGGGATTTCTCCAACTGCTGCGCGGCTCTCGGCGTGCGTGGGAACGAACCTGAATAACGATGGGATCTTGTTGTACGAGGCGATGGCGGTGCTGTTCGTCGCCCAGGCGTATGGGATCGACCTGTCGATCACGCAGCAGTTGATCGTCGCCTTCTCGTGCGTGGTGGCGGGCATTGGGATTGCGGGAGTTCCGGAAGCAGGCCTGATCTCACTCGCCCTGGTGCTGAGCACGGTCGGATTGCCGCTGGAGCAGCTCCCGCTGTTGCTGACGGTTGACTGGGTACTGTCGAGGTGCCGCGCCATGACGAACGTGACGGCCGATTTCCTGGTCGCGGTGTTGCTCGATCGGTTGGGAGTGCAAGCGGAGGAGGCTGAGGACCTAGGGGAATCAATGGCGCCGCACGATCCAGAAATGATCGCGGGGCCGCTCTTCATCGCATCTGACGAAGAACAGCCCCGAGATTCGTAGGCGAGATGTGGAAGCGACCCCGACGGGACTCGAACCCGTGTTACAGGTGTGAAAGACCTGTGTCCTAACCACTAGACGACGGGGCCGTCATCGACGTGAGTTCTATTATGAAAAAAACTGGCTGCGGGTCAACCTCAAGACGGGAAGAAGTGGCAGAGAAGGACGAGGCCAGTCGCTTGCAATCGACCGGAATCGTGCGTTAAGGTTTGAGGCCGGCTTGATGGACCCACTTCCTCGGGGATCATGATTTTGCGATGAAAACGATCCTGATCCTGACTGGTGACGCCGGCGAATCTCAGGAAATTTACTACGCCAAGTACCGGCTTGAAGAGGAGGGATGGCGGGTCCAGATTGCCGCTCCCGAGCGACGGACGTTCCTCTCGGTCGTCCATGACTTCGAACCGGGATTCGATACCTACACGGAGAAACCGGGCTATCGGGTGTCGGCCGACCTTGGCGTGGAGGAATGCGACCCGAGCGGGTTTGATGGACTGGTCCTTCCCGGGGGCCGAGCGCCTGAGTATCTTCGGAACCGGCCGAAGGCGGTGGCGATCGTGAAGCACTTCCTTGACACCGGTAAGCCGATTGCGGCCAACTGTCACGGGCCGTTGTTGCTCTTCGCGGCTGGCTATGGAAACGATGAAACGATGACGTGTTATCCCGACCTGGCTCCCGAGGTCCGGAGCGCGGGCGGGACCTTTGTGGACCGAGACGTCGTCGTGTCGGGACCGGTGGTCACTGTTCGAGGCTGGCCCGACAATGGACCGTGGATGCGCGAATTTGTCCGGATGCTCAAAGAGCGCTGAACGCTGACGCCCGCAGGGGTCGGACGTCAATCATCTTCGTAGAGCCGCGCGGCCGTCGAGTTCGATTCGACCTGATTGTGGATGGCATCATAGACTTCGCGGCGATGAACCGAGATGTCCTTGGGCGCTTCGATACCCAGACGGACCTTGTCGCCTCGGATTTCGACCACGGTGACAACGATGTGGTCGTTGATAATGATGCTCTCGTTCTTTTTCCGGGAAAGGACCAGCATCGCCAACCCTCACTCTGGTGCCGCAACAATGGGAGGTCATCATGGACCGGGTTGGGATGAGCCCACGGCGCGGGCGAGGACTGAGCGTCCTGCCCGGAGAGGACGTAAAGCGACCCCTCTCTCCGTGCCAGCTACCCGTTAAACTCTAGATGGAGAGAAGGGAAAGGTCAAGGATTTGCGCCGATCTGGTCAACGACGTAAGCTTAGCGATCCTCTTTCTTGCGATAGCGCTGGTAGAACGCTCCCAGACCCAGATCGTAGATTTCGGCCTCGATATCGGCCTGAGACGGGTGGGTAATTCCGTCGCGCAACTCGGATTCGAGCAATTCGACAAATTTTTCCCGAGCCCGTTGCAGGGTCTTGCGAAAGGCTTCGGGACTGAGGTGCTCTCGGCTACTCTGGGCGAGTTGTTCGGTCAGTTCCTCGATCGAAGCCTGAGGGCTCTTGATCCGAAGGTTCAGGACACGAGCGTAGCGGTTCTTGGGATTCTGGGCCTCGTAGGTGTCGAGCCGAGCGAGGACACGTTTGATGACCGCCTCGCGCCACACGCGGTCGAACTCGCCGTCGGGGATGGACGGATCGGGTAACTCGCCAGGAGGCAGCGGCTGAAGTTTCCGGCCTCGGAAGTGGTCAATGATCAGGCGATGGAGAACGGTGCGAAGGTAGTCTCGGAATCGGCCCTTGGTGTTGTCGGCCCCGGCAAGTTTATGGTTCAGGAGCTTGATCCAGAACTCCTGAAGGACCTCGTCGGCGAGGTTGGGATCGCGAAGCTTGAGGCGGAGGTAGCGTTCCACGGCATCGTGGTAGCGACCGATCAGATGCCGCATGGCTTCCCGACCTTCCGGGCCTTCTTCGTGGGCCGTTCGGACCAGGTGCCAGTCGGTCGGCAATTCCGTCAGTCGCTCGGGGATCGCATCACTGGACATCACGGAAGCGTCGTCCTTCCAGATCAAGAAGCCGCCGCGCTCCGGAGCGATCTGGCGGTCCGGAAGCGTTCGGGACTGCATCCTCGGAGAGAGAGTCGCGGGAGCAGGGTGTCGGAAGACTGGCGGAGAAGGTCCTGATCCTGCTCGGCCTGGCCAGGAATTCCGTTCCACGTGGAACGAATACATCGTGGCCGGCGGAACCGCATCTGCCGATCAATCGACGCGTTCACTAAGGACCTTACGATACGATTGAGGTCTGGGGTATGGAAAAGGTGTTTTCCGAGTTGGTTCGATGTGTCGGTTCAGCTCTCGTCGGCGTCTCGAAATCGAAGTGTCACGGTAGCGCGCCCGGCAGGATTCGAACCTGCGACCAGCGGTTTAGAAGACCGCTGCTCTATCCAACTGAGCTACGGGCGCCCTCGTCGGGGAGCGAAGTGGAACGATGATCGCAGTCGTCGGCTTGGGAGAGGGAATCAGGTACGCCCGGCAGGATTCGAACCTGCGGCCTGCGGTTTAGGAAACCGCCGCTCTATCCTCCTGAGCTACGGGCGCATGGGAAGTTGCATTCTGAGTCTAATTCTCCGGCTTCGAGGATCGGCTGTCAACGGACCCGACACGATCTGTAGGCAACAAGGTTCGACAAAGGCGATGCTCTTGACCGTTGCTGCGGGGGTCGGGATGCTTGGCAAGCTGTCTCGCCCTGAAGATGGCCCGCAGCACACGAGGGAGGGCCGGTTGTGGCCCGGTTCATGGGGATGGTCGAGCATCGCGTGGCGGTTGTGACCGGTGGAAGCCGGGGCATAGGCCGAGGAATCGTCGAGGCACTGGCTGCCGAAGGGTTCGCCGTGGTCGTCAACTACCGATCGGACGCCGCCTCGGCCAAGGCAACCTGCCAATCAGCCGAGCGATTGGGGGCACCCGCGACGCTTGCGGTACAGGCCGATGTGGCCGACCTGGATCAAGGTCGAGCGTTGATCGACGAGACCCTTGAGGTCTTCGGTCGAGTCGATCTGCTGGTCAACAATGCGGGGGTGGCTCCCTTGCAACGATCCGATCTACTGGAGACGACCCCCGAAAGCTGGGACCGGGTGATCGGGATCAACCTCCGCGGACCGTTTTTTCTCTCGCAATATGCCGCCCGGGTCATGGTCGATCGGAAGGATCTCGGCGGCCCGATTGCCCCGATGATCATTTTCGTGACCTCGGTTTCGAGTCGCTTTGCCAGCACCAACCGGGCGGAGTACTGTGTCTCAAAGGCCGGTGTGAGCATGGTCGCTCAGCTCTTCGCCGTCGGCCTAGCGGAGCAGGGGATCCGGGTCTTCGAGGTGCGGCCGGGAATCATCGCCACCGACATGACCGTCGGAGTACGGGACACTTACGAACGACGGATTGCCGAGGGGCTCAGTCCGATCCGGCGCTGGGGAACCCCCGAAGACGTTGGCCGAGCGGTCGCGAGTCTGGCGTCCGGGGCCTTCGAGTTCTCGACCGGGCAGGTTCTCCACGTGGATGGAGGACTTCATCTCAGAAGGCTTTGATCGGGGCCGGACGTTTGCCGAGTGACGATCGAACGCTAGAATAGGAGGTGGTGAGGGCGACACCGGCCGTTCTTGCCGCGCGCGTCTTGAGGCTTCGGGGCAGGTCTGCTCCCCACTTCTCGCAATCGAGGACGGGACCGCGGCCTTATGGATGAGCCAATCCCCACGCAGTCGTCGACCCATCCTGTCACGAGGTTGGGCAGCTATCGACTCGTCGAGCCGCTCGGCTCGGGGGGGATGAGTTCGGTGTTCCGGGCCGTTCACGACAGCAGCGGCTACGAGGTCGCACTCAAGGTCCTCCCGCGCTATTTGGCCAAAAATCCGACTCTGTTACAGCGGTTCTTGCGCGAGGCACAGAGTGCCGAGGCGCTGGAACATCCGAACATCGTTTCAATCTACGATCGAGGAGCCGAGGGGGGCCGGCACTATCTGGTGCTGGAATACGTCAACGGATCGGATTTGCACGATCTGGTGCGGCAACATGGGCCGATGTCGGTCGTCGATGCGCTTCGGGTGGTTCGAGAAGCCGCGCAGGGGCTTCGCTATGCGGCCAGTAAAGGGGTGATTCACCGGGACATCAAGCCGGCGAACCTCCTGTTGTCTCGGGAAGGGGAGGTGAAGCTGATCGACCTGGGACTGGCCCTGCAAAGCGAGTCGGAAGATGAGCGCGTGACCCGACACGGGACGACCGTGGGGACGGTCGATTACATGTCTCCGGAGCAGGCGAGGGACAGCCGAGCGGCCAACGAACAGAGTGACATCTATTCCCTCGGCTGTACCCTGTACTACCTGCTGACCGGCTTCCCGCCTTTCGCCGGGGGACACATCGCCGATAAGCTGCGCCGACATGCCACCCATCCGCCTCCCGACGTCCGCCAGCTCAGGCCCGATGTGCCCCGGAGCGTGGCGAAGTTCATTCAACGGATGATGGCCAAGCGTTGCGGTGATCGCTACAACTCCTATGAGGAGCTGATCGCCGACCTCGACTTTCTTGACCTGAGCGAAGGGAGTTCGAGCAGCGATTCCATTGAGTTTGCTCTGATCGCCGATGACGACGAATCAGCCGACTTCGACCTGGGAGACGGAGTACGGACAATCGAGGCCCCCTCGACCCGCGATTTCTCTCCGGTTTCCGATCCCTCCCCGCGGCCCCAGGCTCCTCGAGCGGAAGAACCCGAGAGGGTCCGTTCCGCCGGGGAACCGGAGCTCAAGCTCGACGAGCTGGCGAGCTTGCTGAAGGATGAGGACGACGAGCCGGTCCCTCGACGTGCGTCTGCTCCCTCGCCGACGCCGAATGAGCCGCTCCGGCGCGGCCCGGCGGCGCGTCGAGCTGCCGCGCCGGTCGAGCCATTCGACCCCTTCGGCGATCTGGACGACGAGGACGAGGTGATCGCTCCCATGCCTTTGGCAGGAGGTCGGCGATCATACGGCGAGGAGGCATCGGTCAAGGCCTGGGCGATCGGAGGAGCACTGGTCGGCCTGGTCATCGCCTTGCTCGGGTTTGCGATCATCAGCCTGATCCGAATGGACTGGTCGAGGGGACCGAGCTTCTCTCCCCGGCCGACCGAAACGCAGGTCGATCCCCAGGACCCGGCGTTGCAAGGGAACACTCCGAACCCGTTCGGAGATGAGCCGGGCAGCGACGTGGGTTCCGGCAGGGAGAACCTGAGTTGATCGTGGGGTCCGACCAGACCGACTGTGCATCCATCGATCCGACCAACTCGGCCGGGTCCTCGGGTACGGATTGAGCCGTTTTCCCCCTGGTGTTCCGCCCGTCTCGAACGCAAAGACCGACCTCAATGGCTGCACCCTCGCGCTACTACGCCGCTGCCTGTCAGACTGACCTCCCATGCCCGAGGACCCGGGACGAGTTGCCCGATCGGGTCGATCGCTTGCTGGGGATGGTCGATGCGGCGGTGATCGGATACCGGCCGTTCTTCAACATCAGGCTGGTCGTTTTTCCCGAATTCGCTCATGCCGCGCCAATCTATGAGACGGCGGGGGAGCTGCTCGACCGCCTCGCGGTGCCCCTTCCCAACGAGCAAACCGACCGCTACGTGGCGAAGGCGAAGCAGCACGGAATCTACATCCAAACGGGGACGTTCCTCGAATCAGACCCGAAATGGCCGGGGAAAGTCTTCAACACGACCTGCCTGATTGGTCCGGACGGCATTCTGTCGAAGTACCGGAAGGTCAACCCGTGGCTGCCGTGGGAGGTCCATTCGAGCCCGCATGACCTGCCTGGCTACGATGAGCCGATGTTCCCGGTTGCCGAGACGGAGATCGGGCGCCTAGGGGCAGCGATCTGTTACGACTGGCTCTTTCCGGAGGTCTTGCGGGCGCTTGCGCTGGGAGGGGCGGAGGTCTTGATCCGCGTCTCGGCCTACATGGACCCTTGGGGAGCGACACCGCCGATGGACTGGTGGACGTTGTTCAACCGGGCAAGGGCGGTCGAAAATCTCGCGTACGTGGTGGCATCGAACCAGGGAGCCTCGTACCAGAACTATCCGCCGTTCTCGTGGCCGGGAGGGAGCATGATCGTCGACTTCGACGGCCGAATTCTCTCGCAGGCCGATCCTGGGTCGGGGGAGAAAATCGTGGTTGGGCCGATCGACCTCGGTGTCTTGCGAGAGGAACGGAAGCGACGGCAGGGGCATGCGCTGCTGTCCCACCTGAGGACCGAGGCGTATACTGACCTCTACTCCCGGCCGATCTACCGCCCGCCCGGTCGGAGCTGACGCAAGACGAAGGCGTCGTAGTCCAGGGAACGGGACGACTTTTTTGGTTTCCGAGCGATCTCCGCCCGTCCTTCTGCGCTGACCTCTCACCTCGGAGTCTCGTGGCGATGCGGTATGCGATCCGCGATCGATCGACCCTGGCGGTCGTGCTGCTGGCGACACTTGGTCTTTCCGGCTGCGGCTGGTTTCGGGGGCAAGCTCCCGAGGCTAACGTGGTCATTGAGGGCATTCCGCCGTCCTCGGTCGAGGCGGTGCTCGACGCCCATTACGCCGGGCTCGGGCACATGGAACGGTACGAGTACGCCGACGCCGCAGAGCGGTTCCGGGAGGTCCGCCGTGACGCTCCAGACTGGCAACCGGGCAAGATCAATTTGGCCATCGCACTCTTGAACCAGACCGGTGAGGCGATTGCCGAGGAGAACGGTGGCGATTCCTCCACGGAAGGGGGGCAGAGCCGGTTCGACGAGGCGATCGGGTTGCTCGACTCGGTGCTCGCCGAAGATCCGGGCAACCTTCATGCACACTACTGCAAGGGGATCATCCTCGAACAGGTCGGCCGCTGGCAGGAGGCGCACGAGGAGTTCTCGGCTGTCGTGGAGGGAGATCCGAACGACGCGCACGCCCTCTACTGGTCGGCGGTCACCATGCCGGACGACTCGGGCCAGGAGCGGGCCGCCCTGTATGATCCCGAGAAGCTGGTCGAACCATTGGAGCGAGCGCTGGCGATCAACCCGTATCTTGTGCCGGCGCTTTACAACCTCTCACGGGCCTACATCCGCCTTGGCCGACGCGACGATTATGACCGTCTGACCGAGATGAAGAATCGGCTCGATCCTCAGCGGAGCGAGCCGCCTCCGGGCATCGGCGACACGGCGGCCAAGGTCTACGGCGAAATGGGGCAATACGCTGATGTCGTCGGCCCGCCGTCTCGGAGACCCTCTCCCGACTCGGAAACCCCGCCGGAATTCGGGGCCTTTGAGCTTGCGGATGTGGTCTTGCCCGATGGCCACCGTTGGGCCTCGGCCGACGATTTCACCGACTCGCTTGCGGTGGTTGGTCGGGCTCGGGCAAGGTTCGGAGCCGGGGTCGCCGCGCTTGACGTGGACCGGGACGGCAAGATCGACCTCTATGTGACGGCCGCGGTGGCCGGGCCGGACGGGGTCCGAGATGCCTTGCTCAGAAACCTCGGCGGTGGGAAGTTCGAGGACGTGTCGGACGCCTTCGGCATCCCGACCGATCGTGCCAGCCTCGGCGTGGCGGTGGCTGACTTCGACGCCGACTTCTTCCCGGATCTCTACCTGACCGGCGTCGGTCCGAACCACTTGCTTCGGAACACCGGAGCAGGGCGGTTCGAGGACCTGACCGATGCGACCGGAACCGATGGGGGCGACGCCGTAAGCCTGACGGCCCGATGGCTTGACCTCGACATGGACGGCGACCTGGATCTGTTCGTCGTGAATTACTGCGATGCCTCGGACGCCGACAGGGCATTCACCGAAGGAGAGGTGAGCGGATCCTTCACCGTTGCCTACCGGAACGACGGCCAGCCGGTCCCGCAGGAGACGGGGACGCCGCTCTCGTTTGCTCCGCTCGCCGTGGAAGGGCCGAAGGCGAACGCGGTGGCCGGCCTGGAAATCGCCTTCTCGGAATGGAGCGATGCGGTGGCCTTGCAGGATGCCGAGGTGCCGCATGTGAGTGTGGCGGCGCTGGATGTTGAGGGGGACCGGGATCTGGATTTGGTCCTCGCCGCCGATGGAGAACCACTCCGGGTCATTCTGAACGATCGGCTTGGCCAGTTCCATGCCGTGGATCTCATCGTGGACACGATGCCCCGGCAATTGAGCGGGCTTCTGGTGACTGACCTTGATCAGGATGGCCGCCCGGACCTGGTTGCGACCGGGGCGAATGGTCAAACCATTGCCTGGCGGAACGCAACGGAGGGCAGGGGGGAAACGCTCGAACTCTCATTCGAACCGTTCCCGATCAACGGCGAAGGCTGGCGAGCGGCCACCGTGGCCGACCTGGACCTGGATGGCTTGCCAGACCTGATCGCGACCTCGATCGAGCGCGACATGCCGACCTGGTCTCGGAACGAAGGGGATCGCTTGACGACCCGACCCTTGCTCTCGATGCCAGCCGGCGAGGAAGGGTCGGCCGAACTCCTGGGTGGCGTGTACGTCAACCTGAGCGACGATGCTCCGCTGCCCGATTTGTTCCTCGTACGGGATGGATTGTCCCCGATCATCGCCGGCAACCAGGGGAATGGGAACCGCTGGCTGGGGCTCGACCTCGCCGGGCGATGGAACATTTACCCGGAGCTGATGCGGACGAACCCGCATGGTCTGGGAACGGCCTTGTCGCTGGAAGGTGCGAATCTGTCGGTCCATTACCACCACACGACGACCGAGTCGGGCACGGGACAGTCGATTGCTCCGGTCGTTCTCGGGTTGGGAGATGCGGACCTGGTTCCCTTGATCCGCCTGCGATGGCCCGACGGCGTGATGCAGACCGAACTGAATCAGGCGGCCGACGTGACGATCACCCTGGCTGAGAAGAACCGAAAGACCGGCAGTTGCCCGGTGCTTTTCACGTGGAACGGGGAGCGGTTCGTTTGCATCGGCGACATTCTCGGCGGTGGAGGGATGGGCTACCTGGTCGCGCCCGGAGTCTACAGCCAACCCGACCGGGACGAGATGGTCCACATCACCGATGAGCAGTTGGCGGAGCAGGGGGGCGTTTATCGGATCTCGATCTCCGAGCCGATGGACGAGGTCGCGTATCTCGATCACCTGATGCTCGATGTGGTTGATCGGCCTCCGGGGGTCGAGGCGCATCCTGACGAACGGTTCGCTCCTGGCGGGAATCGGCCGAGTGGCGACCTGTACGCCTGGCGGGAGACGATTGCCCCCGAGTCGGCTTCGGACCTGGACGGGAACGACGTGAGGGAGCTGCTCGCGGCCAAGGACCGACGGACGGTCGATACGTTCAAGCGACATATCCGGTGGATCGGCTATGCCGAGGATCACGGCGTGGTGCTCGACTTCGGCGACCGGCTTTCCGGGTTCGGGCCGGAAGATCGTCTGGTGCTTTGCATGAACGGCTGGGTCGAGTACCCGTACTCCCAGACGAACTACGCAGCCTCAACGGCCGGGGTCGATCTGCAACCGCCGGTTCTGGAGCGGCTCCGGGAAGATGGGATCTGGGAGGTGATCGAGCCTGACCCCGGATATCCCGCCGGATTGCCCCGGATGACGACGCTCGACCTGACGGGCAAGCTGCTTGGCGATCGCTGCGTCTTGCGAATTCGAACCAACATGGAATGCTACTGGGATCAGGCCTTCATCGCCCTGCGTGATCCCGAGGCAGAGGAGCAACTGCGCGTTTCGTCGCTTCCGGTGGCTCGGGCAAAGCTCGGCCCAAGGGGGTACACCCGAGAGGTCTCGCCCGATGGGCGGCTGCCCTTGCTCTACGATTACGACTATGTCGACCCCGCGCCGCTCGCACCCTTCGCCGGTCTGCTGACGCGGTTCGGCAATGTGGTCGACTTGCTGACGGCGGATGACGACCTGCTCTGCCTGGTCGGCCCAGGAGATGAGGTCCGGGTCGAGTTCGACGCGACGGCCCCTCCTTTGCCGGAAGGGTGGACGCGGAGCTATGTCCTTCGCTCGTACGGCTACTGCAAGGATGCTGACCCATTCACGGGTGGAAGCGATACGGTCGGACCCTTGCCCTGGAAGGGGATGCCGTCGTATCCCTTTGCGGAGGGCGTGGAGCGTCCGAGAGATCCGGTTTATCAGGAATATCTCGACACCTACCAGACCCGGATCGCAGGAGGGGATTGATCCGTGGAGTCAAGCGGGGGCGCGACCGAGACCGGCCGTCCCCCGCGGCTCTCTCAATGCGGATCGGATCGAGTGGAGGCAGACCGATGGACGAAGCCGGTGGCTGCTGCGGACTGCTGGTGATCGTGGTCCTGATCGTTCTGGGGGTGGTCGTCTGGCGAGGGATGCGCAGCGAGCCAGAAGCGGCTCTCATCCCGGTTGCGGAACGTGAGGAAGCCATCGAGCAGGCACCTCGCGTCGACGCCAAGGCTTCCCCTGAGCAGAAGCGGCAGTGGAACCCAATTCACGGGTGGCCGTTCGCGGCTCGGGCCGTCTTGATCGGTTTAGGAGTGCTCTATGGTCTCGGTCTCTTCTTGATCCGGCCCGCAGCCCAGCGGGCCAAGCGCCACGGTGCGAGTAACCAGCACGCCGCCCTGACAGCGCTGGCCCTCTTTGCGATGAGTCCGGTTGTCGTGCCCGTGAAGGGGGTCTGGTACGGGCTCGGTGCGCTCGGAGAAGCGCTGACGCGGACTCCGGATGGCAACGGCAAACCGACCAGGCCCCGAGGACTGGACGACCTCGAGTAACGGATCGCCGATGCGGCTACGGTGCCGAGCGAGCGGACTCATCAGCGGGTTCGGGATCGTTGACGTCTTTGGCAGATCGCCAGGTGGTGATCGAGGCGATGAGACGTTCGCGGGTCGCGTTGGGCAGTTTTTTGTCGAGGTGAGGCACGCGGGCATCAAGGTCGAGAGCGATCTCGGCTTGCTCAATCGCACGGTCGAACTGACCGACAGCGGCAAGGGCCTCGGCAGCTCGGGCGCGATCGATTGGGCGGGTCGGCGCGAGTTCGGTGGCGATCGTATACGAGGCGTCGGCGATGATGGCCCGCAGACGATCACGAGCGGTCGAAGGAAGATCGGGCCTCGCTTGCAAGATCCGGCTGGCGGAATTGAGTCGGGCCATGCGGACGTCGAGCGATCGGGGGTCGCGCGGCGGGGTGCGTGCGGAGTCGAGCAGCCGCTCAATGCGGTTCCAGACGGCATCCTCGGGCGGAGCACCCCGACTCAGCCAGGCGACCAGCTCCAACTCGGCGAGGGCGAGATAGGGGCGGGTGGCATAGAGATCGGCCGCGATGGCACGGTCGAGCAGATCACCGACCTGATCGAGATCCTCCTGACGCGGGGCAGTCGGACGCTGGGCGAGCAGGGCGTCGGCCCGGTTCATGAGGGTTTGTGATCGCCAGTAGGGGGAGACAGTGCCGTAGAAGGTGCCGAGGATCGCCGCCAATACCGCCGCGGCCGTGAACGGGAAGAACAGACCGGGAAGCTCGCGAAGCCGACCGACGGGGCGATCCTCTCGCAGGTTCAACCCGATCGCCGACAGGCCCCAGAGCATCGAGGCGACCGGGGCATAACCGATCCCTCCAGCGGCAAGGAGGTTGACGACCGTGGCCACGATTGCCGCGCCGAGGGCGACCGGGGGAATTGAGACGCGAGCCCAGAGTGGCCCGGCCAGGGCCACCGCCAGGCCCCAGCCGAGGCCAAGGATGAGCCAGCGAATCAGGCCCTCGTTGTCGTCGGCGAAGATCACCAGATCACCGAGGAGGATAACACCGATCCAGCCGCCTAGGCCCGCCCAGAGGAGCAGTGCTCGGGCACTTTTGGGAGTGATCGTGGTCGGCTCGGAATCGACAGGCCGATCAGTCGGAGCCTTGGCCAGGGTTCCTGATCGAGCGGGTCCGAACAGATTCCAGAGCACCAGGGCCAGGCCAAGCAGCAGGAAGACCAGGCCGAAGAGTCCGGCGGTTGACCAGACTTCGAGGAGAAGGTTGTGGGGGTCGGCAATGTCCTCGCTCGCCTCGACAAGTTTATGCACACGGTACTCGGGGCGGAAATTCCCCGGGCCGAGGCCGGTGAGCCAGGTGTTGCCATCGGTCAAGACGCGCCAGGTGCCGATCCAGTACTCGACCCGGTAGCGCAGAGAAAGGGTGGATTGGGTGATGACTTCCCGGTCGAGCAGTCCCAGTTGCCAAAGGCCGACCGAAGCCAGGACACCAACGACGATCAGCCCCAAGGTGCCGCCGATCACGGCTCGACGCCCAAGCCGCGGGGCCATCCAGACAGCCAGAATCGCCACACCGACGACCAGGCCCGCGAAGGCACTGCGACTCTTGGTCAGGAGCAGCACGACGAGGACGGCCAGCACCAGCAGGGCCGCCATGAGGAGCGAGAGGATGGTCGGCCTCGGGCGGGACGTGTTCTCGCCCTGGGCCACTCGGGTTCCAATGCCAACGATCAAGAGCCCAATACCCAGCACCAACGGACCGACGATGTAACCGGCCAGTGAGTTGGCCAGGGCGAAGGTGGCGTAGGGCTCTCGGGAATAGAGGACGCGGTTGACGAACTGCTCGTACTCGGGGGAGCCGGGGGCAGCATTGACACCGAGCATGGCCAGCATTCGAGCGGGGTTTTGCTCGAACTGGGCGCGGAAGGCAGGTAGCTCGATCCCGACCTGATAGAGGGCGTAGGCAGACACTGCCGCGGCCGTCGCCGCAAGGGCACCGGCGAGGGCTTGGGATTCGTTGCGGTTCCTTGGCAGGTTGCGGAACAGCAGGTAGACCCCTCCCACACCGACCCACTGCCAGGCCAGGTTGATGGCGACTCGGCGATCGAGTGCTCCTGAGGCACTGACACCGACGGCAGCGATCAGGGCGAGGAGGGCCAGATCGGCCCAGCCAAACCGGAAGCGGAGCGTGCGTTCCATCATCGCTCCGACCACGGCCAGGGCCGTCACGGCAAGAAGAGCAAAGGTCCAGGGCAACTGGGCTCCGGTCTCGATCTCAGTCATCCCCTCGGAGGGCCAGTAGGCCCGAGCGACGATCAGGGCAGCGGTTAGGCCAAGGGCGAGCCGTCGGAGGTGTTCGCCGAATCGGGAGGCATCGTCCGGAACCGCCGCTGAGGGGCGCAGCGTGTCCGGAGGTGTCTTCGATCGTTTCCGAGATTTACCGGATCGCCCCGCCATAGGAGGAGTCATCCCGTTGGGGTCGAGCGGGCCGAGTCAGGGGAGTCGGTGGACGCTCCCAATTGCTTCGGCCGCGAAAGTTCCAGGATCGCCACGACCCCGAGGACGCAGAGCGTTTGCGAGGCGACCACCGAGGCCCCCCAGCCATCGAGCCGATGCAGCAAGAGTGCTCCAAGCCCGCCGGCGAGCGTGACCAGATAAATCGTCCGCACGGCCCAGGGCGGGGTCAACCCGCGCTCGACCAGGCGATGCGAGAAATGGCTCCGATCGGCCTGGAAGGGACTGCGGCCCTCTCGAATGCGGATGATGATGACCGAGATGGTGTCGTAGAGCGGCACAGCCATGACGAGCAGTGGTGCCAGGGCGCCGAAGGGGGAGAAGTCGGAGTCGGGGTTGTCTCTCGTGAAGGTGCCGACCACGGTCAACGCCCCGAGCAGGAAGCCGAGGAAATTGCTCCCGGCGTCTCCCATGAACAATTTTGCCGGGGGAGAATTATGAACGAGGAACCCGGCTAGGGCTCCGGCCAGGACGAGTAGAACCGCCGGCACGAACAGAGCGCCGACGGCGATCTGGGCTCCGACGAAGAGCAGGGCGACAATCAGGCCGACCCCGGCGGAGAGGCCGTCCATGTTGTCAAGGAAGTTGAAGGAGTTGGTCAGGCCGACGATCCAGAGCAAGGTGACGGCCCATCGAACGGGAGCCCATCCGAACGGTCCGAACAGGGTGATCTGCGCCCCAGCTGCAATCAGGCCAACCGCCGCGAGCACCTGAAGGGCGAGCCTCGGCTTCCAGTCGATCCGGAAGCGGTCGTCCATCAGGCCGACGAGCATCATTCCCGTGGCCAGGCCGACGATGATCCAGAGCTGTCCGACTCGAAGCAACGACCCTGAGGCGTAGTCGGCCACGCCTCGGGGGACCGGCAGGTTCCAGGCGACCCATGCGGTTCCCAGGCCAAGCACCAGCACGACCGTGCCCCAGATGGCCACACCACCACCGAGCGGGGTTGGGGCCTTGTGGGCCTTACGGCCGCCAGGCGAGTCGATCAGGCCGACCTTCGGCGCGGCCCATCGCACGACCCAGCAGAGCAGATAGCAAAGCATACCGCCGATGCCAAACAACCCCAGACCGGCCAGCGCCTCGGTCACGATTGGACCTCCGGGCGGTCAGGGGGCGAGTCGGCGTTCGATTCGGGATCTGAGCGGGTCGCATTCCGGCGACTCTGCCGAAGCGTCTGGCTCGCATCGAGAATGCAGGAAGCCATCAGCAATATGAAGCCAATGGTTACGATCCCAAAGGTCCACCACTCGACTGGGCGGTCGGGGGGCCAGCCGGGCCGATCCCCCCCTCGACCGACGAGGACGATGGCCATCGGTCCGCCGAAGGTCATCATCGTCAAGAGGATGAACAGGAGCATTGGACGGAGGCGAGGAGGCAAGGCGGGGCCGGTCTTCGAGGGGGTCATCCGGCGTTCCCTCGGCGGGCCACCCGCTTCTCGGCGCGCTCATCCACGCGCTGCTGCTCGGCCTGTCGGGCGTTGATGATGTGGTTAACGACCTCCTGGGGAGCGTTTTCGGCCGAGACGGTGGAGGCCTGGCTTTCGTGCCGCCATTTCAGCTCGATCTTGCCTTCCTTCAGACCCCGCTCGCCGATGACGACCCGGAGCGGAATGCCGATCAAGTCAGCGTCCTTGAACTTCGGCCCGGGACGCTGGTCGCGGTCGTCGATCAGGACATCGACCCCGGCGAACTTCAGGGCCTGGGCGACTTCTTGGGTCAGCTTCATCACCTCGCCGTCGGGATCGACCTGCAAGGGAACGATCAGAACTTCATAAGGGGCGAGGCTCAGGGGCCAGATGATGCCGTTGGCGTCGTGGCCGGCTTCAACCGCAGCGGCGACGATCCGGTTCACGCCAATCCCGTAGCATCCCATGATCAAGGAGCCGGTCTTGCCGTCGGCATCCTGGAACTGGGCCCCCATGGCGTCGGAGTACTTGGTGCCGAGCTTGAAGACGTGGCCAATCTCGATGCCGTTGCCGACCTGGAGCGCATCGCCGCAGCGGGGGCAGGGGTCGCCGGCCTCGGCATTGCGAAGGTCGACGACGCGGTCGATCGGGAAGTCTCGGCCGGGGACGACATTCGTGAGGTGCACGTCTTCCGCATTGCCGCCCACGACCACGCGGGGCATGATTGCCACCGAAGGATCGACGGCCATCGGAATCTTGATGTCGATCGGGCCGAGGTATCCCATCGGGGCGCCGGTCGCCTTCTCGACGGTTGGCGGATCGGCCGGTTCGAGTGAGACGGCGTTGAAGGCGCGTCGGACCTTCCCCTCGTTCGCCTCGTGATCGCCCCGGATGAGGGCGGCGACGGGTTTGCCGTCGGCGAGGAAGACGAGGAGCTTGGCCGTTTCCTCGGTCTTGACCTTCAGGAAGGAGGCGACCTCCTCGATGGTGCGCTTACCGGGGGTTTCGACAGGAGAGGCCGGCGGAGCATCACTCGGGGCAGGGGGGTGTCCGTCCTTCGCACCGATCTCGGCCTTCTCAACGTTCGCGGCGTAGCCACACGATCCGCAGTGGATAAGCAGGTCCTCTCCCGAAGGGGACGGGACCATGAACTCGTGCGAAGCGTCGCCGCCGATCGGGCCGCTCTCGGCCTCGACCGCGACGTAGGGGAAGCCGCAGCGATCGAAGATACGGCAATAGGCCTCGTACATCCGGTCGTAGCTGGCGTTGAGGTGATCGAGATTCGCGCCGAAGCTGTAGGCGTCCTTCATCAGGAATTCGCGGGTTCGGACGATGCCGAACCGGGGCCTCGGCTCGTTCCGGAACTTCGTCTGAATCTGATAGGCCGTGACCGGGAGCTGGCGGTAGGAGGTGATGAACGCCCGAGCGATGTCGGTGATGACTTCCTCGTGCGTCGGCCCGAGGCAGACTTTCTTGTCGGTGCCGAGGTCAAATTTGATGAGGACCTCACCCATCGTGGCCACTCGGCCGGTTTCCTCCCAGAGCTCGAGCGGGTGCAGGGCAGGCATCAGCAGCTCGAGCGCTCCGGCCTCGTCCATCTCTTGCCGGACGATCTGCTCGGCCTTCTTGAGGACGCGGAGCCCGAGCGGCAAGTACGAGTACGTCCCTGCCCCGAGCTGACGGATCATTCCGGCTCGCAGCAGCAAAACGTGGCTCGGCGCCACGGCGTCGGCCGGAGACTCCTTCTGGGTCGGGATCAGGGCGTTCGACCAGAGCACGGTTTCCTCTCCCGGTGCGGATGCGAAAGCGAGGCAATGCGAAAGCGTTGCGAGCGCGATTAAGGAAGGAGCCGGGGGCGCGGGTGCCGCTCTAGACGATCCGACACAACCTGCATCCTCGGTGTTTCCCGTGAAACGGGATCGCGGCGAGCGATCAAGTGCTAGGGTGCGAAAGACCGCCTGCCCCGTCGTGGACGATCGGGCTCAATGGAGCTGAGTTTACCAGAACGCCCCCCTCCTGAAGAAGATATCGATGGCCCGAGGCCGAGCCGATTGACGCATTCTTCTTCTGCAAGATCCGTCAATCCGCCCCTGTCGGGGGCTGCGCCCCTGGGAACTCGCCATCGATGGGCTCGCTCGATTCCGGCTCCGAAGCCTCAACTCCGCCTCCCGATACCGCCGCGCGGGTTCGGGAAGCGGTTATTGTCCTTCTCGTCTGTGTCATGGGCCTTGGCGGCTTGCTCTGGGGCCTCAATCGGAAACCCGCTCCCGAGGATGAACCGGCCCGAGGGGCTTCGGCGACCCATCCGGCCGCGATCGTGAGGGAGGACTTTGTCGGCGACAGTACCTGTGCCGAATGCCATCCGTCGATCGCCTTCTATCACGATCAGAACGGCCACAGTCGGACGTTTCGCCGGGCGGCCGATCGTTCGCTCGCCGATCGGCTAGATGGTCGGGTGGTGGCGGACCCGGAACGACCGGGCGTTTCCTGGGAGTTCCTGCTGGAGGATGAACGATTTTCGGTGGAGCGTCGGCACGGGAATCGGGTCGATCGCGTCCCCATCGAGTTTGCGCTCGGATCGGGCTACCACGCGACCACTTTTGTGAGTCGGATCGAAGAAGCCGACGAGGATGCCGGCAGCAGAGGGAACCTGACACTCCGCGAGCATCGCCTCACCTATTATCACGACGATTCGCTCCGTCTCACTCCCGGCCAGAAAGCGGCGACCTCCCTGCCGGGGACCGATGCGCTGGGCCGGATCGTTCATGGAGACGAGGCGTTCGATTGCCTCTCCTGCCATGTCACTCTGACCTCGGGCACCGACGCGGATCGCTTCGATGAGGAGACGATGATTCCGAACGTGACCTGCGAGCGCTGTCACGGCCCCGGACGATCGCACATCGAGGACGCCCGAGGAGGTCTCGACCCCGATGCCCTGGTGATGCCCTTTGGGCCGACTCGGAATTCGACCGAGGATCAAATGCGACTCTGTGGCGCCTGCCATCGGCACCCGGCCGACGCACCGCCCAATACCATTCGACCCGACAACTTCGAGTTGATCCGCTATCAGCCCGTCGGCCTGATGCAATCGGCCTGCTACACCCAGAGCAACGGCGCCCTGAGCTGCACCACCTGCCACGATCCGCACCGCCGCCCCAGCACCGACCCGGCCTATTACACCGCCGCCTGTCTCTCATGCCACACGCCGACACAGCCCGAACAGGTTCCGTGTCCGGTGTCTCCCTCACAGGATTGCACGTCGTGCCACATGCCCCGGCTCGACTCGGGGCAGGGGATCTTTTTCTCGGACCACTGGATTCGCGTGCGGGACGAATTGGCTCCTAAGCCTGAGGATCACCCGAACGAAACCGAGTGATCAGGGCGTGGTCGATCCCGATGCGTGTTCGACGGGTTCGCCCTCGCCGATCGCTCCGGCAAGCGGAGCCTTCTCCGCAGCCAATGCTTCCGAGAGCGCCGTCACCGCCCAGCAGGTCCCGGAAACCGAGATGAACGAGGACTCGCCATGCGGGTCTCCGTTGTCGAACATCGTCTGGAACGGTCGGGCGCGGGTCTGGACGAACCAGGAGCCGTCATCGCACTGGGTGTCGATCAGGAAGGCAAGACCGCGCCGGTAGGCAGGGTCGGACGTCGAGAACCCGGTTCGGGCGAGCAGGGCGAGGGCCTGGCCGGTGGCATAGGCGTCGCTTTGGCGCTCGGAGTCGTCGAGTTGCGACCAGCCTCCGTCGTCGCGCTGAGCGGCGAGGAGGGCGGATCGAGCGTCGTCGATCGCCTCGGGATCGGCGTCGAGCAGCCAAAGTCCCCAGAGCTTCGCCGCGCGGTCCTCGGCGTCGGCCGGTTCGACCTGGAGAAGCCAGTCCTTCGCCTTCTGCTCAGCACGGTTCGCGAGGGCACGATAGGGCCGGGGGGCAAACTGCTGGATGCCGTAGGCGGCCAGGGTCGAGCACATGATGTGCGAGCCTTCGAGCGGAGGCCGCCCGCTGTTGCTCTTCCATCGCCCCGAGGATTCTTGATTCTTCAGGAGAAAACCGACCATCGCGTCCGACAGTTCGTCGCGCGGCCGGTCCCCCTCGAGAAACGCCCAGAGACCATAGCCGACGGTCATCGACGAGCCGCCGATGCCTGTTCCTTTTTCAAGCTGTTCGATGCGCGTCTCGAACGAATCGGCCGAAAAGGCAACGATCTCGGCGAGCAAGTCCCGATCGACCTCGACCCCCGCCCGATCGGCGGCGACCATCGCCATCGCAGGCAGCGTTTGATGGTGACAGGTGAAGCAGTCGCGGTGATTCGGGTAGTTCCGCGCAGCCGCCTCGACCCGGACGAGCCCGCGCTCGATGCGCTCCCGGATCGCCTCGGCGTTCGGCCCGTCGTCCGCCTGGGCAAGACCGGCGGCACTCAAGGGGAGGAGGAGCAACACGGCCAAACATTGCGTGCGACCAATCATCAATCATGGCTCCCTGGGTGCGAGGCGGGGATGTCCTTGCTTGATTGTCCGCCTCATGCGGGAGGGGGGCAAGCCACCGAATTGAGCGGCGGGGCGATCACTGGTATGGTGATCCATCATGCCCGGACGCACGCGGGGTCTCGCCCTCTCCCCTGTGACCTGCGAAACGAGACGCGCCATGACGTGTTCACGACTCGGTTTTCCGTTGATTTGCGCGGTGCTTGCCGGCGTGCTGCCGGCCTTGCCTGTGATGGCGCAGGAGGAGGCGAAGCCCCTCGGCGGCGTGGTGCCCAGCGACGCCGACGGCCGACCCCTGAATCTTGGCTTCGAGACCGGCACGCTCGACGACTGGATCGCCGAGGGAGACGCCTTCCGCGACCAGCCGATCGAGGGGGACACCGTCTCCGCCCGCCGGTCGGACATGGTGAGCAACCACGCGGGCCGCTTCTGGGTCGGCACGTTCGAGCGATCCGGGGATGAGCCGAAGGGGACGCTTACGTCGGTTCCCTTTGTCGTCTCGCAGCCATTTGCCAGCTTCTTGCTCGGGGGAGGGGCGCACCGGGGGACTCGGGTGGAGCTTCGGCTGGCCGACTCGGAGCGGGTGATCGCGGAGGCCACCGGCGAGAATGCCGAGGACATGAGCCGGGTGGTGGTGGACCTGTCGAAACAGCAGGGGGAGCGCATCCAGATCCGCCTCGTCGATGATGTCTCCGGGGGCTGGGGGCACATCAACTTCGACGACTTCCGATTCCACGAGGAGCGCCCGAAGGTCCCCGCCCGCGACCCGCTTCCTCCGCAGGACCAGATCGCCCACGCCGGGCTGTCTCCCGAGGAATCGGCCGCGGCGATGACCGTGCCGGAAGGATTCCGCGTGACGCTCGCCGCGGGGGAGCCGGACGTGGTGCGGCCGATCGCGCTGGCGATCGACGACCGGGGGCGGGTGTGGGTCCTCGAGAATCACACGTATCCCTTCAAGGCCCCGGAAGGGGAGGGGAGGGACCGCATCCTCATCTTCGAGGACGAGGACGGCGACGGGCGGTTCGATTCGCGGAAAGTCTTCCATGAAGGGCTGAACATGGCGACCGGCCTGGAACTGGGGTTCGGTGGCGTGTGGGTCGGCGCGGCTCCGGAGTTGCTGTTCATCCCCGATCGGGACGGAGACGATGTGCCCGACGGTGAGCCGGTCGTCCTGCTCGACGGCTGGGGGTTGGAGGACACGCACGAGACTCTCAATAGCTTTACCTGGGGGCCCGATGGCTGGCTCTACGGCTGCCACGGGGTCTTCACACATTCGAAGGTCGGCAAGCCGGGGACTCCGGATGAGGAACGCACCCCGATCAACGCCGGTGTCTGGCGTTACCACCCGACGAAGCACGAGTTCGAGGTCTTCGCCCACGGCACGAGCAACCCCTGGGGGGTCGACTTCGACCAGTATGGCAATTGCTTCATCACCGCCTGCGTGATTCCCCACCTCTACCACATGATCCCCGGCGGGCGTTATCAGCGGCAGGCGGGGCAGCACTTCAACCCGTACACGTACGACGACATCAAGACGATCGGCGATCATGTCCACTACCTCGGCCGCACGCCGCACTCCGGCAACGACCGCTCCGACGCCGCGGGAGGCGGGCACGCCCATTCCGGCCTCTTGATCTATCAGGGGGACGCCTGGCCCGAGGAGTACCGCGGCTCGCTTTTGATGAATAACATCCACGGTGCCCGCCTGAACCGCGACCTCGCCGAACCTTCCGGGTCCGGGTTCATCGGACGCCACGCCCCCGACTTCCTCCTGGCCAACGACCGCGCCTCGCAGATCCTCGCGTTCAAGCAAGGACCGGACGGAAACGTCTGGATGATCGACTGGTACGACCTCCAGCAGTGCCATGTCCCAAACGCGAGTGTTCATGACAAGAGCAAGGGACGTGTATTCAAAATTTCATATGGCGAACAGAGCCGCGAAAAAAACTGGTTGCCCCATGCCCAGACGCGACAGCTCGAGTACTCTGCTGTTGTCTCGAAGAATCCGTGGTACGCACGTCGCGCGATCAGGCGTCTTCATGAACTCGTTCTGATGAGAGATCCCGCGAAAAAACCTGAGGAGAAGCTCGGCCCACCTCAGCCCGGATTGCTTGGCCGTATGCTCGCCGGAGAATTCACTCCTCCCGATTCGGAAGGCCCCCTCTCGGATGCGAGCCGCCTTCGTGCCCTCTGGGCCATTCACGCTAGGTGGGTTCTCGACGATGCCACCATCGCCAGGGGCCTCAAGGATGATGCCCCTTCCATTCGCTCTTGGACGATCCGCCTTGCGATGGAGGACAAGGCCCCGTCGGATGCGACCCTCGCGGCCTTCACCGAGCTGGCGAAGTCCGAACGATCACCCATCGTCCGCCTCGAACTCGCCTCGGCCTTGCAACGAATGGCCGTCGATTTGCCTGCCCGCTGGGAGATCCTTGACGCTCTCGCCATGCACGCCGAAGACGCGGATGATCACAACATCCCGCTGATGCTCTGGTACGCCCTCGAACCGGCGGCGGCGAGCGATCCGGGCCGGGCCTTGAGCCTGGCGTCCCGCTCGCCGATCCCGAGACTCCTGGAATTCACGGTTCGGCGGATCGGGGCCATCGGGACGGATGAGGCGATCGCGATGCTCGTCGACGGCCTGGCGTCGGCCGATTCGGTTGAAGGACGGAAGACAATCCTCGGCGGCATCAACGAGGCGCTCAAGGGTCGCCGACAGGTGCCGATGCCTGAGCGGTGGCCGGCTGTCTTCCGAATGCTGCTCGATGAGGGAGACGCCGACCTCCGGTCGCAGGGGACCGCGCTGGCCCTGACCTTCGGCGATGCGTCGGCGCGGGATGTCCTGCTCGATCTGGTGACGGATCGGGCGGCCGATCCGAACCTCCGGCGCGAGGCGCTCGACGCCCTCCGACGTGCCCGAGCACCGGGCCTGGCGGGTCAGCTTCGCCACCTGATCGGGGACCCGGCGGTGAGGGGGCCGGCACTGCGAGCGTTGGCGGACTTCGACGACGTGGAGACGCCCGAGTCGGTCCTGGAGGCGTACCCTGACCTGCCGCTCGCGGAGAAGCGAGACGCCCTGAACACGCTCGCCTCGCGGCCGTTCTACGCCCGAGCGTTGCTCGATGCGGTGGGGCAGGGGACCGTGTCCGCGAGCGACCTGTCGGCCGATCTGGTGCGTCAGCTCCGCAACCTCGACGACGAGGCCGTGACCGCGAAGATCGCCGAGGTCTGGGGCACCGTCCGCGACACCCCGGCCGATCGGGCCGAGCGGATCGCCGCGTTCAAGGAAATGCTCACGACCTCGCCCGAGGTTGAGCCGGATGTGGCCCTCGGCCGTGCCGTGTTCGTGAAGACGTGTGCGCAGTGTCACGTGCTGTTCGATCAAGGCGGGAACGTCGGCCCTGAGCTGACGGGCTCGAACCGGGCGGATCTCGATTACATCCTTTCGAACGTGCTCGACCCCTCGGCCCTGATCGGCAAGGATTATCAGGCTCATCTGGTCGCCACGAGCGATGGACGCATCCTGACGGGAATCATCAAAGGTGAGAGTGAGGATGCCATCACGCTCTTGACGGCGAATGAGACGATCACCATTCCGCAAGATGAGATCGAGGAGCGCCAGGTCAGCGACCTGTCGATGATGCCCGATGACCTCTGGGCGAACGTCTCGAACCACGAAATCCGATCGCTCGTGGCCTATCTGGCCAGTCCCTCGCAGGTGCCGGTCCTGCTCACGGAAGACACGGCGCAAATGATTTTCAACGGCGAGGATCTGACCGGCTGGGTCGGCAATCCAGCGTTGTGGAGCGTCGAGAACGGCGAAATCGTCGGCAAGACCGAGGGCTTGAGGCGCAATGGGTTTCTCAGGAGCGAACTGGTCGCGGGGGATTTCCGCCTCACCTTGGAGGTCAAGCTCACCCCGAACGCTGAGAACAGCGGCATTCAGTTCCGCAGCGAACCCCTGCCCGAAGGAGAAGTGAAGGGCTATCAGGCCGACATCGGTGCGGGCTGGTGGGGCAAACTGTACGAGGAGCACGGCCGGGGCTTGCTCTGGGACGAACTGGGGGATGCTCACGTGAAGCCCGGCGAGTGGAATACGTACGAGATCATCGCCCAGGGTTCGACGATCCGAACCTTCCTCAACGGCAAGCCTTGCGTTGACCTGGATGATCCCAAAGGAGCCTGCCGAGGCATCTTTGCCCTGCAATTGCACTCGGGAGGGCCGATGGAGGTCCGGTTCCGCAACCTGGTCCTTGAACCGCTCGACTAATTTGATCCAAGAATCCGATTCCTACCTTTTTGATGGAGCCCGCCCGCGCATGAACCTCTTGACCACGCTCGCCGGATCGATGATGGAAGGGTTCCTCCCTTCCGGCTGGGACCTCGCGAAGATCGACGCCTGTTGCGCGCATCCCGCGGAATCGGTCACGGAACGCCAGGCGTTCTGGAACGATCGCTTCGAGCCGATCCCCTGCAAAACGGTCGAAGATTTCGACGTGATGATGGGTCACGAGATTGCCAAGAAAATCCGAGACGCCCGCACCGAGGGGCGAGATCTGGCCATGATCCTCCCCGTCGGTCCGATGGGGATGTATCGCTGGGCCGTCTACTTCCTGAAGGAGTGGGGCGTCTCGGCCGATCATGTCCACGGGTTTAACATGGACGAATGGTCGGATGCGTCGGGCAATACCCTCCCGGCCAACGACCCCGGCGCGTTCACGAACGCGATGGAGGCCGCCTTCTACGGCCCGCTCGGTTCGGCAAGCGTGCCGAAGGAACATCGCTGGTTCGCCACGTCGGACCGGCTGCCCGAGTATGCTGACCGGATCGCAGACCTGAAGAACGGGGGGGCGGAACTGGTCGTGATCTTCGGCATCGGCCGGGTGTGCCACATTGCCTTCTGGGAACCGCACTTCGCCTGCGAATATTCCGACGTCGAGACCTGGAAGGCCCAGACGCACCGGATCGGTGCGCGGCTTCACCCGCTTACGATCGAGCAGAATGCACTAACGAGCTTCAAGAGCCGGACGACGCTGGTGCCGGCCTTTGCCAACACGATCGGCCCAGGGCTGTTCCTGCAGGCCGACCACATCATCGGCGGATGCGACGGCATCCTCGGCCGGGGGATGCAGTGGCAGGGAATGAGCCTTTGGATGACCCTCCGCTATGGTCCCGACCCGTGGATTCCCAGCTCGTTCATGCCCACCCTGCCGGGACGCCTGTTCTTCCTGCAGGAACTCGCCGGGCCGCTGGAGCCGGAGATGAACTGATTCTTGGAGTGGCTGGGAGTCACGTCGCAGCCCCCAGTTGCAGAGGCATCATCCCGCCCCCTCGCTCGCGTCGCGGTTCCTGTCCTCAACATTCCGGACGACCTCGGCGAGGCGAACCAAAGTTGAGGCCGAACGGCCTGTGGCGGCGCAGTGCTTCGAGGAGGTCGCGTACCGCCATCGGCAGAAGAATACCGCCGAGGCCCAGGGTCAGCCAGTCTCTGAGCCGGGCGTGGCCTCCCCAGACCGTCGGAAGCGCGATGACGATCAACATCGCGGAGGCCAGGACGTGCAGGACTGGCATGTGCTGACTCGCCGTGTCGGCGACCGCCAGCGCCCCGTCTTCCGCGCCGACGAGTCGGTACAGCGTCCTCGCGGTGGCGTAGGCGACCGCGAAGAAAACGAGACATCCCTCGAAGATGACACGGTCCTCCTCGGGGGTCGTCCGGAACGGTACGTTCGGAGGATGCGGAACGTCGGGCATCATCAGGGCGATCACGGCCATGGACGCGGCGACCCCCGAGGCGATCGACAGCAGGATGATCGGGATTCGGCTCATGACGGTGGCGACTCCGGGTAGGTCGGGTCGATCGCGGCCCACTTACCCAGCAGTTGGGATCCAGAACGGCCCCCGCATCGTCAATCGACGAGGATGCGGGGGCCGTTGGGTTCAATTCGAATTCGGCTGCGGGGGTGGTGAGTGATTACTCATCGCCGGTCCTGGCCTCGGCGGCGCGACGGGCACGCTCCTCGCGCATTTGCTTCTCGATGTCTTCGAGCTGGGCGCGGAAGAGGAGATGCAGGTCGTCGGTGTCGCCTTGGGTGAGGTCCTGACCAGCCTTGGTGGCGGCGAAGAAGCCGAAGCACATCTCGTCGGTGGTGGCTTCGCCGAATCGGACGTCGATCGGTTCGGCAACCGGCTGGTTCGGGTTGTCCGTGCTGTTGTCGAAGTGGGCGATGACCTTCACGACGGAGCCGGCCGGGAGAAAGACCGGTTGTTTCAGCGTGTATTGAAGCTGCCAGTTGAAGTCCCAGCGGTCGATCCGGATCAGGTCGATCCGATTGCCGGAGGGGGTCTCGGCGTACATCGTCATATCGGTGCCGAGGAGGTGCATGTGCGGCGAGACTTTGTGGATCTCGACGTCGCAGGGCATCGGCAGCGTATCGCCGAGAACCTGATAATCCTTCGCCCCGGCGGGGATGGTGAACCGCATCTCGCCGGCGGCCCACCAGTGGAGGGCTTTCTTGATGGGGCGGTCTTTGGACGCGAGGTAGAGGCCGAGCCGGGATTGGTCCGTCTCCGGTTTGCCGCTCGGGTGGTAGTGAACTTGAAGAATGATGTGCGAGCCCTTCGGGAGGATCCGGCCGATCCTGTCGGGGAGTTGCTCAGCATTGGCGCCGGGAGCCCAGCCGCCGAGGTCGCCTCGGACGTCGATCATCGGGCCGCCGGGGCACTCGTAGCCGGGCTGGTCATCCTGTGCCGCGAGCTTCGCAGCCTCGCCGGTCACGTCGATGTAGCCGAGGATGTGGTGAACGACGCGTGGGTTGCCCGGCTGGTACTCAAGGCCGACGACCTCGGCATCCTCGGGCAAGGGGTTCGGGATCACGAAGCATCGGTAAATGTCGGCTCCGTCGGCGGGGATCTCGAAGGGTTCGGGCAGCTCGATGATGAGGTCCGGCTCGCCCAGAGTCCAGCCCTCGGAGAACTCGGGAGCAGGGGGCAGGTCGTCGGGATTCCCTTCGGGCATACCGGCATCGGCCCAGGCCTGGAAGGTGGCGATCTCAGCCTCGGTCAGCGAGCGGTCGTGCAGAAACGGCACGTCGCCGAAGTCAGGCGAGGCCAGCCAGGGGGGCATGCGGCGATCCTCGGTCACGGTGGCCAGGTCGTAGGCGTGCTTGCGGGCGTCCTGGTACGAGACGAGGGGGAAGGGGGCGATTTGACCCGGCCGATGGCATTCCTGACAGTGTTTTTGCAAGAGCGGGGCCACGTCTCGGGTGAACGTGGGCGAGTCGTCCTCGATCACGGGTGGAGCGTCGGCTTTGGGGGTCGTCGCCTCGGCAGTCGAAGTGGAGGCGAGGAGCAGGGCACCCCGGCTCGCGCCCCCCTGGCAGCAGTCGAGCGGGACACCCGCTGTCTCGGAAGGAGGCGAAGGTGGGCTTTCCTCGGGCACCAGGCACGCCTCCGACTCCTCGTCGGTCATGAGGCAACACGGGTCGTCCGCGATTTCGACGGAGCAGGGGAAGGCACTGGAAACGCTGCACGACGATTCCCCGGTCCCTCCGCCGAGCAGGCGGTCGATCCCGTCGGGATTCAGATACGCGAAGCCGGTCGAAAGGCCCAGGACTGCCACGGCGCAGAGGCTTGTCCCGGCAATCGAAGTGCGCGGTCTGGAAATCAGTCCCATCGAGTCGGTGCTCCTATTGTTGCAAACGCTCAACACCGAGGAGTCAAGAAACGTGGTCCACGAAGACGCTCACTAGGGTGAAGCAAACGATCAACCGATCGCGGCTTGGAGCGCCTCAAGGGGCCTCGCCGAAATCGGGTAAGGTGCAACCGATGGCCTCGGTCCGAGGTTCTCGAACCGGATTGCCGGCCAGGACGGAGGAAATCGCGTCGAGCAGGTCTTCCGAACGGACAATTTGCCTGCGTCGGCCAAGGTCGTAGAACTGGTCGTTGATTCGTCCCAGGTATCGAACGGATCCCTGGTCATCAATGACGACAGCCGAAGGAACCGTCTCGACCCCCAATTCTCGGGCCAGGCGGCCGGCCCCGAGGCGACCGATCGGGAATTCCAATGCGTACTCCTTCGCATGGGCCGCCACCTGGGCGTCGGTCAGGTCGGCATCGACGTACAGGCCAACGAATCGTACAGGATCGGAGTTGAACCGAGCAGCGATCCGGTTGAGCGTCGGGCTGTACTGGTTTGAGTTCGGGCACGGAGTCCAGAGGAAGACGATCGCCAGCACTCCACCGTCCGGAGCTTGTAGACACAACGGGTTCCCGTCCAGTCCTCGAACCTCGGTCGCAGGGCTTTCAGGTGATAATGAAACGGGAGCAGCGACGAGCGGGAGGTTGCTCGCCGCCAGCAATATCCCGATCGCGCCCACTCCCCAATGCACCTGTCGATGTGCTAGATGTCCAATCATGAGCCAGGATCCCTCCAGTTGATGAGGGTACTCCAGGACCGCGTTTCTTGTTTCGAGCTTACGGGAGGCGACTCGATCTTCGCTGTCGACTTGAACGAAACTCAGTGTATCGAGATTCCGTTGGTTTCGCTCAAGAAATCCTTATGAAGCCTCGGGTGCGCGCGAGGAAGCTCTAAACGGGGTCGGAGAGCGCGACAGTTCAGGTCAGGGGGTATCGGTCTGAACGGCGTGGTCGTGCCCCTCGTGAGCATTCGAGGAGTGGGCGTGCTCCGACTCGCCGAACGAGGAGAGAAACATCAGGCCGAGGCCAAGCAGAAAGGCAATGGACAGCTTTGTCCGGTCGTGCGAGTGGAAATGCAGCTCGGGCAGGAGGTCGCTCAGGGCAATGCAAAGGAACGTCCCCGCTGAGAAGGCCAGGGCAGACGCCGTGACGATCCCCGACCTCGGTGCATCAAGCAGCAAGACGCCGATCAGGAACAAAGCCACACCGATCGGAATCATCAGCGAGAAGCCAAAATTCACCAGATGGGCCATCGCTGGGGTTGTCCGGGCCCGAAGCATCAAGCTGATGACCGTCAGGGCATCGGCAGGTTTGTGGACGATCGTCGCCAGCAAGACTCCCCAGCTCGCGGCGCCGAAGGTTCCCTTGGTGCCGAAATCGGCGACGACCGCACTGGCCAGGGCCACCCCACCGATCATGCTATGCACTGCCAGGCCGATCACCGCCGCGGCCCAGTTGAGCGTTGGTGACTCAACTCGGCCACGGTTGAGTTGAGGCTGATGCTCGTGGCCGTGCTCATGCCCATGATCATGCCCAGGCCCATGCCCATGAAGTTCGGCAGCGCTGGGAGGTTCGTGCTGGTGGAACGAGAAGAAGCGTTCGAGCAAGAATAGGGCAGTCAACCCTGCGGCGGCCCAGCGAAGGGTACCGGCCGATCCGAGCGCGACGGCCTCGGGCATCATGTGGAAGAAGGCCGCACCGAGCATGGTCCCGGCGGCAAAGCTCAAGTAAAGCTGCAACCGGGTATGGGTGAGTGTCGCAACAAGCGGGAGTAATCCCCCAAGCAGACTGACGACAACAATCGCAACGCAAGAGAGGGCCAGGGCCAGGGTCATGCGACGGCCCTCCCGGGGCCGATCAGGACGAAATCGTGGTTGCAGGGGCGACCATGAGCGCCCGAACCCAGGCGGGTGAAGCACGAGGAACGGCCCTGGGAATCGCGCATGGTGACTACCGGGCGACACCAGGGTTGGCAACCATCCGAGCCCGGTGCTGCCGAGCCTGAGAACCGCCCCGAGAGGGGCCCCTTGCCCTCTCTACCAGAGCGGGAGATAATCAAGGTCCGATCATTTTGGACCGCGATGCCGCCAGGTTCGGCCATCTCAGGAGCATCGCGATCGGTCCGAATCCGATCCCCGAGGAGCGGGCCATGAAGAAGCTCCACGACGACGAGATCAAGGTTCGGCTCGCAACCATTCAGGGATGGGAGCATGTCGGCGACATGCTCATCCGCACCTGGCAGTTTGCGTCTGACCGACGCGGGCTTGAGTTCGTGAACCAGGCCTGGGCCGTGGCGGATCGGCTCAAGCATTATCCGGAGATTGTGCTCAGCTATCGTACGGTACGGATCGAGGTCAATAGCCGAGCAGAGGGCGGATTGACCGATCATGATTTTCAGCTCGCCACCGAGCTGAATGCCTTGCCTGACGATCGTTAAGCACAGGTACGAGGAGAGGCTGTGAACGCCCAGCCCGAGGAGCCAACCTGTCAGTCCTGGTTGCTGCTGTCCGGGCGTTTTGGTCCCGACTGACCGGCGGCAAGGTCGCGGTGCCGGGTCTTGGGCAGGCCGTAGACCGGGTGATCGTGATCCCAACGACCATCTTCCTGAAGAATCGCCAGTCGCTCGGCTCGGGTTTGCACGTTACGCTGGCGAGAAAGGCCGCTGGCCTTCTTTAAGCTTTTGTCCATCGACATCGGAACAAACTCCCAACCCCCCTTCCTTCCGAGGTCGGGGGCACGATTTCGGTTCTGAGGCGCCTTCGATCCGGGCCGGAACGAGGCATCATACCACCCCCGACCGGCCCACTGCAAGCCGATGAGCACCAAGATGCCCGACACCGACCGCATCGACGCCCTGCTTACCCAAACTCTCGACGATTACCGGCTCTCCCGTTCGGAGCGTCAGGCAATTGGCAGGGTGCTCGACGAGGCGCAGGCCGACGCCGCCACCGAGTCCTTCTGGCGCAACAGGGCCTTCGCCCTGGCCCGCAAAGCGCTGGCCGACGGTGGAGGGTCGGAAGTCCTCGACTGGCTCGAAGGCTTCGAAAAGCTGCTGGCCCATCGTGCCTCGGCCGATCGTGAGGGCCCGGCAGCGTCAGCGGCCTACTTCATGCCTGGAGACTCTGGCCCACGAGCCATTGCCGGGCTGTTCGACCGTGCCAGGCATTCGGTCGACGTCTGTGTCTTCACGATCACTGATGATCGGATCACCTCAGCAATTCTCGCTGCTCACCGACGAGGGGTGGCCCTCCGCATCATCAGCGATAATGAGAAGGCACATGACACCGGCTCGGACATCCGGGAACTCCGCCGCGAGGGAATCCCGTTGCACACCGACCGCGATCCGAACCACATGCACCACAAGTTTGCCATCTTCGACCGGACCACGCTGCTGACCGGGAGCTACAACTGGACCCGAGGGGCGGCTGAATTCAACTTCGAAAACTTCATCGTGACGAGCGATGCCGGGCTCGTCTCCGCCTTTCTTGGGGAGTTTGAACGGCTTTGGGACCGACTCGGCTGATCCATCTCACCGGAGATCGGACCTAGAGGTGTCCACGTGGGCCGTATCCTTGCTTTGAGAAACCGGCCATGGGAACGTTGACAGGGAAGTCTTGAGCCTCCTGGTGGCCAAGGCCGACAACCAAGATGGCCTGATCCGTGGTTTCGACGGCTCCGCAGCTGGGATCAGGTCCGTGAGAAGCGGTATGCCTGCCGAGGCACCCGGATCGTGCGATGTTCGGCACAGGGTCGACGAAGGAGGGCGAGGAAACTTAGGATGTTTCCGATCGGCATGATTGCTCGGGGCTGATCATTCGCCCCAATCCCGGAGCGTCTCGACACCATGATCCGCATTGTCTTCTCCCTCGGCCGAGTCCTGGCCCTGATGATCCCAACGGTTCTTTGCGCAATCGTGGCCGGCTGCCAAAGTGCCGAACCCTCAGTCGTGGAATCCGGGCCTCCTCCCGTCTCGGTCAGTCGTCCCCTGGTTCGGCCGGTCGTCGACTACGATACGTACACTGGCCGGACCCGAGCGGTTTCGACAGTGGAGATTCGGGCTCGGGTGCAAGGTTATCTCAAAGAAATTTGCTTCGAGGCGGGCGATCTGGTCGAGGCCGGCCAGGTTCTGTTTGTGATCGATCCGCGCGAATATCAGGACGCTGTCGCGCTGGCCGAAGCCCAGGTGGAACAGGCCAAGGCCCGCGCCCGACTTGCCGCCGTGGAACGTGACCGCTACCGCACCCTTGCTCAGCGCGACGTGGGGAGCCGACAGGATTTTGACCGCGCCGCCGCGGCCTACGACGTGGCCGTGGCGGAGGCCAGAGGGGCCGAGGCAGAGCTTCGCCGGGCCCGACTTGACCTGAGCTTCACCGAGGTCACCTCCCCGATCACCGGGAAAGCCGGGGCTCACATGGTCGATGTCGGCAACCTCATTACCGTCGGCAAGACGGACGACAACCTTTTGACAACAGTTGTTTCAGTTGATCCGATGTTCGTTGACTTTGACGTGGATGAACGGGCATTGCTCCGATATCGGCAAAATGCCTCGGAGCTTCGCGGAGAAGAACTCGACGCCACCCGCATTCGTGAAGCCAGGTTTCCGGTTGAGGTGGGCCTGGCCGTCGAGGCTGGATACCCCCACGTCGGGATACTCGACTTCGCCGACAACCGGATCGATCCGAACACCGGAACCCTTCGAGCCCGAGGGGTCTTTCCCAACCCAAACCAGTTGCTCTCTCCAGGTCTCTTTGCACGAGTGAGGATTCCCCTCGGAAAGCCCGAGGATGCGATCCTGATTACCGAGACCGCCCTTGGCTCGGATCAGGGAATTCGCTTTGCCTATGTGGTGGATGTCGAGAATCGGGTCGAGCGACGGCTGGTCGCAATCGGCCCGGTCTTCAGTGGAATGGCTGTTGTGACCGAGGGACTTACTACCGAGGACCGTGTGATCGTCACCGGCATCCAGCGGGTCCGAGAGGGGATCGTCGTTGAACCCCGAGACGTTGCCATGCCCATGCCTCCCGGAACCGAGGAAGCCCTGGCCGTGGTCTCCGAAGAATCGGGCACTCTTGAAGTCCCTGACCTGCCCACCGTCGGCATTACCGAGGCCGCGGGAATGGACGAGCCTGAGTCATCCCCCGCAACCGACGAGACCAGTTCCGGCCCCGACGCCGAGGTCGATCCCGCGTCCGAATCGATCCCCGATCCTGACGCTCCTTGAGGACTGCCGCACGTGTTTACCGAGTTTTTTATCAAGCGGCCCATCGCCGCGGCAGTCATCTCGATCCTCACGGTGGTGTTCGGCGGGATTGCCCTGATTGGTTTGCCGATCGCCCAGTATCCGGAGATCACGCCGCCAACCGTCTCGGTCACGGCGAGTTTTCCTGGAGCCAATGCACAAACGGTGGCGGACACCGTCGCATCAGAAATCGAGAAGGAGGTCAACGGGGTGGAGAACATGCTCTACATGTCCTCCATCTCGACCTCCGATGGCCAGTACCTCCTGAACGTCACGTTTGAGGTTGGCACGGATCTGGATACTGCACAGGTCTTGACCCAGAACCGCGTCAGTACGGCCGAGGCCAAGCTTCCGGAGGAGGTGAAACGAATCGGCGTCACGACAAAGAAGAAGTCGCCGGCGATCACCTTGTGCGTCAACCTGATCTCTCCCGATGAGCGGTACGACCAGCTTTACCTGAGCAACTTCGCCTCGCTTCAGATCCGAGACGAGTTGGCCCGTCTTCCCGGGGTCGGTGACGTGGCCTTCCTCGGCGAGCGAGAATACAGCATGCGCGTCTGGCTCGATCCCGACCGTCTCGCCTCGCTCGATCTGACAGCGTCGGACGTGGCCAACGCGATCCGGGAGCAAAATGTTCAGGTCGCCGCAGGACGCCTCGGCCAGCAGCCCGCACCCGCGGACATCGGCTTTCAATACACCCTGAGTACCCAGGGGCGACTGCTCGAAGCCGAGGAGTTCGGTGAGATCATCGTCAAGACCGGCGACGATGGCCGCGTGACTCGACTGCGAGACGTGGCCCGGATTGAGCTGGGGGCTCGTAGTTACGATGTAAACACCTACCTCGACGGTACCCCAACGATCACCCTGGCTGTCTTCCAGCTTCCCGGCTCGAACGCGGTCGAGACGGCTCAGGGAATCTACGATCGAATGGCCGAACTCCAAGACTCCATTTTCCCCCCCGGTCTGGAATACCGGATTGTCTATGACACGACCCAGTTTATTGAGGAGTCGATCACGAGTGTCGTTCACACCCTCTTTGAAGCCTTTGCCCTGGTCTTCCTGGTCGTCCTGCTCTTTTTGCAGAACTGGCGGGCGACGATCATTCCCTTGATCGCTGTGCCAGTATCGCTGATCGGGACATTCATGTTCATGGCGTTGTTCGGATTCTCACTCAATAACCTCTCGCTGTTCGGACTGGTGCTGGCGATCGGGATTGTGGTGGACGATGCCATCGTGGTCGTCGAGAACGTCGAGCGCAACCTGGCGCTCGGTCTCAAGCCGAGCGAGGCGACGTCGAAGGCGATGCGAGAAGTGATTGGACCGATCATCGCCACGACGTTCGTCATGCTCGCCGTCTTTGTACCAGTGGCGTTCATCAGCGGCATCTCGGGACGGTTCTACCAGCAGTTTGCCCTGACGATCGCGGTATCGACCGTCATCTCGTCGATCAATTCGCTCACGCTCAGTCCGGCGCTGTGTGCCATCCTTCTCAAGCCGCACGACCACGGCTCGACCATCGAACGATCGTGGGCCTTGCCCCGTTTGGCGTATGTCGTTGCCTTCGCATTCCTCGCCGATGTGACGCTCGGGTCGGGGATCGCGTCGGCTTTGGGCCTTGAGGAGTCGAGGGAATGGATCGGACGGAGCGTGGCCGCGCTGGGAGGGGCAGTGGCAGGATGGTTCCTCGGTCTCGTGATCGACCGTCTGCTCGCCATTTTCTTTGCCGGGTTCAACACAGTCTTTGATGTTGCCACAACGATTTACGGTCGACTGGTTTCTGGATTAATTCGCGTCTCGGTGATCGTGCTGATCGCCTACGTTGGTTTGCTTGGCCTGACCTTCGCCGGATTCCGTGCAGTCCCAGTCGGTTTCATCCCGTCGCAAGACAAGGGGTATTTGGTCGTTAATGCGCAGCTACCCGATGCCAGTTCGCTATCACGAACCGAGGCGGTCATTCAGCGCCTCTCGGAAATGGTTCGAGACATTCCCGGCGTCGCGCATACGATCGACATGGTTGGTTACTCGGCCCTCAACGGCACGAATGCCTCGAACATCGGTTCGATGTTCGTGATCCTCGAACCATTCGAGGAGCGAGCCGGTCGCGCGGAACTCGGAGCGAACGCCGTCCTGCGGGCGTTTGCCCAGCAATCGAGGAAGGAACAAGAGGCGATCGTGAGTGTCTTCGGTGCCCCTCCGGTCGATGGGCTTGGCAGTGTCGGCGGGTTCAAGCTCATGGTGCAGGACCGCGCCGACCTTGGACCCGACATGCTTCAGGGAACGGTTGCGAACCTGATCGATGCCGGCACTGCCCAACCGATGATCGGGGGGCTGTTTTCCAGCTATCGCGCCGATGTCCCACAGTATTTCATCGACATCGACCGCGACATGGCCCGGTCGATGGGAGTGCCGCTTGACAACATCTTCGAAACGCTCCAGATTCAGCTCGGATCACTTTACGTCAATCAGTTTACGCGATTCGGCCGTAACTGGCAGGTAAACGTCCAGGCCGATTCTCCGTATCGCCTGCGTCCCAATCAGATTGCCCAGCTCAAGACCCGAGGGGCCGACGGTCGGATGGTTCCGCTGGGCGCGGTGGCGTCGGTCCGGGAGATCGGCGCTCCGACAATCATCGAGCGTTACAACATGTTCCCGTCGGCATCGGTGGTCGGGGCTCCGGCCCCTGGCACAAGTTCGGGCCAGGTGGTCTCCCTGATGGAACAACTTGCGGGGAAGGAACTCCCACGAGGCATGAGCACGGAATGGACCGAGTTGACCTTGCTCCAAAAGCTCGAAGGCAACACGGCGATTTTCGTCTTTCCCTTCTGCGTGCTCTGCGTGTTTCTCGTCCTGGCCTTCCAGTACGAGAGCTGGAGCTTGCCGATGTCGATCATCTTGATCGTGCCCATGTGCCTGCTCTGCGCCATCACTGGAATTTTCTTGAGAGGGATGGACAACAACATCTTCACGCAAATTGGATTTGTTGTCCTCGTTGCACTGGCGTGCAAGAATGCCATCTTGATTGTCGAATTCGCTCGCGAGAAGGAGGAGGAGGGGCATTCGCGACGCGAGGCGGCCGTGGAGGCCTCGGTCCTTCGGCTCCGGCCGATCCTGATGACCTCGTTCGCCTTCATTCTCGGCGTGGTTCCCCTGGTTCGAGCCGTGGGAGCTGGCGCAGAAATGCGTCAGGCGCTGGGGACGGCCGTTTTCTCGGGAATGCTCGGTGTCACGGCCTTCGGGGTTCTGTTGACGCCCGTCTTCTACGTGGTAATCCGATCGCTCAGCGGAGGTCGATCTCCCGAGAGGGCCAACACACCGAGCCATGCCCTTGAGCCTGTCGAGACGAATACACCCGCGACCACTGGCTAACGGTTTCTCCTCGCACCAAGGCCGACTCGTGGCAGCACGTCACCGCGGATCGGAGACGTCTGATTCCGAAGGTCTGGCACCTCCACATGAATCATCGGCCGAAGCGGCGGCCTTGCACTCAAACGATGGACAGAGGAATTTCGTGATGCGCGCACTGCCTCGGATTCGATCGGCCTCGGCAATGGTCGCGGCCCTGCTTCTTGTAACCTCGGCCGAATCGGCCGAAGACCCTGACCCGGCCGTGACTCCAAGTGCCGCGAGGATCCATGCCGAGGCAATCCTGATCGACGGCCATAACGACCTCCCCTGGAGGCTTCGAGGTGACGGGGACGTGGGCTTCGATCGGCTCGACATCGGCCGACGGCTCGATTCGGGTCATACAGACATCCCTCGCCTGCGCGAAGGGGGGGTCGATGCACAGTTCTGGTCGGTCTACATTCCAAGTGAGCAGCCGAACCCGTCTCAGACGGTCTTGCAACAGATCGACATCGTCTACCGGATGATCGATCGCTATCCCGACGCCTTCGAACTCGCCCGGACGGCGGACGATGTCGAGCGGATCGTGGCCTCGGGTCGGATCGCCTCGTTGCTCGGGATCGAAGGAGGAGTGGCGATCGAGGAAGACCTTTCCCTCTTGCGCAACTTCGCGAGGCTGGGGGTGCGGTACATGACCTTGACGCACAATTCCAGCCTTTCCTGGGCCGATGCGGCCACCGATGAGCCGATCAGCGGCGGCCTCTCCGAGTTCGGCGAGCGCGTCGTCCGCGAAATGAACCGTCTGGGGATGCTGGTCGATATCTCCCATGTCTCCGAGGCAACGATGGACGATTGCCTCCGTGTCTCAGCCGCGCCGATCATTGCCAGCCATTCCAGTGCCTATGCAATCGCCCCCCACCCGAGAAATGTCCCCGACGCGATCCTCCGTCGGATACCCGAAAACGGTGGCGTGATCATGGTGAACTTCTACCCCGGCTTCCTCGTGCCGAACGCCTCGGAGCGGCTGGCTGAGGCTCGATCGCGGTTCCGAAACGAATTCCCGGACGACGATGACGCTTACCGCAGCGCGCTTCGCCAATGGCTCGACGAACATGAGGATGAATTGCGAGGCGATGTGGCACTCGTGGCCGACCACATCGACCATATCGTCAAGGTCGCCGGGATCGATCATGTGGGCATCGGTGGCGACTACGACGGCATTAACCGGGTGCCAGTCGGCCTGGAAGACGTTTCGACCTACCCGAAGCTGACCGAGGAACTCCTGCGTCGGGGATATTCGGCCGAAGACGTTGGCAAGATCCTCGGCGGAAATGCCCTTCGAGTTCTCCGCGATGCCGAGTCTGTGGCCGATCGGCTGCAAACGGACACCCCGCCCGACGTCCAGCAGCCCGAACGAAGGCGGCAGACGGATTGATTCGCCGATCAAGTGACTGACGGGGCGCTGCGCGGGCACGTCGCTCAGGAACTCGATCCCGTCAGCCGACGATTTCGTGGCGGCTGACGGGATCGAGCGCGATTGATGATCAAAGGGTCTTGAGGTACTCAATGACGGCCCGGCGTTCGTCGGGGCTGAGGGCGTCGCCAAAGGTGTGACCCTGGTTGCCAAGCCCATAGCGTGACGTGTCGAAGATGGAGCGATCACGATCTCGTTTGGCGGCTTCAGCAGAGACAGGCTCAAGAACCTCAACGCGCCAGCCCACGCGATCGGTATCGTAGTGCTCGAAATCGGTCGAGGGCGGACGTCGAAAGCGATCGGGACGTGAGGAGGAGTCGAGGAGATGCTCCAGGGTCGGGATCGACCCGTTGTGCAGATACGGTGCGGTCGCCCAGACTCCTTCCAGCGGAGGGGCCTGGTACCCCGTCATCAATTCATCGACCGGATATTCCTCGGCGAACCAGGTGGAATTGTAGTGCGAGACCAGGAGGTCGGAGGGGGCTAGGGCCCGAACCGGATCGGTGCCGATGCGGTCAAGCTCGATGATTAAGTTCGGGTAGGAAGGCTCATCGACGTAAGTGCCGTGACACTTGGCGCACTGATTCTCAAAGATCGAGCGGCCCCTCACGGCCAGCTCGGCATCGATCGGAAAGGGATACTCCGGAGCCTCGATGCTGTTGAGATAGGCGAGGATGTCGGCGAAGGTCGGCTCCAGTTCCTCAAACTGCTCGCGAGACTTCTCGCCGAGCATGAACTGCATGTTCGATCGGACCGATCGGGCGTCGGTGCGGCCGTCGTAGTAGGTCGTCTCCTTGTACTTGATGTTCCACCAGGCGGGCACGTCGGTCTCGGGGAACTTTGAGCCGTGGAGAACCGGAATCAGGCGACGAGAGAGGTCGGGCTTGCGTAGGCTGATCAAGACAGCGGCCATCTGCCCAGCGTTGACCGCCCCTCGCACCGTGTTGACCGTAAAACCGGTGAAGAAGATCGGTCGGCCGTCGGCCTGAAAAAAGTCCTGGTAGAGGCCGATCATGTCAAGCTGCGAGTTGCCCAGGCCCACGAAGCTCTGGCCGCCAATCGAACCGCCGTGACAGACCAGGCAATCGACCTGCAATCCCTGGCGGCCGGTGGTCGGGTCGGTCGACCGTTTCAAGCCCATCGGCAGCCCATCATTGGGGAAGGGGGCTGGATGGAGGCCGTAGCGGCGGGCGAAGGCGAGCGCATAGCGTTCGGGATCGGTGTTGGGGTCGGGAGCCTTATCTTCCCAGAGGCTGGCGACCCTCTCGTAGATTTCGAGACTCCATTCGGGCTTCAAAAAGCTCCGGGACGTCAACGCCTCGCGGCCGCGATCGGCCGCCGAAGGCTCGACCACAGCGGTGCCTCCCAGGGAGACCTGAGCGCCGAAGGCAACGACCAGCAGCGAAAAAACGCTGATTCTGGCAAGGATCCGGAGATTCACGAGCTTAGTCCTTGTATCTCTAGCCGAGCGGCAATTCTGTTCTATAACTCGTTATAGACGACCTTTGCGACAACGGAAATGGTCGACGGAACCAGACGGGTGATCTCGAAGTTGCCGCGATTGAGCGATTGTTGTACAATCGGCCCACCAGGATCCTTGGTTGTAAGACGCGGTCAAACCTTCCGCATTGTTTCGGCCGATGGTACTGGAGCCTCGCAAGCTCGCTCGAGTTCTCGGTATCAACCTTGCACCGTTGACTCGAAACCCTTGATTTTCCCTCCAAGTAGGTCAACAACGGGACGAGTCGCTCGACGCTTGGTTCGGTCTAAAAGCCGATCCAAACACCCTCCTGACTTCCTGCCTTTGCTCAGCTCAGAAGCCACTCGGGCTGACGACGACCTGCCTTCCCGCCTCCCTCCTGTTTGAATGAGGAACGATCCCATGAAAACCCGAACGTCGAAGCGAGGGCTTTCCTGGCTCGCCGCAATGCTGGTCATGGCCGGCATGGCTGCCAGTGCGGCTGTCCTGCTCCCCTCGGCCTCCTGGTCGAGCGACGCTCGGGCGATCCCTGAAGGGATTACCCGGGTCCCCGTGGTTCGCCAAGACCTTTCCGTGACCGTGGTCGCCAGCGGGGAGCTCAACAGCTCCGAAAACACGCTGATCGAGTGCGAACTGGAAGAAATGAGTGAGCGAAACGCCGGTGGAAGCCGCATCTCCACCAGTGGCCGTTCTGTCATTATCGATCTCATTCCCGAAGGCTCGGTGGTGAAGAAGGGGGATATCCTCTGCCAGATTGACGGGAGCGAGTACGAGGAGATGATCCGGCAGAAGGAGATCGAAGTTCAAAAGTCTGCGGCGCAGTTGGAGCAAGTCGAACTGGACCTGCAAACCGCCCAGATCTCGCTGACCGAGTACATTGACGGGCTCCGCATCCAGCAGATTCAGGAGTATGAAGGTCAGGTCAAGCTGGCCGAGGCTCAATTTAAGCGGCAGCAAGATCGGCTTGCATGGTCAGAGAAAATGCTTCCTCTCGGTTACATCTCCCAGTCTCGGTACGAACAGGAAAAGCAACTCTTTCTGAGCGACCAGATCGCGCTCGACCGGGTTCGACTGGCTTACGCAAATTACCTAAAATACACCGTCCCGAAGATGACCCAGTCGCTTGAAACGCAAGTTGATCAGCGTCTCTCCACTGCGATTTATTATCGCCGTCGGCACGAGCGTCAGTTAGAACGGCTTGAAACCTACAAGGAACAGCTTGCCAACTGCACCATCCGTGCCCCGCACGACGGATACGTCATCTACGCCACAGATCGCAGGCGAGACGTGCCACTTGCCCCCGGTGTGGAAGTTCGGGAAAACATGGATCTCTTCTATCTCCCGAACCTGAACTCGATGCAGGTCGAGGTAACACTGAACGAGACGATCGTTGAACGAGTTCGCAAGGACATGCCGGCTACGGTCCGAATCACTGCGTTCCCTGAAATGATCTTGCCGGGCCGGGTGATCAAGGTCGAACGATTGCCAGTCACCAATCGCATGAGCTTTTTCAAGGATGATGTCAAGGACTACCGAGCGATCATCGAAACCGTCTCCATGCCCGGCCTGATGCCCAAGATGGAAGCTGAGGTGGAGATCGAGACGGATCGCCGGGTCGATGCCCTGGTGGTCCCATCCGAGGCGCTCGCATTCGAAAAGGGCAACTCCTTCTGCTATGTCGCCAGTGACGGAGGTCTTGAATGTCGGCGCGTTGAAGTCCGTCCGGGAACGATTGACATGCTTCAAATCACCGGAGGCCTGGACGAAGGGGAAGAGGTTGTGCTCAATCCGACCCAGTATGATCTGGAGGATTTGGTCATCAAGACACCTGCTCCGCAACCGCTCGTGACGGCCGATCCGATCGAGGTTGGTGAATCGCACGCGGCTCTGGGATCCGTCTCGCTGTACTGATCGGCGCAACCTGAGAAGCGCCGGGCCGGGTCGACTCATGATCGTCCGGCCCGGAAACCGATGGGAAGGATTATGTCGCGACGTGTGCCGGAACGGGTCGGCGCCCGCACTTGCTGTCGCGACGATCTGACACCGGCCTTTCCTCGATCTCCGGATCCTCCCGATGCCCTCAAAACGCGCCGCCTCGCGGAACTCCGGGTCTGCCGCCTCCGTGTCATCAACCCAGGGCGCCTCGTCCCCACTGCTCAGCGCAACCTTGGTGCTGCTCGCCATCGGTTATGGGATGATGTTGCTGGTCGAACGTCACGAACTCTCCTGGCCACCGCGAGAGTTGCTTGCCAGTCTCTCGACCTTGGCTGGCTGCCTCGCCATGGTGGGGCCGTTCTTACTCTGGCGCCGGGGCTCTGAGGATGGAACTGTTGGCGAGTTGATCTGGATTGTTGGCGGCCTGCTCCTCTGGGCCTTCGATCTCTCGGCATTAATTCAGGGAAATGTTCGCGAGCTCGACTGGGCTGCTCCAATCGGTCCGGAGATTCTCGGGCCTGTGGTTCTGGCCGTGATGGTTGGGGGATGGCGTACTGGCCGGCTTCCCTGGAGCTGGACATGGACCAGTGTGACCGGGTGGTTGCTGGGTCTGATCTGGATCGGCATGTGGTTTCTGTCCATGCTTCCGCAGCGAACCAATCCGTTTGGTCTGTCGTAATGGGAACGGAACCTGTGCGGAGTCCCTTGGGACCGTCCCACCGCTTGACGCCGCGAGGATTTGCCGATTAGCCTGGTAAACCAACGTCTCGATCGTGGGTCGCCATGCGTTCCGCGATCGGTGCTGTCTTGTCGTTCATTCTTTCGGCCCGCCCCCGCATCCGGCCCGCTCTTCGGGCAGATGATCGCATTCGCAGGAGCCCTCGACGTGGCCACCGAACCGAAAGCCGCTTCCTCGACGGCCCCATCGTGGTCCGATTCTCCCATCGAGAATGAGTTGCCCACGTATCGGGCAATTAGTACCTGGGCTGTTGCCAGCCTGGTGCTCGGTCTCATTTCTCTCGTAAGCTTCGCCAGCCTGAGTTTTGTGGTCGCTTCGATCGCTGCCATCGTCTGCGGGGCGGCCGCTCAACGGGCGATTCGAAGGTATCCAGACCTGGTCACTGGGACCGGATTAGCCAATCTCGGCATCACACTGGGCCTGATTTCCGGCCTTGCGGCCCCGACGCTTTCCACTGTTCAGCATTCGATCATCTCTCGCCAGGCCCGCGACTATTCCACCCAGTTGGTCGAGGCTCTGGAATCCAAGGGAATGGCCGATGCCTTCTGGTTAGGCCAGCATCCCCAGGTTCGAGCTCAGATGACTCCTCAGGGCTTGATGAGCGACATTGAGAACACCCCCGAGCAGGAGATGGGCGGCCCCGACACTCGACTCAGCGCGATCCGTTCGATCAGTCAGCGCTTGGCCAGTGGCAATCAGCATATCCACTTCGACGAAATCGAAGGCCGAGGCTTCTCAGGAATTACGCCTTACGCCTTCGTCCGAGTCATGCTCGATGGACCGGAAACCGACGAGTTTCCGGCCGTCCAGTTTGCCCTTTTCCGTGTCGAAGGGGCGGATTATGAGGGTCAACGTCAGTGGTACATCAAAGACGTTGTGTATCCTTACGAGGCTGGTTCCCGGGCCAATGTCGTCGAGTCTGCTCACGGTCACGAGCATTGATCGTCACTCAATGACGACTGGCTGAGCAACGACCTTGACCTCTGGTCAGCCAGGCTCCTGTTCTAATCGGGCCGTCTTCGAACGAAGGCGGTCCGCTTGCATTTATTCTCCGTACGTGGCGTGACAGCGAGGAGTTTCCCAGAGCGTCACCTCGACCACAGGCAATCCAGCTTCTTTCGCCTTGTCAAAAATGAGCCGGGCGATGTTCTCGGCCGTCGGGTTGTCTTCCATGGTAAAGAAACGCTCACCCCGCTCATGAAGCATGGGCACGATGGGGTCGTCGCGATGCAAGAGCATCGTGTGGTCGAGGTGATCGTCAATCCAGCGCTGAACGTGCTGCTTGATGTCGCTGAAATCAACCAGCATGCCTCGATGATCGAGCGATTCCGATTCCAGGATGATCACGGCCTTCCCATTGTGACCGTGGAGATGGCGGCATTTGCCCTCGTAATTGAGCAAACGGTGGCCGTAGCAAAAGTCGATTTCTCGGGCAACACGATACATGAAACTCATCCCTCCCTTGATGGGGGGATTCTAGGCCGAGGCTCCTCCCGTCGGCAAGGATCGAGCCAAGATCAGTCCCTTGATCCGTAGTGAGTTCTCATCAGCCCAATCGGTCAGGTCGCGGAGCGAACGAGTCGATCAGGTCGCGAACGATGTGCCCATGCACGTCGGTCAGACGCTGGTCTCGCCCACCGTGGCGGAAGGTCAATTGCTCATGATCGAGCCCTAGCTGGTGGAGGATCGTGGCGTGAATGTCGTGGATCGTCAGCGGATGTTCGACGACTCGGTTGCCGAAGTCATCGGTCTGGCCGAAGGCAAACCCACCCCGGAAACCGCCGCCGGCCAGGAAAATCGAGTAGCCATCCACATGATGATCGCGCCCGGCGCGCTCGGAGATGGCCGGAGTGTGCGGGGTTCGCCCCATCTCACCGGCCCAGACGACGATCGTCGAATCAAGTAACCCGCGACGTTTCAAGTCGACAATCAAGGCCGCGATCGGCTGATCGGAGATCAACGCATTCTCGGTATGATACTTTTTCAGTTCGCCATGCTGATCCCAGGGGGAATTGTTCGGATGCGTCAGTGGGCAGGTGATCTCGACAAACCGCACGCCTCGCTCGACGAGCCGACGCGCCCGGAGGCATTGCAAGGCGTAGAAGCGCTGGTGATCGTCTGGCCGGTCCAGTCCATAAAGCCGCCGGGTTTCTTCTGATTCTCCCGAGACATCGGCCACTTCGGGGATTGACGTCTGCATCCGAAACGCGGTTTCGTAGTTCGTGATGGCGGATTCGATCACGTGACCTTCCGTCAAGAGACGAGCGAAGGTCTCATCTTGCTCGGCGAGCAGGTCGAGCTTGCGGCGCTGAACGGAAACCGAGTCGCTCGGCACAATCCCATCCACTGGGACACCGCGCGATCGGATCATCGTCGCGCCGTGAGAGGCCGGCAAGTAGGCCGGAGCAAAATTCTCGAAACCACCATTCGGAATCCAATCATTATTGAGAAGCACATAACCTGGTAAATCGGAACGTTCCCCAGCCAGACCATACGAAACCCAGGAGCCGAAACTCGGAGCCTGGCCCGTCACTCGACCGGTGTGCAGCAGCAAGCTTTGTTGCCCGTGCAGTGGTTGCTCGCCTTCGAGTGATCGAACGACGCAGAGGTCATCGGCGCAGTCGGCAAGGTATGGCAGAAGATCACTGACCCACAGTCCCGCTTCACCGCGCCGCCGGAACCGCCACGGACTTCCCATCCAAACACGCGACGCTGCCGATTGCGACTTCTTGGAGACGGCTTGCTCGCCAATCGACTGCCCTTGAAACCGCGACAGTGCGGGCTTCGGGTCGAAGGTATCAACGTGGCTTGGACCGCCGTCCATGAAACAGAAGATGACATTTCTCGCCCTTGGCGTTGGTCCGAAGTCGGCTCCGCGTGCCTCCTCTGAGAGAAGTCCGGTGAGGGCCAGCATCCCGAATCCGCACGACGAGGTTCGCAGCCAATCACGTCGGCTCGGCAAGCAGAGAGGAGGAAGATCTTGGAGTTCCCGTCGTTCTTGGGTGGTCATGGCTAAGGCCTCAGCTCAGGTCGCGACGGGTCAGCGAAGGTAAAGAAATTCCTTGGTATTGAACAGCGTATGGGCAACGTTTGCCCAGATCTCGGACGAGGTGAGGATGTCTTCGGGAGTGATCGACCATTCGCTGGCCAGGTCGTTGACCAGATTCGACCATCGCTCCTGTTCAGCCGAGTTTGGAGTTCGTCCCAGGGCATCCCTGAACATCACTGATAATTGATCTGCGATCGAATCGGCCGGGTGAGCGGCGACACGCTTCCCCCACGAGGCCGCCTGATCCGTGACGAAAGGATCATTCAGCAATGCGAGCGCCTGGGCTGGGATGTTCGTCACGTCGCGCCTACCAGTCGGAATTTTCGGTGGCGGCTGATTGAACAACGCCAGGAATCGAGGCGGTTCCATCACTGTCAACTTGGTATAGAGCGATCGGCGATTGGCACCATTGACCGGACCGGAGTACAAGCGTTTCGAAGGATCTTCACTTGAGCGATGCGGATTGATCGGAACCCCGTATATCCTGGAATCAAGCTGGCCGGAAGCGACGAGGATGGCATCTCGGATCGACTCCGCATCAAGCCTACGAAGCGGGTAATGGGCAAGCAGGCGGTTGGCGGGGTCGATCTCCGCAGACCCTGAAATGGCCAAACTGCTTTGCCTGAATGTCGCACTCAGGACCAGTTCGCGGACGATTCGCTTGGTTGACCATCCTTCATCCACCAGCCGAGCAGCCAGCCAGTCGAGCAATTCCGGATGTGAGGGAGGATCACCGAGTTTGCCAAAATCGTTGGGAGACCCGACCAGGCCAACCCCGAAAACCCATTGCCAGAGACGGTTGACGTAAACCCGTGCGGTCAGCGGGTTGTCGGGCGAGGCGACCCGATCAGCAAGTTCGCGGCGGCCGCTTGCAACGGAGCGAAACGCCGCATCGACGGCTTTGGCGGAGAGCACTTCCAGGAAGCCTCTGGGCACAGCCGGGCCGAGTTGCGCGTAGTCTCCGCGAATGTTGATTCGATCGTTGATTCCTTCATCAAAGTCAGCCATCCCGTTGATGGTCTGCGGTTCCAGTAGCTCGCGTTCGGTTGTTCGATACGTCTCGACAAGTAATTGAAGTGCTGGGGAAGATTTATCGGAAAGACGGTTCGGAAGCAGTCCGTGATCGAGGAGCCAGTTGAGAAGGATGGAGTCGTCGTCAGTTGCCTGGTCAGCGGCCCAGCGATCGAGTGAGGCCTTCAACCATTGCTGATACGCCTGTGCAAGATCGGTAAGCGAGTGTGGCGTAGGATGGTCAAACAAAGGGGCGAACCGCCCAAGCTCATCCTGAGGGGTACCGGCGTCAGCGCTCACCACGGCCCGTGTGACTCCGAACCAACTTTTCGGATCGGCGGCCTGTTCCTCGGAACACGGGCCACCCAGGCCGACACGGGGAGGGAAGTTCGGGTTGCTGGTTTTCGTGGCCAGCTCGCGATAAACCCGACGCCCTGAGAATTCAGGGAAGGGGGGGTAGCCCGACCAGGCAGGAGCACTGCGGGCCAGATACATCTGACGCTCGGTGAGGAAGGCGTTATCGACCACCGTTCGCTCGGCAGAAAACTCACCGCCACACGACTCCCAGTGCAACCAGGGAGCAGGCAACGTATTGAGGAACGGCGACCGCAACGCGCCGTTCAATCGGGGAGAAAGGGCATGTGTGAACAATCCGGCCGGCAGGATGGCATTGAGGATTGCCTCACCCTCCAGCGCCACAATGAAGTCACCCGAGCGAACCGGTCCGTCACGAAGTCCCTCCCCTTCGACCGACCATCCGGGCGGGACACCGTTGGAAAAGTCGGCGACCAGGGTAAACGACGAAGCATTCTCTTGAATGCGCTTCTCGCGTTCCTGAGCATATCGTAATGCAAGTTCCTCCCAGCCCGAGGCCAGATCGGCCCCTTCTTGCACCGCGTTCATCAGGGTGATCCATGGATAGAGAGGATGCTCGAGTGTTCGCTCCTCTCCTGCGTTCTGCACTGCGACTGCCCAGGGGTTGGAGGGATCTGAGGAATCGGTCGAGGCGATTAGGGTGTCATCCCATCCGGCCGCTTGGGATTGCCACCAATCGGCCAAAGCATCACGTAATGGAGCCTTCAGGCGGCGGAGTTCGATCAGGACCTCGGCATTACGTTCAGGCGTATCGAGAGTTCGGGAAACCCAGCGAGAACTCATGAACACGCCGGCCAACGCGTGATAATCACGCTGGGAGATCGCGTCGAGCTTGTGATCGTGACAGCGGGCGCAGCTGACCGTGAGACCGAGAAATGCCTTGGAAAACGCGTCGACCTTATTATTCAGCATTTCCTGATGAATGCCATCGAACTCGGCGCTGTCGCCGTGACGTTTCTCGCCGAGCTGGAAGAACATTGGACCGGCGAGTGATTCCACAATGCCATTGACCGTATCCGTCCGGGGGTTCTCCAGCAGGTCGCCGGCAATGTGCTCCCGCACAATCTGATCAAAAGGAACATCTTCATTGAAGGCTCGGATGAGATAATCGCGGTAGCGCCATGCCCCTTTTGCGGGGATATCCCACTCGTATCCGTAGGTGTCTCCGTAGCGGACGACGTCCATCCAGTGCCTCGCCCAACGCTCGCCGAAGTGAGGCGATTCGAGCAATCGATCCACGAGCCGTTCATAGGCGATCGGGGAAGGATCGTCGAGAAATGCCTGGAGCGACTCCTCGTCGGGAGGAATCCCCGTGAGGACAAACGCCAGGCGACGAGCCAGAACAGCAGGCTCGGCCGGGTCCGCTGGGCGTAGCCCTTCATGGAGCAGGCGATCGAGGATAAAGCGATCGACCGGGCCTCTGGACCATAAGGGGTCGTCAGGTTGGGGAACGGTTGGTTGAATGACGGGTTGAAGACTCCACCACGAGCGCCGCTCAACCAGCTTGATCGACCACTCGTCCTCGGCAGATTCCTCGGGAGAGGGGAGGGATGCTCTTGGATCGTAGGCACCTTCGAGAATCCAGGTGCGGAAGTCACGGAGAATCTCATCGGAAAGCTTTGGGGCTTTCCTCGGCATTTCGAGGCCCGGCTCAGCATGTTCCATGACGAGCAAGAGCAGACTCTCGTCAGGATTGCCGGGCTCGATCGCGGGACCGGAGTACCCCCCTTCGCGCAATCCTTCGCGCCAATCAACTCGGAGGCCACCGGCCTGCTTGGCCGCGCCGTGGCACTCGGCACAGTGAAGGACCAGGGCAGGGCGGATCTTCTCTTCAAAGAACGCATTTCGGGTTGCGTCGTCTCGTGCGTCAACGCGTAAGGCAGGCGCAAGCAACACGAGGGAGACCACGACCAACAGCCTGGCCCATCGCCTCCCTCGCTGACTTCGGGCCGACACACGATCCGAACCGGCTGGCATCATCGCGAGACGCTCCACCCGAGGGCCAGGATGTTCAACACACGATGAACGCTCATCCTAGCGTACGAGCGGAACGAGGTCCACGGCGGACAATTGCAGGAGGTTAGGCCTCCGGATTCGACAGACGACCGAGAAAGAGAATGCTGCCGGTGCGCGTGTCGCGGATCAAGAACAGGAACGGATGATCGGCTCGGAAAACCTTGGGCTCGCTCGGCAGGGCAGATCGCACACCCACAACGATGCCGGTGGCCGCGGCGGCCTCGGTGCCTTCCTCGTTTACGTCGACAAATGCCTTGTGAATGGCGGCTGTGATGTACAGCTCTCGGCTGCCATCCATGCCAGAGAAATCCGCCTGGCTCGGTTGGAACGGCAAGGTCATGCCGAGCTGACTCAATGCCTGGTTCAGTGTGAATTGCGAGTTGAGCGAGAAGCGGGGCAGCGAGACCGCGACCTCCTGACGATGAAGACTGGCGATCCAGAGGTCAATCTGCTCGGCGTTGAGCTTCGCCTCCAGCTCATCGAGTCCATCCCTCGCATCGGGCAAGAAAACGACCATGGACAGATCGCCCTTCCCATAAGGGAGTTCAAGGATCTTCAGATCCTCGCCCTCACCATAACGGTAGGAACCGCGACGGTTCATCAAGGGGACCATGACTTCGTCCTCACCCGAGAGGAAAAAGGGTGCGTCGCGGGTCGCCGATTCAGGGAACGGGGTCGCCCAGTCTCCCTTGAAGTGGATGGCGTTGGTGAGGACAAGGCGGGTCAGAGAATCCAGCACACCGGGAGGGATGAGGTTCGAGATCTTGCCCTTCGTTTGGTCTTCGACCCAGGAGTTGATCTGGTCACGGGCCGCCTCAGTGGCCCTGGCGAAATCGACGGTTTGCAACTGAGCGCCATACGCATCTCGGGTCAACGCAAGGTAGCCAGGAACGAATCCGTAGCCTTGCTGACCCCAGATTCGGTTGGCAACATTGAGTTGATACCCTGCGTCGTCATCGGTATCGAGCAATCGGGTGTTGAGCACGCCGAAGGCAGGATGCAAGACGTCCGAAGGCAGCGTGAGGTGCAAAACGTCGGCCATTTGATCAGCCGTTTCGCCTGCGGCACCTCCGAGGGTCATTGCCAGCGCCGACGAGATGCTGTAGGGCGAGAAAAACAGGTTGCCCGGCTCCTGGGCAAGTTGACCGTAAAGGTCGAGCGCAAACTGCGAGTTCCCCCGGACGACTGCATCCATCGGCTCGTCCTCCGGTTCCAAACCACAGACGATTGCCAGCAAGAAGCACCCAAGCATCACAGACCTCCTTACGCGTCGAGTTGGGATCGGTACTCCCCCTGATTACGTTCGGAATCGGGAGTTCTTAGGTTAACTTGCACGCGTCCGGAACAATCAGGCGAGGATTGGCGTGATGAGGTTGCCGTGCACATCGGTCAAACGGCGTTCGATGCCGTTGTGGTAATAAGTCAACCGAGTGTGGTCGAGCCCGAGCAAGTGAAGGATCGTGGCGTGAAAGTCGTGGACAGTCGTCACGTTCTGCTCGGCCTTGAAGCCAAACGGATCCGTTGCACCGTAAGTGAAGGGGGCACGCACTCCGGCCCCGGCGAGCCAGCAGCTGAAGCCGAACGGGTTATGATCGCGGCCGTAGGTGCCGAGCTGAAACATCGGCATGCGTCCGAACTCGGTGCAGAAGACGACGAGCGTTGATTCGAGCAAGCCCCGTTGTTTCAGGTCGCGGATCAAACCAGCCACCGGCTGATCGAGGATCGCTCCATGCCGATCGTATTGTTCCTTAAGCTGACTGTGCCCGTCCCAGTTCAGGTTGCCTCCCGACGCATACGCTCCATTAAATAATTGAACAAATCGAACCCCACGCTCGACCAGGCGACGGGCCAGGATGCAATTGCGGGCGAAGGCGGCCTTGGTCGGCTCGGGGTCATCGGCCCCATAGAGGCGGAGGATATGGGCCGGCTCGTTCTCCACGGCGGTCGTCTCGGGCACCGAAAGCTGCATGCGGGCGGCAAGCTCGTAACTGGCAATGCGAGCGGCAAGCGACTCGTCGCCGGGGTACTGCTGGGCGTGGTCGCGGTTCAGGGCCAGCAGGGCATCACGTGCGGCAGTGTCGGTCTCAACCGACACGTCGTTCGGGCGAGCAAGATGGCTGACCGGCTTGGTCGTGCTGAAGGGGGTTCCCTGAAAGGCGGCGGGAAGGAAGCCGTTGGCCCAGTTGTTCGGGCCGGACTGGGGCATCCCGCGAGGATCCTCGATGGCGACAAATGCAGGGAGTTCCTGGTTTTCGCTGCCCAGTGCATAGGTGAGCCACGAGCCCATCGACGGAAACCCTTCCGTCGTAAACCCAGTGGACATGACATTCTCGCCCGGCCCGTGCGTGTTCGACTTCGTGGTCAGGGCGTGGAGGAAGCAGAGGTCGTCGGCCAGCTCCCCCAAATGCGGCAAGAGGTCGGAGGTCATCTTGCCCGACTGTCCGCGAGGCCGGAATTTCCAGAGCGGCGCAGTCAGATTTCCGTTTTCTCCCTGAAACGAGACGAGCCGCTCGTTGCCCGGCATCGGCTTACCGTCGTACCGGATCAAATCCGGCTTGTAATCAAACGTATCGACGTGACTGAGAGCCCCTGCCACGAACACGACGATGACGTTCTTCGCCTGCGGCTCGAAGTGCGAAGGGCGAGGAGCGTGGGGGCGTCTCGGGTCGATCTGGGGGCGGTCAGCAGACTCACTGGCGGCGAGCAGACGGTCTTGCGCAAGCATCGCAGCCATCGCGATCCCGCCGAGTCCGTCGAATGTTCTGGAGAGGAAGCTGCGTCGATCGAGCAAGCGGAGGCCGCTGAGTGACGGTCGGAGTTCGGGCATGGCGACGCTCACGAGGGGCAAGACGCTCATCCTGCAGAAATCAATCGATGAGCAAAAACGCGTTGGTGTTCAAGAGCACGCGACAGACCTGATCCAGGCCGTGTTCCTGGCCGAGCGACAGGAGTTGCTCTGCCTCGAGCTCGGTCGGGGGTCGACTCAGCGCGAGCTGGACGGCCCGATCGATCTGATCGGCGAGGTCCGCCCCGACTTCAGCCCGGACTCGATCCGCGAAGCGACCGGCCTGCCGCATGACGAAGGTGCTGTTCCAGAGGCTCAGGGACTGGATTGGCGTGATCGACTGCGTTCGCTTCGGCGTCATCTGGCCGGCGTCGGGGCAGTCGAACGGGCCGAAGACATCAACCGCCTGCATCCGGATCTTGATCGCGTAAATCATCCGACGCCAGCCGGAGGGATCGTCATGATCGACGGGGATGTAGTCCGACAGCCCTCCCCGTTGATTGAAGAAGTCGAATCCAAGTCCGGTCATCTCTCGATTCAACGAACCGCTTACGAGCAGGATTGCATCGCGGATCGCCTCTCCTTCCAGGCGTCGGGGAGGGAAGCGCCAGAGGAGGCGAGCATCGGCGTCGATCGCGAGCGCATTGTCCCGAGGGGTGCTCTCCTGACGAAAGGCACTCGACGAGAGGATGATGCGGTGCAGATGTTTCACGGACCAGCCGCTCTGAATAAATTCATCGGCCAGCCAGTCGAGCAATTCCGGATGCGAAGGCGGTTCTCCCATCCGGCCGAAGTCGGAGGGAGAAGACACCAGGCCAGTGCCAAAATGATGTTGCCAGATGCGGTTGACCATTACTCGGGCCGTCAACGGGTGATCGGGGCTCGTCAGATGCCGAGCGAGGGCCTCGCGGCGCTGACGATCTTCCGCATCGGTCGAGAGTTCAAGTGAGCCAAGCACGGTGGGGGTATTCGGCTCCACCTCCTCCTGACGTTGCATCGGATCGCCCCGGCGGAGTAAATACGTTGGCTCCGGTGCGACGAAGCTCCCGGCAAAGACCTGGGGGCCGGCGGCCAGTCTCCCCTGTTCGGCCCTCCCCTCGCGAATCTTCGCCACGAGGGAGACGAGGCGTTCGACCTCCTCAGGCGAAAGGCCGTCGATGGTGATGTCGGCGGCGGCGCGGCGGTCCTCCTCATGGAGCATCCGGGTGCTCGTGTCAGCAACCGTGATCCAGGAACCATCAGGGCTGCGCACCTCGATTTCATAGGAGACCGGGAAGCCGTCGAACCCACGTCGCCAGACAATGCGGTCAATCGTCACCGCCTCGGGCAGATCAATCTGAGCCCAGGCCGGTCCAGAACGCTCGGCGATCCAGGGAAAATACCCCTCGGCAATGGACCTGCCGTCGATCAGGTTGTCAGGGTGCCGCGTCTGGTTTTCCAGGGCGAAGCTGGACGCCGATGCCCTCCCGCCTCGATCGGCCAGGGCAACGTTGACCGATTCAGTCTCGGCCGACCAGGCCTCCAGTTCTTCGAGCGACGCTCGACCGCCGTTATGGGTAGCTGCAACGGCGATCCGGAGGGCCGTGGCCTCGATCGGCTCGAAACGCTCCTCGTGCGACTCAGGGGTGACCGACGGTTGTAGGCCGAGCGACGATCGCTCCGCGTCGAGTTCCTCACGGAGCCGCGCGACCGTCTCGCCAATCTCAGAGGCCTGGGCCATCCAGCGATCGTTTTCAGGGCCTCGGAAGCGACGATCTGCGTAGCGGAGCCCGGAAAAGACGGCCTGAAAGGTGTAATAATCGCGCTGGGTGATGGGATCGAACTTATGATTGTGGCAGCGGGCGCAGCCGACCGTTAGCCCGAGGAACGCCTCGCCGACGGTCCGGACCGATTCGTCTAGCTCGTCCTGGCGAGCTTGCCGCATCGACTCCTCATCCTTACCGATCTGCCCCGGCAGGTTGGCCGGTCCGGCCACGAGGAACCCGGTGGCAGCGTCGATGCCGATGGTATCGCCGGCAAGCTGCTCGAAGACAAACTGGTCGTAGGGCAAATCGGAGTTGAACGCCTCGATCACCCAGTCGCGATACGGCCAGGCGTTCGGCCGAGCGGAATTCGTCTCAAAGCCCCAGGTCTCGGCCCATCGGATCACGTCGAGCCAGTGCTGCGCCCAGCGCTCGCCGTAGTGGGGACTGGCGAGCAGGCGATCGACCAGGCGATCGGAGGCGTCGGGCGCCTTGTCGCGGAGGAAGTCATCCACCTCCTCGGGAGTCGGCGGCAAGCCCGTCAGGTCGAGGCTCAGGCGACGAATCAAGGTTGCGCGATCGGCCTCGGGAGCGAACCCAAGCCCTTCGGCTTCGAGCCGATCAAGCAGGAAGGCGTCGATCGGCGACCGGACGCGATCGTTGTGAGCGACTGCGGGGGGCTCGGGACGCTCAATCGGCTTGAAAGACCAGAAGTCGGTGTCTTCCTCGGAGAGGATCACGGTGCCGGGCGGTGGAATCTCCTCCGGTTCGGGGCGGAGAGTTGGCGCCCCGGCGTCGATCCACGCGGCGAGGGTGGCTTTCTGATCGGCAGAGAGCTTGGCGTCTCCGGGGGGCATCTCGTCGGCCTCGACCCGATGCCAGAGGAAGCTACCGTCGCGGTCGCCGGGCACGATTGCCTCGCCGGTCAGGCCGCCGTCGATCATCGTACGGACGAAGCGGAGGTCGAGCCCTGCCTTCGGACGTTCTTCCTCGCCGTGACAGTGAATGCAATGCTCGCGGAGGATCGGGCGAACGTCACGCTCGAAGCTCACCGAAGGTGCTTCGCGAGTCTCATCCATGAGGGCCGCCGCCCCAACCGAGGCCGAAAGCAGGGCCGAGGCCACCGAGACGATCGCAACGCACCATCGAACGGGCATGGCGGCGTTCTCTCCATCGCGAGAAGGTGGATTAAGTGGCGACTCGGTCCAGAGCACGCCAATCGCGTCGACTCACCACTGACTTCGGGCGAGCTTGGGAAACGTTCCCATGTCAAACCCAAGTTTAACCGTGATGAGCGTCAGGGAGCAACGCGGCAGGACATCGGAGCGGAGGAGATCGCACCAGCGCCTCCACCGCTCCGATCACACCAGACGCGTTACGCTTCCCAGCCTTTGAGGCGTTCAACGACCTCCATTACGTCTCGCCTCCGCTTCTCGAACAGGGCGAAGGCCGCGAGGATGAGAATCCCGGCCACGATCCCGCTGGCGGCCCAGATCCAGGTCTGACGCAGATCAACCGCGGCGTACCAGATCATGGCGAAGATCGACAATCCCAAAAACGCCAGGCCCAGGAACAGGAACCCCCGGACCCGAAGCGCGATCCCGGCGAAGATGCCGAGCAACGACAAGCCACCCAGGACCAGAGGGAGCCACGGGTCCTGCGCCACGCCATTGAGGATCAGGTCGGCCGTCGAGGAGAGATACACGGCCCCCGCCGCCACATGCCGCACCGAGGCCGATTGCGCCGCGCTGAGTCGATCGCGGCTCAGATACGCCCCGACCAGCACACAGAGCGCCGGCGGGACGATCCAGAATTGCGGGTGCTCCAGCAATCCGAATCCCTCGCGACGGCCGAGAACCGTCCAGAGCCCCGCGTTGAACGCCAGGGCTGCTACGGCTCCGAAACCGATCGACGACCGCAAGAGGGCGAGCGCCGCATACACGCCACCGGCCAGGACAAAGAAAACCGTGTCCTCTCCCGGCGTCGGCTCCAACCAGAAAGCGCCGAGCAACGGCAAGACGGGCAAGACCGCCCCGGTGCGCTCCAGGGGGTCAGCCAGCACAAGCCTCCCCTGGCGTCGGAACAGCTCTCCCAGGCCCACCCCGGTGAACGCCAGGCCGATCACGATCAACGGCCAGTAGCGGGCAAAGATGCCCGTGAACAGCCAGGGCATCGTCAGTCCCAGGTGCAAGGCCAGCAGGGCAAGCAACCCTTCCGCCCCGTAGACGTAAACCGTCCTCCGAGACTCAGGAAGCCCCAGGGGGTCGCGACCGGGGACGATCGCCGCGATCAGGCTTGCGACCACTGCCCCCAGCAGCGTCACCGCGACGGCCACGAGCCCCGGGGCCGAGATCGCCACGGCCGACCCTTGAAGCTTCGCGAACAGCTCTCCGGCGATCACCACAAACAGGGCCACCGCCGCCAGGCCCAGCAAGGGCGCCACCAGGCGTTGGGCGGCTCTTGCCCAGTGAACGGCTTGGGGGGCGAGCTTGACCAGCCCGACCCCGTATCCGGTGGCTGTCGCCAGCAAGGCGACCATCACGGCGACGCCTCGATCGAGCACGACCGTGGCCGAACCGGGATCGATCCAGGCCCATCCCCAGGCCACCGCCCCCGCCGAGCCGAACCCGAGTGCCGTGGCCCGGACGATCGATCGCCGTTCTCCCCTCGCCAGCAAACCCACCGCCAACGCCGTCGCCAAGGCCGCCTTCCCTGCGGAGAATCGTGGCACGAGATCCGGATTGGTGACGACGACCCCGAAGGCGAGCCCCACCACCACCGCCGACAGCGTAATATTCGCCGGAATGAGCCAGCCGAGACCAGCGTCCGGGTCGCCAGGCTCGTCGGATCGCGGCACGCTCAGGCGGTCGCCGAGGCGTCGGAAGCCGGTTCGGGCGCTCCAGAATGCCCCGGCGATCACCGCGTACACCGCCAGGATCACCGCGCCGATCCAGGCGAGCATCGATCCGGGCAGATCGAACCCCGCGACGAACCAACCCGCTGCACAGAGCCCGAGCAGGTAGAGGCCGGCCACCTCGGACCGGGATCGTTCATCCCAGAACCCGGCCGCCAGGGCGATCCCCACCACGCCGATCGTCACCGGCCAGGCCAGGCCCAGCGTCGGCCCGTCCCAGCCGCCTCCCGCATCCCCCAGCACATGGAACAGCACCATGACAGCAAGCACCAGCACGGCGCTCCAGGCCGCGAACCGGTGAAAGGGGACCACCCCGCGACGCCATTCGAGTGCTCGGGCCGGTCGTATCGCCCAAAGCTCAATGAAAAGCCAGAGCGGCACCGGCAGCGCCAGAGCAATCACATTGATGATCACAAATCCATGAACTGATCCCCGGAGCCAGGCTCCCGAGTCTTCGAACCACCAGAGCGTGGTTGCCAGGTTCAGCAAGAGTCCGGCCACGTACAGAAACCCTCTGCCCGCCGACCATCCTGCCAACGCCGTAGAGAGCACGACCGAGGCACCCAGGCCACCGACCGTCCACCAGAGCGGGTGTTGGGGGTCGCTGTCGTAGGCTCGCAGAGCGAACAGGACGATCACTCCGGTCGTAATCGCGGTCCAGCGGGTCACTCCCTTGCCACGACCTTCGAGCGGCACCGCCGCCCGCAAGCCGCGCCGATTCCAGGCGATCAGGAGCAGTCCACCGGCCGTGACTGTCTGAACGATCATCATTGCGTGGTAGGTCAGCCAGTTGCCCGCATCGCTCCGAGCCGTTCCAAAGGCTAGCAGCGCACCGACCGTCAGCGCCCCGGGTGCGATCTGGTCGATCGAGAACGACAGGGCAGCTCCCTTCGCCTTCCCGAACACCGCACCGAGGGTCAAGAGCACGGCGAGCCAGCCGACCGGATCGGCAATCGCCTCCCGAGCGGGCATTGGCAACGGCTTGACGAGCAAACCGAACCCACCGACCAGCACCACGAGCCCGATCAACGCCACTGGCAAGGCGACCTGCACCGCCAGCGCGGTCCCTCCAGACGCCGGCAGCTCCTGGTTCCATCGTCGCCGACCGACCTCAACTGCCCCCATCCAACCGATCGCATACGCCGAACCGACAATCGCATTCATTTGCGCCAGCCGAAGCCAGAGCATTGGATCGTTCGGCACTGTCGGCACGGTCCCTGAGAGCAAGAGACCGACCGTCGCTCCGAAGCTCAAGAGTAGGCCCCCGGCCAGAGCAAATTCTGACGATCGCTCCCGAATCGCATAGCCGACCAGTGTCAGGGCCACCAGCAGGATCGGCGGCGCGTACGACCCCGCCAGACCAATCCGTCCGAAGAACGACCCTGGCGACGGGCCGAGAATGGGATCGCCCCTCAACACCGAGCCAACCACCAGGGCCGACACCGACACCAGCGCCAAGGCCCCCATCGCAATCATCAGGCCGCCGGCGACCCGCATCACCCCCGATCGGGCCGATTTCTCCTTCGACTCCCACATCCTGGCTATCGCAAGGCTCAAACTCCCAAGCAGGGCCAGCACGATGAACACCACACCGGCCAACTCCCACAGATCCGACAGGTCTGAATCGATCGGATGCACCCAGAGGGCCGCGCTGGCGACAAACGAGGCCATCGCCATCACAGGAAGGGCGGCAATCGCCACCACCAGACCAATCGCCATTGGCCCGAGCCCACCGAGCCGCTCTGGCTCGATCCGCCAGCCGATCCGATCAGCCACCGAGCCCAGCCACCCCCGAGCCCAGATCGGCACCGAAAGCACCAGCAACGCCATCGCTCCTCCCCATCGCAGAGCCGAGGCCACTGCCACGTCTCCTTCCCAGCGGCCCGCCACCAGGGGGACGGCCATCGAGGCCACGAGCATCGTCCCGAGCAGGTCGAGCCTCCGGAACCGCTCCCACTGCCCGAGCACGAGCGTCAGCAGAACCGATCCGAGCAAGAGCCACGATCCCAGGCCAAGCGCCGCGTCATGGGCGATCCCAGGAAGTTCGAATGCCCGGGCCGCCGGCACAAGCCGTCCCTCGATCGTCTCGTACCCTCCTTGAAATGCCGCGAAGTCGGCAAAGATGCGCGGTGAGAGTTCTTGAGCCACCCCCGGCACCACGCCGTACACGGCCAGGCCGACCAGCACCCCCACGGCACTCCAGAGCGCCAGTCGGTCGAACGTTGGCCAGGAGGGCTCCATCAGCCTTCGGAGCGCGACCAGGCGATCCGACTTCGCCCACCGCTCGGCCACCGCTCGAATCCCGATTCGCACGCCGACCCAGCCCAGGGCGAACAGGGCCAGAGCGATCCCCTCGGACTGAAGGGTGCGCGGATCGAGCCAGAGCGTCGTTTCATCGACGAGCCAGGAACGCTGATCCGCGAACCACGGACGCCCTTCAATCCAAGACGCCACAGCGAAGCCAACCGATCCGGCCATCGCCGCCTGGAACGCCCAGAACATTCCCGGCGACACAAACCGCCAGGCCAGCACTCCCCAGACCCCCGAGAGCCAGAGCAGCTGCACCGCCAGATCGATCGGCGCGGCCGTCGGCAAGAGCCAGACCAGGCGAACCACCACAGCCACCGAGGTCAGGAGGGCGGAGCGCACAAGAGCGCCCCCGATCAGTCCAAAGTCGCCGGTTCCTCGCCATCGGCGACCGAGCATCGTCGGCACCAGCGCGGCGATCGTCGCGTGTCCGAGCAGGCTCGACGACCAGGGCAACGCCAGTCCCCACGCCTCGCCGTACCGGAAGACAAACCCCTGAACCAGAGCCGCGAGCATCAATCCCGAACCGATCCAGCTCAGGGCGACCGGCTCCGAGACCCTGCCCAGACCGCCCGCCGAGGGCATCCGAGACGCCACGACCGCCCCGAGCATTGCCCCGATGGCCAGGGCACCATAGGACCACGTCGCGCCGGTCGGATCGCCTGGTACTCCCAGGCCGTGCCACGTCACCAGCCCCACCCCAAGCAAACCGGCCAGAACCGAGACAAGGGCAATCGCCCGGGCTTCCAGGGTCCGACCGAGGCGAATGACTCCCACCACCACCGCCTCGAACAGCAAGGCAATCCCCACCAGGGCCGAACCGCTTCCGGCAGAGGTTAACGCCGCCGCCATTTCCGCCGATTCGCCTCCGGTCCAGGGCAACTCGCCGGTGATCACCAGCGTCACCACCACCCCCGCCAGGGCGAGCGAGGCCCCCGCGAGCGCCAGAGCGGCAGGCAAGTCGAAGGCCAGAGCGATTGCCACCAGCACCGCGGCATTGACGGCGGCGACCACGGTGATCCCCGCCGGTTCGGGCCAGGCCAGAGCTACGCCGCCAAGCATCACCAACGCCCCGGCCACGGCGATCGACCCACCTGCGATCCGATGCACGACCATTGACGATGACGCCCGTCTCCATCCCATCAGGCCCGCTGCCAGGCTCGGCATGCCGGCCAGCGGAGCCAGTACGGCCAGTTGACGCAGCACGCTCACGGTCGATCCTGACCGTTGCAACAACGCCCCGATCGCCACCGCCGCGGCGAAGGCCGTCAGCCCGAGCGTTCGAAAAAGACGATCGGCCGACGCCTCATCAAATTCCAGGGTGCGACGCTCCGCGAACATCCCCCCGAGGGTCGCCCCCGCATGAGCCAGCAAGGGCAGAGCCCCGATCACCAGCAGCCACATCCCCTCCAGGCCCGATCGCCCCCACCAGCCGACCGCCAGAATCGCCGCCGACGGTACCACCACTCCCATCGCCGTCGCCCAGGGAGTCGACGCCCGGATCGCCTGCGACCCTTTTCCGATCAACACCGCAAAACCTGTGAGTACGACCAGCTCTCCGACAATCAACGGAAATCCGATCCCGTCCGTACCCCGGGCCAGCACAACCGTCAGCACGCTGAGCGGTACGAGCAAGGTCGCGATCCCCAGCAACCCCCCCGCCGTCGTCGCCAGGCCCCACCGCCGATCGGCATGACGACCGACCCCGAAGAACGCCGCCACCACCCCATTCGCCAGCGCAAATCGGAGAATCGGCCGCTCGGCGATCCGGTCCCAGTAGCCGATCACCAGCGCCAGCGAACAGCCGACGATCAAGAGGCCGCCGACCAGCTCTCCCCATCGGATATTCCGCTCTTCCATGAACGCCGCAAGCAAACCGCCGAGGCTTGACCTGCGTTCCGTCGTTGCGGGCTCCTCGGATGCGGCCACGGAAGCGGACGCCGGCTCCACCTGCTTCGCCTCGCGGTAGGCCCGAACGCGGGCTGCGACATCTGGTCGGGGAGTGATCGCCTCCTGAGACGTTTCCGACACCAGAGGGAGTTCTGGCTGGGCTGGCGCGATCGGCCCCGGAACGGGCTCGTTTCTCTCGATCGGAGCCGGAGCGATTGGTCGGGGCGTCTTGGCAGTCGATGGTGCTTTCGCAACATCGGCCGACGGTTCCGTAAGCTGTTCCCACTCGGCAATCAATCCCTGCGCGATGCGATCGCTGTCCTCGGCTGAGAGCAAGCCAACCTCTCGGTAGTGACGAAGCCGCTTCAAGAGCCGTCCGACCAGCGCCCGGGTCTGTCGGGAATTCCCTGGAGTTGGAGGGTCCGGCCATTGGCAGACGAGACAGCCGCGACCATTCGGCCGCACCTCCCAGACTTCTCCGCATTGCGGGCACAGCGGGATCGTGATCGGCTGCAACCGCTCCGAGCCAATTGCCCTTCTGATCGCCCGGACGATTGCACGAACTGCCACCCAGATCCCGTGTCCTACAAGAGCGATGATCACCAGCAAGATCAGGATCCAGATCAGCTCGTCCATCGCTCGTATCCCTCTCTCACAATCCCAACTCCGATCTCGGAGTTGGTCGGGTTGCCACCAGCTCCGATCCGCCCTCGCTCGTGAGCCAATCGCGGTTCACCGTGTCTTCGTCTTCGGAAGCTCGCGCACGACACTCCTGAGCGCAGACAGCCGCATCACCCCCTTTTTCTGTCAATCGAGACAGAAGACGTGCCACCACCAAGTGCCTTCGAAGGGCTTCAGACGAGAAATGACGGAAACGCCCACGTTCTCAGGAGAGGACTCCATTCCTCTCCAAGGGACTCTGAATCGTGATCACGGCGGCTTCGCCTGATCCCCAGGTAATCCCGAGTCGCACGTCCTGGTCAACCAACCAGACGATAGACCCTTATCGCGTTGTCGTGGAACAACTTCTTGCGATCGGTCAGGCTGCGATCGGCGACCACGACCTTCAGGGCCTCGGTCCACTGGCGAAGGCTGGCGGCTCGGGTGCAGACGGGCCAGTCTCCTCCGAAAACCACGCGATCGGGGCCGAAGCAATCGAGGACGTGGGTGATGATCGGAGCCAGGTCATCCGGAGTCCAGGTCTCCGGGTTGGCCGAGGCGACAATCCCCGAAACCTTGCAGACCACGTTCTCTCGCTCGGCCAGCTTCGCCAGATCGTCTCGCCAGGCGGAATGGTCGGCCGCCTGGACGTTCGGATTCCCGCAGTGGTCGAGAATAAAGAACGTGTCCTGACAGGCATCCACGAGCTGGGCTCCATCGCGCAGCTCTCCGGATCGCATACAGAGGTCGAAGCTCAAGCCCCGATCCCCGAGCAGCCGGATGCCTCGGATGAACTCCGGCTCCAGGCACGTTCCCGGCGGCGTGCCCCCACCATGAAGCACCTGACGGACCCCTTTGACCTCCGGGCTGTCCCTGAAGTGATCGAGATAGGCTTCGAACGCGTCGGACGCCGGCCTTCCGCCAATGACGGCACCGACGAGCGGCTCGCCCCCTCCTCGGCAGAGATCGACCACGTACTCGGCCTCGGCCACATGCTGCGCCGGGTCGACGTCTACCTCCATGTAGACCCCTTTGACCACGTTCAACCCTTCGGCGGCCTCCCGGTAATCGTCGGGCAGGTAATTCCGGGCCAGGGGACCGCCTCCCTCTAGCCAGGGCAACCGAAAGCGGCCGAGATCCCAGAGATGCACATGCGTATCGACAATCGGCACGTCCCCCTCGCTCGGGCGAGCCACCGGGCCCTCGTCACCCGAGGCCTCGGCCCGTCCTCCCAGCCGTGCGCCGCAGGCGGCCAGAAACGCCGCACTTCCCAGGAATCGTCGTCGGTTTGTCATCGTCCGCCGCTCCCCGATCGTTGCCGGTCGGGCCGGAAAGGAGAGACCACGCCTCGCCACTGGTGGCCGACCCGGGCCCAGGGCTCAGCCCTCGTAATCGCTCATCCTACCACCGAACCGACCAAGTTCCGAGGACTCACATTTCTCGAGGGAAGAGACGGAGAACGATGATGAATTTCCACCCGGGAAGGCACTCAGGTCGCCTCGACCACTTCCGAACGGGCCAACCCTCGCCGACCTCGCATCCCGTCCTGATATGCTCCCCACAAAATCAATGCGAAGGGAATCCACCACACCAGGTCGTTCGAGAGCAAGATCGCCCCAAACTTCAAAGGGAGCGATCCCTGCCATAACGCCTGAGCAAACCCGATCGGCCCAAACACCTTGCCCAGGAAACCCACCAGCACGATCGGCCAGTGCCGATACGGATCAAACGCCGCAATGGCATAGCCAATGCCGTAAACCCCCACGATCATCCCGATGCACTGCCACAGTTCCGGATAATTCGGCGCCTCCATCCCGGCCCAGGTAAACAGGGCACTCGGAAAGAGCACCGCCCAAGCTCCGAACACCAGGTTGTACGCTGCCGCGGCCAGCAGCCACCCCTTCATCCAGGCGGCTCCGGACCGCGGTCCCTTGTCCTCTGGTCTGATCATCGCTGCTGCTCCTCCCAGGTCAGTCGATAGGCCGCGGCTACGAAGACCGCCTGAAACACCAAACGCCCCCACAGCAGGGCAGGGTCTCGAATGCCAAACATCTCGATCCCGTTCCAGGCCACATGCACGTGGGCCGGCAGAATCGCCACGAAATAGGCCACCAGGCACCACGCCGTGAGCTTCCGGAGCCGAGGCACCCACAGCCCCACCGCCGCCGCCAGTTCCAGCACCCCCGTCACATAAATGATCGTCAGATGCCAAGGCAAATACGGCGGCATCGCCGGCTTGAAGACGTTCGGAGCAATCAGATGCACCACCCCGGCCACCGCCAGAATGCCGCTCATCACCCCTCGGATCCGCTGCTCCATCATCCCCCCCAACCGTCATCGAAATTCCCACTCCTTCGTTATGCACCTCCCGTCCAGTCCCCCCCCAATCCCCCCCTGATCTCGCCGAGATCGCCTGGGCTTGGCCGACTCTACCCGAAGCCGTAAAGGCTGGCATCCTGGCGATGGTCCGCGCCTCCTCGGGTGGAAAGGAGATGCGATGAGCCGTTCTCGATCCCGAGCGCGTGCGTCTTCTCCTCGAAGCGCTTCGAGCCGACACATACATCGAGACCGCTTGCCAAGCGACCGGGATCAGCCGAAGCACGCTGCACCGATGGCTGGAGTGAGGACGATCAAGATCCCCTCGATCGAGCGTTTCGACGGGAGTACCGGGACGCATCTGGCTGGCTGGGGAGTGACCGTGACCGGTCGAGCGTTGGCCGAGGACGGCGGCCGGCTTAGGAGGACAAGACCGGTTCCGACCGATCCGCCTCGAGGCTCGGCTCCTCGGACCGGGCCGGGGCCGGTCGACGACGGAACAACCCGCTGAGGTCATCCAGGTAGGAATAGATGACCGGGACGGCCAGCAGCGTGAGCAGCAGCGACATCATCTGGCCGCCAACGGTCAGCACGGCGATCGACCGCCGTTCCTCGGCCCCCGGCCCCGTGGCGATAAGCAGCGGCAGCAGGCCGGCCACGAAGGCGACGGTGGTCATCAGGATCGGCCGCAGGCGGTCCCGGTTGGCCCGGATAATCGCATCGTACCGATCGAGACCCTGGGCCCGGAGCACGTTCATGTGATCGACTTGCAGGATTGCCGCCTTCTTCACCACACCGAAGAGGACGAGGATCCCTAGCGCCGAGTAGACGTTCAGCGTCTCCCCGCCCCAGGCCAGGCTGAGCAGGCCAAAGGGGATAGCCAGCGGCAGCGAGAGGAGGATGGTGAAGGGGTGAATCAAGTGCTCGTACTGCGCGGCGAGCACAATATACATGAAGACGAATGAGAGGACGAAGGTCCATCGGAAGTCGTCGAAGGTGCGCTCCAATTCCCGACCGCCGCCGAGGACTCGGGTCTCCATCTCGGGGGGGATGCCCATCTCGACGGCGGCGGCCTGAAGGGCCTCGATCCGGCCGCCGAGCGAGTAGCCGGGCGCGATGTTGGCCCGGACGGCGACCATCCGCTGGCGGTCGAGGCGGTCGATCCGGGCGGCAGCGTTGCCGATCCGGAAGGAGACGACGTTGTCGATCCGGGTCAGGACCGGTTCGGTGGGGGCCTCCCGGGCGGCCGAGGCGACGCCCCGGCGGTCGATGCTGGGGTTGGCCCTTACGAAGAGCTGCGAGATGGACTGGACGTCGCTCCGGTCGACGCCGACGAGCCTCAGCTCGACGTCGTAGGCGTCGTCGACCGTCTCGTCGCGGTACCGGGAGACGCGGTCGTCGCCGCCGACGGCCACGCGGAGCGTGTCGGCGATCTCCCTCACGTCGACGCCGAGCACGGCAGCCCGCTCCCGCTTGATGTCGACCAGCAGCTCCGGCTTGTCGAGTTGCAGGGTAGTCGTCAGGTCGACAATGCCCGGGATCTCCTCGGCTCGTGCCTTCAGGGCGTCGGCGAATGCGGCCAACTGGAGCAGGTCGGGGCCGGTGATCGAGAAGTCGATGTCGACCGGAGCCCCCTGGCGCAACGAGGTCAGGTTCCGCACCGAGACGCGCACCCCGGGAACAACCTTCAAGCGCTCGCGGACGGCGACCATCTTCTCCTGCTGGCTGAAGTTCCCCCGGAATGCCTCCCCGGGATCCCCGTTGAGCAGCCCCCGGAAGAGTCGTCCGAGGGAGAAGGTCCTCGTCTCGATGTCCTGGAGCCTCACGAACATCTCGCCTCGGTTGACCGATCCCCACCCGCCGATGGTGGTCAGCACGGTCGTCACGCCCGGCTCGTCGAGGAGGAAGTCCTCGGCTACCCGCATCGCCTCGTCGGTGGAGACCAGGCTGGCCCCCTCCCCGGTCTCGACCCGGATTTCGAACTCCGACTCGTCCACGTTCGTGGGGATGTAGTCTCGTTTGACGTGATTGTACAGCGTGATGTTTGACGCGATCACCAGGACCGAGACGAGCAGGACCAGCCAGCGAAAACGCATCGCCAGCCCGAGCAGCCCGAGGTAGGTCCGCTCGATGACGCCGTAGAACCCGCGACGGGAGCCAGGGTTCTCGGGGTCCGGCATGCCGGGCCTCAGCAGCTTGCTGCACATCATGGGGGTCAGGCTAAAGCTCACGAGCATCGAGACGAGAATGGCCACCGACGCGGTGATGCCGAACTCGTAGAGCATCCGCCCGGTCACGCTGGAGAGGAACGAGACGGGAAGGAAGACGATGATCAGCGAGAGAGTCGTCGCCAGCACCGCCGGGCCGATCTCCCGGGTCCCCCGGATGGCCGCCTCATAGGGGTCCATCCCGCGCTCCTCGATGCAGTGGAAGACGTTCTCCAGCACCACGATGGCGTCGTCGATCACCACGCCAACCATCAGCACGAGTGCCAGCATGGTCATGTTGTTCAGGGTGAACCCAAACATCTTCATGAAGGCGAACGTGGCCACGATGGAGGCCGGGATTGCCACCGAAGCGATGATGGTCGACCGCCAGGACCTCATGAACGCCAGCACCGTCAGGCAGGCGAGGATGCTGCCCACGACCAGGTGGGACTCGATCTCGTGCAGGGCGGCGACGATGTATCGGGACTGGTCCTGGATCAGCTCAAGCGTCACGTCCGGGGGGAGCATCGCCCGGGCTCGGTCCAGCCGGGCCTTGACCCCCTCGACCACCCGGACGGTGTTCTCCCCGGACTGCCGCTGGACCTGGATGATCACCGCGGGGGCGCCGTTGAGCCGGGCGGCCGTGCGGACCTCCTTGGTGCCGTCGGTCACGGTCCCCAGGTCCTGAAGGCGGATCGGCCGGCCGTTGACGGTCGAGACGACGAGCTCGGGGAACTCCTCGGAGGTGCCGACGCGGCCGAGGGTCCGCAGGGCCCGCTCGCGGGGGCCCTCGTCCACCAGGCCGCCGGGGACCTCGGCGTTCTGCCTCGCGATGGCGTCCCGGACCTGGAGGATTGAGAGCTGGTGCGAGGCGAGCCGGGGGGCATCGATCTCGACCCGGATGGCCCGCTCCTCGGCGCCGGAGATTGTCACCTCGCCGACGCCCGGCGCCGACTCGATAACGTTCTTCACGGAGCGGTCGGCCAGCAGGTACAGCTCCTTCGCGGATCGGGGGCCGGAGACGGCCAGGGAGAGAATCGGCGAGGAATCGAGGTCGCGCTTCTGGACGACGGGCGGGTCGATCCCGGGGGGGAGCAGGTTGAGCACGCCGGCCACGGCGTCCCGGATGTCCTGGGCGCCGGCGTCGGAGTTCCGGTTGAGGTCGAAGGTGACGATCACGAAGGACTGGCCGTCCCGAGAGATCGACCGGAGCTCGTCGATGCCGGCGACGGTGGCGACGGCGTCTTCGATGACCTGGGAGACCTCCGATTCGACCTCGGTCGAGGCGGCGCCCGGGTAGCTTGTCCGCACGTAGACCGTCGGTAGGTCCATGTTCGGGAAGCGGTCGACCCCCAGCTGGGGGAAGGCGGCGATGCCGGCCACGACGAATGCCGTGATGAGCATCATTGCGAACACGGGCCGCTTGACGCAGAGCTCGGAGAGCCAGTACATGGGACCTCTTCCGCGAGGGGCCGGGGGCCGAAGGCTGGGGAATCGGAGGGGGGAGGACGCGACTGATCCGAGCCGATCCGGTCAGGGGCGAGGGAACTTGCTGGGGTGTTCGCCGCTGCCGCCATCATTGTGGAGGGCGGCGATCTCCATCGGAATCTCGACCGGGGCGGGGCGGCCGAGGGAGCCGTCGAGGAGGACTTGCTCGCCGGGCTCGAGGCCGTCGAGGATCTCAATGAGATCGTCTCGATGGCCCCCCAGCTCGACCGGCTGCTCGACGGCGCTGCCGTCGACCACCTTCCAGACCTTTCGAGTGCCGGCGAACTCGACGACGGCCGATTTCGGCAAGGCGATAATCCGGCGGGACTGGTCGAGGACTACCTCCCCCTGGGAGAACTGGCCAGCCTGGATGGCGTGGTCGGGGTTGGGGACGCTCGCCTCGAAAAGGACGGAGCGGCTCAAGGGGTCGATCGAGGGGCTGATCCGGCTGATCGTCACCTCGGGAAGCTCGGGACCGGTCTCCACCCGGAGCCGGACGAGCTGGCCGATCGCCAGGCTGGAGGCGAACAGCTCGGGGACCGTCCCCCGATAGCGGAGCGGGTCGTCCCGGATCAGGGTGGCGACGGGGGCGCCGACCTGGACGTACATGCCGGGGGAGACGTGGCGGTCCTGGATCCGGGCGTCGAAGGGGGCGCGGATCTCGGCCTCCTCCAGGGCCTGCCGGGCCAGCTCGAGCTGGGCGGTGCGAACCCTGGCGGTGGCGATCAGCTCCCGGACGGAATTGATGGCCGCGGCATACCGGGCCCGGGCCACCTGCTCAGCGGTCAGGGCGGTCTCGTACTCGGTGTCGGTGGCGACCTGGCGGTTGCGGAGGGCGGCGGAGCGGTCCCGGTCGGCCCGGGCCTGGTCCCAGAGGGCTTTCTGCTCGAGGACGATCGGGAAGGCTTCGGGCTCGACCTCGTCGAGCGAGTCTTGGAGGTCCAGGCCGATGGCCGCCCTCGCCTGGATCAGCTCGGCCTCAGCCTGCCGGACCTGCTCCTGAAGCTCCCGACGGTCGAGCGAGGCGAGCACGGTGCCGGCCTCGACGAAGTCGCCGAGGTCGACGTGGACCTGGTCGATCCGGCCGGCGACCTTCGCGCCGACGACAGTCGTCTCGTCGGCCACGAGGTTCCCCTGCGTGGCCACTTCGCTGGGCCACTGCTGCTCGGAGACCTCAACCAAAGTGGCCCGGATCGGCGAGGGGGTGGGCGTCACGGTGGCAGCGCCCCCCTCGGACTCGGAGCAACCGGTCGAGCCGGCCGCCAGGGCAAAGAGCAGCCCGAGGAGCAGGAACTCGGGGGGGCCGGAAGGACCTCGGGGAGTCGGGTGGCCGGGCATAGTCTTGGCGTCCTCAAGGGGGGGCGGCACGGGCCTCGGCGGGGATGAGGCGGGGCGGTTGGGCAGGCGATGCGGACGTCCTGGGGGACGCCGAGGTCAAACGCGGCCATCGCCCGCCGGGGAGGCGGTCGATCCGATACCAATAAGTGCGTCGTGAGGCGGGCGATCGGGCAGCGTTCAGATCTAAAATTGCCCGACCTGAGGCGACAGTCAACACCCCAACGGGTGGGAGACCGCCTCGGAGCGACGATGGCCACGTGAAGCGTGCCCCTGGGATTGGACCAGTACGCCAGTCAAGACTGGCCCTCCCGGGAGCAGAACGATTGCAATGTTTCTTTCTGCAATGTATCCCTTGCCTTCGGAAGGACTTCCCATTCCTGCCCGAGGGCCGTCTCCGATGGACGTGACACCCGCGGTTGGCTCACCCACCTCGTCGAACTTTCTCACTCAGTTCGAACTTGGTAATCATTGAGCACCGCATTCCCTTAGCGGTGGATGGCCTTGACCGCAAACCTACTGGTCTCGGGGAGATCGAAGGGGTAGCTCGTGGTGGAGTCGAGGCGGGACCACTGGACCTCGACGAGATCGATGATGGACTCCCAATACGCAATCCGGGGTGATTGACCATTCGTTGTTGAAAGCTCGGCTTGTTTCAAGAAAAGCTGTGTCGCGTCCTCGGAGAAGTCTGGCGGATAGCCGTACAAGGCGAGCAGGTGCCGAACCTTCCGACGGAGGTCTGCGCGGACGGACTCGCGTTGCCTCCAGTCGAGCTTGACCATCTCCGCCAGTTCGCGGGCCTTGTGGCGGAATGTTTCGGACTTCAAGACCTCTTGGGCCGATCCGTTCTCGGTGAGGGCATCAATAAACGCGGTTTCCTCGGCTGAGAGGCCGAGTTCCTCGCCGTGCTTCTGTGCCTCTCGAACCCACTTCGCGAGGTCAAGGAGCTCAGAGATCTTCTCGGCTGGGGTAATCGCCTTGTTCGTGTAACGGAGCAGGGCTTCATCGAACGCTTCCCTGAACTTCCTGCTCTGAACGATGTTGGTTCGCTCGTTGCTCCGGATCTGATCGTTGAGCAGCTTGCGAAGCGTTTCGAGGGCAAGGTTCGTTGTGCTCGATCGCCGCGAAGCGAGAGAGGAACTCATCCGAGAGGATGTCGAGCCGGGCCTCGTCGAGTCCAGCGGCGGCGAAAAGGTCCATCACGTCGTCCGCATCGACGGCGCTGCCGATGACCTGGCGAACGGCTGCATCGACGTCTCGCTGGGTTGCTCGTCCTTCGCCGATCCCGGATTCATCGGTCAGACGCTTGCGGACCATGGCCGCGATGCGTTGGAAAAACGCAAGATGATCGATGATCGCCTCGGTTTCCAAACGCGGCACGGAGAGCCCAAAGGCCGAGAACCGTTCCTTCACGAGCCTCCGGATACGCTTCCAGCCGTCCTCCTGGGCAAAGACATGATCGATTGCCTGATGGTAGACCAGAAGGATGTATTGCGGCTCCGCTGGCAAAGCGGCCTCGTACTCGCAACCGTGTAAGAACGAGCGAAGCTTCTCGAAGGCAGCCTCCATCGCAGGGACGGCTTCATCCTGGACGCGCTTGACTGCATCGCCCATACCACCTGCCCGCGTGTCGGTCGCGAGTGCATCAGCCAGGTGATCGGCCAGGCCGAACAGGTCGACGATGAGATCGCCGGGCTTCTCGCCGTAGACCCGATTGACGCGGGCGATCGCCTGTATCAGGTTGTGCCCGGCGAGCGGCTTGTCGAGATACATCGTGTGGTCCGAGGGGCAGTCGAAGCCGGTCAGCCACATGTCGCAGACGATGGCCAGACGAAGGTTGCTCTTGGGATCCTGAGAACCGCTCGGCCAGCAGCTTTCGGGCGGCCTTTGTTCGAACGTAGCTGCTGAGCAGTTCGTTATCGTCCCGGTCGCCAGTGACAATGACCTTCATGTGGCCCTGGTCGTCATCAGGATGGTGCCAATCCGGCCGGAGCGTCTCGATGGCTCCATAGAGCCGTGCGGCGATATCGCGGCTCATGGTAACGACCATCGACTTGCCTTCCATTGCCGCGCGTCGCTTCTCCCACTGCTCGACCATGAACGCGGCGAGACGCTCGATGCGATCCGGGGCCCCAACCAGCGAACCAGCCCGAGGGACCGAGACCGAGGGACAGAACGTCCGGGGAAATCCTGCCTCTGAATTACCCCATCCAGGCGATGGTTTGAGTCGGTCCAAGTCGGATACTATCGCGACCCACTACATGAACTTCTTCACATATGATCAGCACAAATCAAAACCCGGGGCGGGTTTAGTCGCCTCGGGCCAGATGGAGTTGCAAGCTGTCGTGAATAGCGGCGGAGGGACTCGAACCCCCGACACGCGGATTATGATTCCGCTGCTCTAACCAACTGAGCTACGCCGCCGATTGTCGTCGAAATTCGAATGGGCAATCGACTGTTGAGATCGGAATCATACGGCAAGCACAGAGGTTTTTCAACACCAAGGAGGCGCAGTTCAGGAAAGCGATGGGGAGAGGGGGCCTGCGGAATCCAGATCATACCAGACCCTGGAATCCAGTCGAAGGCTCGGTTGGAAAAGCCCCAACCGTCTCTGGAAAGACCCCAAAGCTGAACCAATTTGCGAACACCAACGCAGAAATTAGGGTCGTGTTGAGTGGATTCGACAAAGTGTACAAAAAATCTGTAGTACCCTATTGCGAGTCATGAAAGGTCGCGATACAAGGGTGTCCGTCGAACCAATCGACGGAGAAGCAACAGACAGGAGCACAGGTCTAGCTCGACGCTTCGGCGTCGGGGGCGGCGTTGCGCCGCCCGTGGAAACGATCCGCTTCGCATCACAACGAAGGCTGTTTCAGGCCCGCTGATCGCCCCGGGGGTGATCCAGTTGTGGGCGGGCCTGGTCCAACCGCGCCGATCGCGGTTCCGCCCACAACTGGATCACCCCCGGGGCGGCGGGCCAGTGAGCCTTCGATGTCCCAGGTCTGGTGGTAGACGCTCCTTTGTCATCCATTCGCTTCACCGGGCGAGGCAAGACCCGGAGCGGGCAGCCCGGCCAGCCGCAAACGCTGGTCGGGCTACTCGATCCCTTCAACATCCATGTCGTGTGATGCACCAACCCAATCCGGCTCGACGGAGCGTACCGCCGTGGCGATTCGACGCACGATCGACGACGTCCGTCGCGCCTGGGAGGCTCGCGACCCGATCCTCGTGGATCTGATCGTCGCCCTCGCCTCAGAGCCTGACCCCGAGCCCGAGGCACCTCTGCGAGAGGGGGCGCCGACGTTCGATCGCGTCCTCGCCGACACGCAAACCAAGGCGTTTCGCAAGAAATCGCTGGATCAACAACGCATCGAACGAATCGAACGGTTCGCGGCGGTCGAAGCCCCCGACGCCGAGGTGCCGTTGCCCGATCGGCTCCGCCTGCACGAGGTGATCCTCGGGCTCTGGACCGACGGCTCGCCATTCGCCCGATCCTGCCTGCTCCGCGTCATCGACCTCGTACCGCTAACCTACGGCCCCTGGCGCGCCCTAAAGCGCATCTTCAAGGAGGCCGAGACCCAGCACGACCTGGAAGTCTTCGCCGCACTGGCGGCCCGGTTTGATGTGGCCTATGCCACCCGCGACCACACGATCAGCCGACGGACGATGGCGTACCTCGTGCGACGGGCCTGGCGATCGCTTCGAAGGATCGGGCAGGCCATGCCTGTGGCTTATCCCGATGCCGCGTCAGCGGTCCTGGCCCGTTACCCGGAATCCTGGAGCACCTGGCGGGCTCGTACCGAAGGGGCCTGGGTCTTCAACCATATCTTTTATCATACTTCCAAAACACGAGCCGGTTCAAAGCCGTACAACCGCAGTCGCTTCGCGTTCGGAGCGACCCACAACGACCCGTTGACCACCCGGGCCTTCCCCGATCTCTGGCGTCGCAGCCCTCGTCCGTTGTTTGGCCTGCTGGAGCGAGCCCGCTGCAACATCGTCCGAGGATATGCCGCTGAGGCCTTGAAGAAAGACTTCCGAGCTGCCCTGCGCGAGGTCGAACCCGCCTGGGTCATCCGTCTGATCTCCTCATCAAGCGAGGCGGTGCATGATTTTGTCGTCTGGATTCTCGGCAACGTGCCGAAGTTCGAGCAGGGAAGTTTTCGCGAGTTGGGCTTGCACGACCCCGTGCTTCGCCTGTTCGACTCACCAAGTGACGAGGCGCGATCTTTCGCCGCCTCTTACGCTCGGACCCACGCCCGAGACCTTCCCGTCGCCACCTTGATCCGCCTGGCCGACAACCGCAGCGAGGCCGTCCGGAAGCTCGCCGCCGACCTACTCGGCGAACGCGATCCCAGACGCGACATCGGCCTCGACGCCTGGGGACGCCTGCTCGAAACCGATCACGGCCACTCCTACGCCGCCGAGGTCATCCGCAAGCATTTTGGAACGAAGGAGTTGACGCCCGATTGGTTCGCCAACCGCCTCTTCTCGCCGAGCGACGAGGCGTTCGAATTCGTCTCGGAACTCCTCCCCAAGATCCACCCGCCCAAAACGCTGGGAGACGGCTACTTCCGCGATCTTATCGACCGCGACGACCGGACCGCCGAGGAACCCGCCGGCGACGTGCTCGGCTTCGCGATGGACCACCTCGCCCGCTTCGATCCCAACACCTTCGACCCCGAATTCCTCTCCCTCTTGCTCCTGCGACCCGGGACATCCTGGGAGACCGCCGACTGGATCGACGAAGGCCGGCTCAAGGCCGCCTCGATCCCCCTCGACCTGCTCAAGGCGCTGGCCTTCCACCCTGACTGGGACAAACACCCCACCGTCCGCAAGGCTCGCACCCTGGGCAAACGCTGGGGAAGTGAGCTGGCGTTTGACGAAGATCTGGCCGATCGGGTTTTGGCGTGGCTCCGAGACGTCCGACGCTTCCTTCCAGCCGATCTCGGCTTCGACTGGCTCATGACCCTCGTCCGACGGGCCGAGCCGCGCTATCACGACTTCGCCGTCGAGGTCATGATCAAGGGGTTTGTCCCGGCCGATTTCGCCCCCTCCGATTCACCTCCCGAATCCGAAAAACAGCCTGCGTCCGAGCAAGAGATCTCCGTCGATTTCGGCGGGGCCTCGTTCCTCTTCACCGGCAAGCTCGCGACCATGCAGCGCAAGGAGGCCGAAGGGAAGGTCCGCAACGCCGGCGGGTCGGTCGGCTCGGGAGTGACGGCCAAGCTCCATTATCTCGTGATCGGGGATGAGGGCTCTCCCCTCTACGGCAATGGCAAGAAAGGCTCGAAGCAGGTCAAGGCCGAGCAACTGAACGCCGAAGGGGCGAACATCCGAATCATCTCCGAAACTGCCTTCCTTCAAATGCTCACCGGCCGCACCCGTGAAGTCTCGGCCGACGCCACCTTGCTCGGTTGCGAACGGCTCTGGCAACTGGCCGTCGGCGCCGGTCCCGAGGATGCCCGTCTTGGTCAGTTCGCTCGCAAATACCTTCGGCGTCATCATCCCGAGATGGCCCTCGATGAGACGGATCGGCCCGTCGATCCCGGCGCTGAGATCCCTCCTGAGTTCCTGAGCTTCGATCGCGTCCGCCCCTTGTTCTTCGAGTCCAGAGAGCCGCTCCGATCGTTCGCTCTGGCGATCGCCCGCTACGAGTTCGCTCGCTGGTCCCCCCCCGGGGCCGATCTGGTCCGTCTGGCCGAGGCCCCCTTCATCGACGTTCGCCGCTTCGTGGCCGAGGCCCTGCTGGCCGAGGCCGCTCCCGAGCATCGCCGCTACCGGATCGACCCCGACTCCCTTAGCCCGGCCGCCGTGTATCGCTTCTGCGAGTCGAGCGATGACGCCACCCGAGCCCTCGGTCTGAAGCTGATCGCCCGGTCCCCCCGGCTCCGGCTCCCTCAGGAACTGTATCGCCTGACCGAAAGCCCCGACCGCGCTGTGCGGGCCTTTGTCTTGCGTGCCCTCTGGTCGCTCTACCGCGATCGCCATATCACCGACGGCTGGGCACCCTTCGTGGCTCCCAGGCCGACCATCGGCCCCGTCGCCCGAAAAAAAGCGGCCGAGGCGGCCACCGCCCGCGGATCTGGTCCCCCCGCTCGTCCCGAGCAACCCCCCGCACCCGCGATACGCATGAGCGACCTCCTGCGCCGGATGCTCTTCGAGTTGCCCCCCGGTCGCCTCAGGCGCCGATCCGTCTCGACCGATGGCACTCGTGATGGACAAGGCGAGGGCTTCGACCGTCTCCGACCACTCTCAAACCGTCTGGCAAAGCTGGCCATTGTGGAAACCGTGCGCGATCTGGCGATCGAGGACGAAGCATTCGCCCGGGCCGCCTTGCCCCCCTTGATCGAGTTCATGGCGTCAATTGGCAAGAGCGAACATGCCGCGTGCCTGATCGCCGTCACCCGGATTCGCCACGCCCACCCCGGCCTTGCCGTCGTCGGAGGCGTCTCGGCGAGCCTCGGGAAGGAGGCCACCTCGTGAGCGTCCAGGAAACCTACCTGACGTACCGGGGAGAGATCCGGGCACTCGCCTCCTCGGGTAAATGGCTCGCCTTCGTCACCGAGCACCCCGAACGACGCCCGACCGCCCTCTATCGGCTCGACTGCGAATCCCTGACTCTCGCCACCGACCCGATGCCGACCGGGGCGAAGTCGCTCTGCCTGATCGGCGATGACCTCTGGATCGGCGGGACCGACGGTGCGTGCTACCGCGGATCGCTCCAGGGCGGCCCCCCAAGCCAAGCCCTAGTGATCGAGGGCGGCCCCCTCGTCGCCCTGGCCCCCTTGGCCGGCAACCGACTGGCGATCGCGTCGGGGCAAACCCTCACGATCGCCGACATCAAGAATTCCAAACCCAAGGCGCTCCAGTCACTCGATCTCCCGGCCGAGATCACCTGCCTCGAAAGTGATCCGACCGGCCTCTGGCTCGTCGCTGGAACAAGCAAAGGGGACGTTTCCGTCTTCTCGGCTGAAGGGCGCGATGACTTCATCCTCAGCGAGTCGAGTAAGTTGCACGAGGGGACCGTCTCGGCCTTGCGGTTCGATCCCGACGAACTTCGATTCCTCTCAGCCGGGGCCGATCGCAAGCTCCTCTCCACCCTGGCCCGGGGGACGCTCGAACCGGAAGACCGAGGCAAGAGCAACACACATGAGGATCTCATCACCAGCATCGTCTGGGCTCCAGGAGATCGGTTCCTCACCGGATCACGCGACGCGACCGTCAAGACCTGGCCCCGCACGGGTGGCAGCCGCCCCGCAACCCTCAAAGACGGCGTGGCGAAGGTGCGCGGCCTTGCCATCGTCACGGTCCACGACCGTCCCCGGCTCGTCATCTCCTGCGAGGACAACACGCTTCGCCTCGTCGTGCTCGACGCTGCCGGCAAGTTCGGCGACGCCACCGCCCGGGTCTTCGACGGCCTCGCCCGAGCCCGGCATGAACTCTCCCAGAGCGACCCCCGACGCCGAGAGGCCGCCCTCGTCAGCCTTTCCGAAGCCACCGATTCCGCCTCCATCGAACTGCTCGCCGAGCACTGCCGCGCCGACACCGACCCGGAACTCCGCCTCGACGCCGCTCGACGCCTTGGCCAGGCTGATCATCCCCGCGTCGTCCCCTTGCTCGAAGGGCTGCTCGATCACCCGGATGAACGGGTCCGCGTGCTCGCCTTCGAACAACTTCGCTCCCGCAGTGACGCGGCCGACCTCCGCCCGATCGACCTGGCCCTGAAGACCAACCATCCCGAAATCGGCCGCCTCGCGGTTCAGGCCCTCGAACCGCTCGCCCAGCGCGACGAACAGGCCCTCGATCGCCTCCTGGCCACGCTCGACGCACGCCAGTGGGAGGTCCGCCGCTCGGCCGCCGAGACGCTCGAAGCCATTCACCCCCCCGATGTTCCCGAGGCCAACCTGATCGCCCTCGGCTCGAAGCAAGCCGACCTGCGTCGCTGGGCCCTTGTCCGGTTGCTCCATCGCGACCTGCTCGACCGCTCCGAGGTCGCCACCGCGCTGCGTCGCCGCGCGGACGATCCCGACGCCGACGTCCGCCGCGTCGCCTTCCTGTTGATGCTCCACACCCGCCCCCGGCTCCTCACCGCTCTTCGTTCGCGCGATCCGGAACTCGACCGCCAGCTCAACGACCTTGCCACCGACACCGGTAAGCCAGGGCAGGGGGGGGCCAGCGAAGCCAAACCGCCTTCTCCCGAGCCGAAGACCAAAACCAAGCCCGCAAAGCCCTCGAAACAATCCAAAAAGGCCGATACCGAGCCAACCTCGACGATCGACCTCGATCCCGACGATCTCGCCCCCTTGCTCAACGCCTCGGCGAGCCGATCGCTCGACACCTCCCTTCGGGGAGCCCGCGGCCTGGCTTTGCTGAGAGATCCGAGCGCCTTCGGCCTTCTCCTGCAACTAAGTCGAGAGGCCGAAGCCTCAGCCCGGGTCGAGGTCTGTCGCGCCCTGGCAGCCCTCGGAGACGACGCGGCGAGCCATCGCCTCCGGTCGCTCGTGCATGACGACGCCCCGGAAGTCCGCGACGCTGCCTTCTCCGCCCTGAGCTCGATTGACCGCGACGCTCCCCTCGACGCCGCCGAGGCCGGCCTGAACGCCGACCATGACGACGTCCGCCACCGCGGCCTGCAACTCCTGCTGGCCGAGGCCCGAAAGGCCCCCCCGAAGTCCGCAGACGGACCGATCGGGCGCCTCCTCGTCCGCGCCCTCAATGACGGCTCTGCTCCGATCCGGGCCGAGGCGTTCAAGGCCTCGCTCAACCTGCCCGTCGCGGGAGGAGGGGCCGGGGCGCTCCGATTCGCCCGGCAGAGCATTCACGCCGACGTCCGACGTGAAGTCCTGACCGAGGTCCTCGCCCAGCTCTCCGAGCCCTGGGCCTGGGATCTCCTGCTCGAAGCCTTCGACGACCCCGCCCCCGAACTTCGTGCCGATGCCTTCGCCGCCGCTTCGGCCAAGGCCAAGGGGCTCGACGTGCTGGAGGCGGCCCTTGGCGCACGCTTCGCCGACGTCCGATCGAAGGCCGTCGCCGCTCTCGTGAAAAAGCACTCGGCCAAGGCTCATGCCATTCTTGCTCAGGCAATCAACGACGAGGACCCCGACGTCCGGCTCGCTGCCATCGACGCGCTCGTCTCCCACGATGCCCGCTCCCTGCTCGCGTCGGCGCTGGCCGCTCCTCACGCCGATGTCCGCGTCCGGGCGGCTCGGGCGCTGGCCCGGCACGGCGATCGCGTTGCCCTTGGGCCACTCGTCTCCCTTGCCGCCGCTCCCGAACCGACCGAATCGGAACGCCGCGCCGATTGGCTCGACCTGGCCGGGCTCGCCCTCAACGGCCTCGCCGAGCTGGGAGATGCCGAGGCCGTGCTTCCCGTCCTCCCCTTGCTCGACTCCTCCCATCCCCCGCTCCGCAAAGGGGCTGCCGAAGTGCTGGTCTGGTGCGTCACTCCTGAGGCAATCGACCCGCTTCGCCAGGCCCTCTCTCATCCCGACCCCGAGGTCAACTATCGGGCCGCGATGGGCCTGGCCCTCCGCGGAGAGGCTTCGACCGTCCCCCTCATCGAGTCGGCCGAAGGTGCGAAGTTCCTCAATCGAGACAACCGCCTTGCCGCCGCCGTCGCCCTGGGAAATGCGGGCGAAGGGCGCATCGTGCTGGCTCTCGATGACTCGAACGACGCCATCCGAGACCGCGCCTTGCTGCTCCTGATGCTCCGTGAGCACCACAGCCCCGGCGGTGACGCGGCTCGACTGATCGCCGCCTTGTCGAGCCGGTCTCCTCGCGTCCGACTCGTCGCTGCCGACGCGTTGCAATCCGCCCACGACCCGGCCGCGCTGCTGGCCACCATCACGCGACTGATCAACGACCGCGACGAGCAATCCGCCTGGACAATCCCCGAAGCGACCGTCAATACCCTGGCCGATCTCCTCGTCCTCGCCCCTCCGCTCGTCCGGGCCAGGGGGGTGATCCGCCTCCTCCCACTCCTCGGACCTGACGAAAAGGAACAGAAGGCGTTTGAACTGGCCTTCGCGGCCTTCTCTCAACGATTTGGTGCTTCAGTCACCGCAACCCCGCTGGATCAATCACCCTCTCGATCTGAGCCGATCTCGCCCCTTGAACTTCGCGCTCGGGCCTTCGGCGCCTATGTCGGCCTTGTCCGAGAGCAAGCACCCCCACCTGCGTCCGGTCGTTCGAAGAAGCGCGCGGCCCCCACGAATCCGGCCGCCGAGGCCGCCGTCGTCCGCATCCGTCGTGCCGCCCTCGATCGCCTTCGAGCCCTGGCCAACGTCGACCCGAGCCTCACCTCCGCCATCGTCCCGGTCATGCTTCAGGCTCTGGCCGATCCGAACCAGCTTGTCCGATTCACCGCCTTCGATCACCTGCACGCCCTCGGCACCGACCCGGCGATCCTGGGAGCCGAGGCCCTCGCAGCCGGCCCGACCGATGTGGGTGTTCGCGGCCTCGAACTGCTCAGCGGCAGCAAGGATGACCCAAGCGGCCAGTCGGTGCTCGAACAGGTGATGATGACCCGCAAGGACAACCTTGCCTCCGAGGCCGCTCGCCTCCTCGGCGATCGCCTCGGCCGCGACTCGGTGGCCGCCAGAGCCCTCGATGCCGCCTCCGGCCCCCTCCGTTTGCTCGCTGTTTCCTGGCTTCGCGAGGCCTCGGAAACCAAGCCGGATGCTCTGAAGACGCTCCGTCATGCCCTCGATTCCCGCTTCGCTGCGGTTCGAAGCAGGGCCGCCTTCGCCCTCGCCGATCGGAAAGACCCGTCGGCGTTTGATGCCCTCGTCCGACTGCTCCAGACTGCGGTCGAACCCTCGGATCGGCAAAATGTCCTCGCCGCCTTCGACTCGCTCGGCGACCCCCGAGCAGCCGGCGTCTTCCTCGACCTCATCGAGGACAATCCCTCCGCGACCGCCCCGGTCGATGTCCTCATTCCCGCCGCTGCGAAGTTCCGCCGCCCCGATGACGCCCCGCGATTGCTCGCGATCATGGAGCGCCAGCCCAAAGCCCGGATGCTCTGCTTCCAGGCCCTGCTCACGATCAGCGGCCACGATCAGTCCATCGACGACCCGCGCGATGAACGCCCCAACGATCGCCGATGGATGCAACAGCAGCACCCGAGGCGAGACGATCTCCTCGCCTCCCTCCTCGATCGCTGTCTGTCCCTCGGTGAAACCCGGCTCCTCCAGCGAGCCATCGTCCCGGCGTTTTGGGCCCTGGGATCGGAGGTCGATGAACCCCTCGGTCTTGCCTCCGCTCATCCCGAGGAAGCCCCTCGCCGCGAGGCCATCGAGGCCCTCTCCTGGAGGCTCCGCAAGCGCAACGGCCCGGCCGACCCTTTGCTCAAGGCCCTCCAGCATCCCGACCCAACTTCCCAGTTTCTCGCCGCCGAGGGGCTGGCCCTCGGCAAGCGTCCTGAGGGGATCGGCGTCCTGCTCTCAGCCGTCGATTACCTCTCCGACCTTTCCCTCCGTCGCCGCGCCGTCATCGCCCTCGGCGAGTTGGAAGACCCAAGAGCCTTCGACCGCATCCTGCAACTGGCCGGCGAATCCGGCCACGCCCTGCAAGATGTCGCCGCCGAGGCCCTCGGCCACCTCGGCCGGGGCCCCCGATCGGCCGACGTCTTCAAGCTGCTCGATCGCCAGAGCCGATCCTCCGGCTCGGTCGCGGCAATGGCCCTGCGAGGGCTCCGGTGGCTCGGCACCCGTGAGGCCTGGGCCCGGATTCGCGAAATCGCAAGCACCGAGCATGACCGAGCCGATCTCGTTCCAGTCTCCCTCGATCTGCTCGCCTTCGACGACGAGCCGGCCACGCGAGACCTCCTGCTCCGGCAGCTCCGCGAAGCCTCCTGGCCCGAATTCTATATCGCCCTCCGAAGCGCCCGGAAGCTGTTCGGCCCCGAGGCAATTGAGCCCGACGAAGCCTTCGTCCAGAATCCGTTTGACCAGTTCGCCTCGGGACGGTTCTCCTGGTCCGAACTCCAGCAACGGTTCGACATCCCCCTGGCCGAGCCACTCGAACGACTCCGCGAACACGCCGATCCCGCCCGGCTGTTCGCACTCATTCCCCGTTGCCAGGAACTCAACGCCGAGGCGATCGGTGCCATCCTCCTCGACCTGCCGAAACCTCCGCTCGCCGAGGCCCGCGCCGCGATCGACTCTGAGAGTGCCCCGGCCGTCGCCACCGCGGCCCACCTCCTGGGCCGGACCCGAGACCTGAAGTCCGGCCCGAGCATTGCCAGGGCCCTCTCGCGGTGGACCGCGTTGAGGCTTGCGTCTCGCGAAGGCGCCAGACGAGTCGAAACCCGTGCCGTCGGCCTTTGCCGCGACGACGAGGCCCGCCTCATCGCCACACTCGCCTGGGCGGCAGGTCGAACGGAATCGGCGGTGGATGAGCTGATTCAGCTCATTGCTTCGGAACGCCTGGCCGATCCCGACGAGACCGATCCGCGCGTCCTCCGATCGGCCGTCGAGGCCCTGAGCCTCTTCGCATCACCTCCTCCCACCGTGTTGGACACCCTTGCGACCCTCGCCCTCGACGGCCCGGCCAACCTCCGCCCCCTCGCCGCCGACGCCCTCGCCCGCTTCGATCCGAAACGAAGCGCCGCAGTTGCCCCCGACCTGATCGGCGACCCGGTCGGGTTCGACCGCCTCTCCCACCACCTAGGCAAGACCCTCGACTCACCTCTGGCCGAAGCGGCCCCGAACCTGCATTCCCAGGGGGTCGCGCTGCCACTGCTGGTGGCCCGAGGTCACATCGAACCCCTGGCAGCCGCCGCCGCCAATCACTCCCTTCCCGATACCGCCCGGCTCGGAGCCGTTGAGGCCCTCGCCAACTTCGCCAACGAAGCGGCCGAAGAACCGCTCAGAACGGTCGGCCTCGACGATGCCAACGACGAAACCCTTCGCAAAGCCGCCTGGCGCGCCCTCCGCCGCTCGAAGCGTCTCCGCGATCGCTCCCGCAAACCCCGACGCCACGAGGTCACGCCATGAGCGACGCCCCCGACCTTTCCCAGGCCCCGAGCGAGCCCGAACCGCCGGAAACCGTTGAATCGCCGACGCACACCGACGTCGATCTCGCCTACGCCGCGCCCAGCACGCTCGTCTCCGACGACGACCACGCCACACTCACCCTCGTCGGCAATCTCAAGCGCCCAGCCGTACGATTCGAGGCCACCCTCACCGACCCGCTCCGCTTCCGCGAAGCGATGGGAGCGCTCTACGCCGTCGTCGGCAGCGACTACCGCTACGTTCCCAAAGACCGGACCGCCTATCTTGCCTACCGTCGGATGCGCGCCGAATCGGCGAACCTCGGCCTCTGGGAAGGGCAGCGAGCCTATTTCTCCTGGCTCATGCGCAACGATCCACTCGCGTATGTGATCCTCGATCCGGTCGTCTCCGTTCATCCTGACCAGGTCTTCTTCGAGGTCTTCAGCAAGGACGAAGGGACATACGCCAAGCTCGGCGTCGATCTCGACGCTTTCGAGCACGATCCGGCCATCACCCCCCGCTGGGGGACCACAAACATCGACTTCAGCGAGGCGCTCCACCTCGGCCTCGAACAACTCCGCAGCGAGCGGCCGACCCGCCTGAGCATCGGGCAAGACGGGGTCTCGGTCCGCACCGAAGGAACCAGCACGGTTCTGGAGAAATCGATCCGGGTCCCTGATTCGTGGCTCCGCGGCTTCCTCCAGGTCCAATCCGCCGCGGCCTTACCGCGCGACTCTTTCACGCTGAACCCGATCGACCTCTACAATGCCCTGCGTCATCTTCGAATGCACGCCGATCGCAAAGGGAAACGCCGAGGGCTTCGGATCGAGTTGGTCCCCGGCGAGCCCCCTCGGCTGGTCCTCGAACCCTGGGAAACGGTCATCCCCTGCTCAGCCTCGTCTTACCAGGGCAAGACAGCCAAGGTCGTTCGAGTCTGGGGACGACGACGCCTGTTCCTCCTCCGGCGATTCCTCCCGCTCGTCGAGGAGGTCGAAGTTCACCTGCTCGGCAGCGGCCTGCCCAGCTTCTGGGTCCTCCGCGCCGGGCCGTTGACCCTGACCCTCGGCCTGACCGGCTTCACTGCCGCGAACTGGTCGCAAGCCATCCGGTTCGATCTGCTCCTGCCCCGAAAGACCCAGGACACAACCGCCGAACTCGACCTCGTGCTCGCTCACCTGGCCAAGCACTGGAAGGCCGGGGCCGGCGACCTGCTCAAGGCCACGAAGCTGAAGTGGGACGCCCTGGTCGAGGCCCTCCAGCTTGGCTGCCAGCAAGGTCGGATCATGTACGACCTGGCCGCCGACGTCTACCGCCTTCGCCCCCTGACCGATGCCCCGATCGACCTCTCTCGCCTCGAATACCGCAACGCCCGCGAACGCACCGCGCACGATCTGATCGCCCGCCGGGGGGCCGTGGCCATCGTTTCCGAGTCTCGGATCGCCACCTCCGGCCTGGAGCTGACCGGCCGGGTCGAGGTCGCCGAAGACCGCCGCGAGTACCGCCCGGTCCTGCTCCTGACCGACGAGGGCCAGGTCGCCAAGGCCGAATGCACCTGCCCCTTCTTCCGCCGCCAGGGGCTCAAGAACGGACCGTGTGCTCATCTGATCGCCCTTCGACTCTCCCACGCCGAGCGCGAAGCACAACGCCGTCGTGGCCAGACCCCCACCGAAGCCCTCACCGCCGAGACACGGTCCTTCAGCCGTCGCGACCCCCAGGGAGAATCGGTCTATCAACTGGCCCTCGATCGTCAACGCCTCACAATCCACTGGGGCCGTGCCGGTCAGCCACTCCGCCGCCAGCGCCTGACGTTCAACTCCCTTGAGGACGCTCGGAGCGCCTACCTCACCCGCGTCTCAGAACTCTCAACGGCTGGCTTCCTCGATGCCTCGGACAGCTAACTCCTTTCCCCAGTCCGCGAAACCCCGACCCTCGTTCCCGAGTTGAACCCCGGTGCTCGATGACTGCCGTCCACCGCCCCGTCTTGCTCGACGAAGTGCTCACCTGGCTTGCTCCGAAGCCCGGGGGAATCTTCGTCGATGCCACCGCCGGCGCGGGGGGACACTCGGCCGCTCTCGCCGATCGCGTCGGACCGGAAGGACGGGTCATCAGCGTTGACCGCGACCCGATGATGCTCGACTTCGCCCGAGATCGCACCAGGGGCCTGCCGGTCACGCTCATCCCTTCGGCCTACGACCGGATCGGTGAGGTGCTCGACGCGCTCGGCATTGCCCAGGTGGACGGTATCCTGGCCGACCTCGGCTTTGCGTCCGATCAAATGGACACCCCCTCCCGCGGCTTCAGCTTTCAGCGCGAGGGGCCGCTCGACATGCGCTTCGACCCCTCGCAGCCGATCACTGCCGCCACTCTGGTCAACGAACGCTCGGCCGATGAGTTGTTTGCCCTGTTCCGCGACCTGGGAGACGAACCCCGAGCCCGAGCCATCGCCAACCGCATCGTCGAACAACGACGCCAGGCACCCATCACCACCACCGACGAACTGGCTTCATTGATCCGAGGCGTCTACGGCCACCGTCGCGAACGAATCGACCCGAGTACCCGTGTCTTTCAGGCGCTCCGGATCGCCGTCAACGACGAACTGGCGATCCTCGACCGTTTCCTTGCCGTTGCCCCCGACCGGCTCCGACCCGGCGGCCGGTTCGTTATCATCAGCTTCCACTCGCTCGAAGATGAACGCATCAAGGCCGCCTTTCGTCATGACGACCGACTCCGCCCGTTGACCCGAAAACCCGTCATCGCTGGCGACCGCGAACTCCGTCAGAACATCCGGTCCCGCAGCGCCAAGCTCCGCGCCGCCGAGCGGGTCTGATCCCCGACGTGTTCCCCTTCCAAGGAGAGGCCCCCATGTCCCGCGCCACCGACCTCCTCTCGCTCTGGCGGGCCATCGAACAGGCCGGTGGCATCGATGCCTACGTGAACAATCAGCTTGTCGAACGCGGCTTCCTTGTCGCTCGACGAGACATGGACACCATGTCCGACCGCGAGCGCACCGCCTACAAAAAGCAGCTCAAGGAGGAAGCCGCCCACCGCCGGGAACTGAAACGCGAGGCCTGGAACGCCTATCGTGCCCGTCACATTGTCCACCTCGGCGAAGGCATCTACTGGAACGACCAGGCGACCAAGGATCCCTGGGACGCCCCCGACGCCGAGGAACGTGCCGCCGAGAACGAGCTGCCCCCGCTCGACTCCCCTCGTGATCTGGCTGAGGCCCTCGGCCTAACCATCTCTCAGCTCCGCTGGCTCGCCTTCCACCGAGACGCGGCCACCTCGCTCCACTACCGACGCTTCACCATTCCCAAGCGAGACGGCTCGGAACGGGCCATCTGGGCCCCCATGCCGACCCTCAAGGCCGCCCAGCACTGGATTCTCCGCAACATCGCCGAGAAGCTCCCCGTCCACGGTGCGGCCCACGGGTTCCTGGCCGGCCGATCGATCCTCTCGAATGCCGGCAACCATCTCAACTCGAAACTCGTCGTCAAGATGGACGTCAAAGACTTCTTTCCCTCGGTCACATTCCGACGCGTGAAGGGGATCTTCCGCCGGGCCGGCTATCGCGAGCAGGTGGCGACCCTCCTGGCCTCGATCTGCACCGAATCCCCTCGCGAGATCGTCGAGCAAGATAAGACGACCTACTACGTCGCCCTCGGCCCTCGATGCCTTCCGCAAGGCGCACCGACCAGCCCGGCCTTGACCAACACCCTCTGCCTCCGTCTCGATCGCCGCCTCGATGGCCTGGCCCGGTCGCTCGGCTACCGCTACACCCGCTACGCCGACGACCTGACCTTCAGTCTCCCCCGCGCTCACGAGGGAGACACCCGGCTCGGCACCCTGCTCGGATCGGCCCGTCGCGTGGTCGAGTCCGAAGGCTTCTCCGTCCGGCTCGAAAAGACCCGCGTGGCCCGCCCCGGAGCACGCCAGCAGGTCACCGGCCTGGTCGTCAACGGAGATGCCTCCCCCCGCACTCCCCGAAAACTGCGCCGCCAACTCCGGGCCGCAGTCCACAATCTTCAGACCGGTCGTCCCCGAGCCGACGCCGACACCCCCCAACGGCTCGCCGGCCTGATCAGCTATCTAGCCATGACCGACCCGACCCTCGCCCAGACCCTTCGATCTCAGTGGAACACCACAGCCGACCGGCCCCCCGCCACCGAGCCACCGGCCTGACCCGTCTCCGTTCACACTCATTCTTCTCAATTAAGCTAAAGGAACGTCCACATGCCTGCATGTCGAAAATGACAGGAATTCTGAGAATTCCGCTCAAATTCATCCCGGGGGGTTGCGTCAACCTCACCGAAGATGTAGACCTGAATGAAATCTACCCGCCCTCCCCATGCGACCGTCGATGCTGCCGGTCGGTGCTTCGAGGCCAAGGCTTGGTCCCGCAGCCTTATCTTTGGAGGGCCTGAGGGCCCCGGAGGCAATCCCATGGAGGTCCGGCTCGTCCAGCTCAGCGCATACGGGAATGAGCAGTTCCGCATGACGGAACGGGAATGCGTTATCGGTCGCGAACCCTCGTGTCATCTTCGTCCCGACCATGGTCGGGTCAGCAAGCGACACTGCCGACTCTACTGGCAAGGAATCCGCCTGTTTGTCGAAGATATCAATTCGGCCGACGGCACCCTGGTCAATGGCGATCGAATCCACGTCCCGACGGAATTGCACGACGGCGACGAGCTTTGTGCCGGACCGGTCCACTACCTGGTGATGATCGCCGACGCCGACGAGATGGCCCAGCGTGACGCTTCCTGGGTGGCACGAGCCATCAAGGCGCGTCAGGGGCTCCAACCGGCTGCCAGCCCTTCGGATTCAAACATTCCCCTCTCGCCGGCTATGCGGACCGCTCGATCCATTCTCGACCGCCTGGCCCACGAACACGAGCACGAGCACGAAGGGGAAGCGCACCACGAGCACGCTCCCTCTCCCTCCCAACATGGCCTGGCGATCGAAGACCAGGACGGCATTGCCCTGGCCCGCATTCTCGATCGCGATCTGATCGACGAGCAGGACATCCGCCGGGTCACACACCAGCTCGAAGAGTTGATCCTCGCCGGGAAGGTCCGCATCGCGCTCGACTTCCGCAACGTGGAGCACTGCTCCAGCCAGGCCTTGAGCACTGTCCTCCGCGTCTACGACCGTTGCCGTACCGAGGGCGGAGCGCTGAAAGTCTGTACCGTACAGCCGGCCGTCGCGCAACTCTTCTTTATGACCGATCTGCACAAGCATATCGAAATCTTCCCAGACACCCGCCCGGCCCTGGAAAGTATCTGGCCGCAACCACGCCCGCACCAGGACGAATCCACTTCCGACGAAGCTTCGTTCGGAACCTCGGCCCCCGATCCCACCGCCGGAGCCCCTTGCGTGCGATTGATCGTCGCCGTCGGTAAGGCCAAAGGGCGCGCCATCGAGGTCAAGGGCCGTCGCTTCGTCATTGGTCGCGATGCCCGATGCCAGCTTCGCCCCAACAGCGAAACGATCAGCCGCATTCACGCCATCATTGAACGCCGAGACGGCAAGGTCTTCGTCCGTGACTATGGCACCAAGAACGGCACGATCCTCGCCGGTCGAACCCTCCGTGGCGAAGAGGCCGAAGCCCACGACGGCGATTCCCTCCAGGTCGGAGTTCTCGGTTTTTCCATCCAGATTCTCCCCGTCACCGGCTCGACTCCAACAACCGATGACGACATCCTCGCCTCGTGGCTGCTAGATCAGGCATCTTCAGCCAATCCCGACGCCCCGACCGCGCTCTTGATCCCCACCCTTCAAGGAACCTCATCCCCGTCGACCACTCCCGGCGACCAGGAGGAGGAAACCGAAGACCCCAACGCCTCGCACGCCGATCCAGAGCTGTCGACCAACGCCCTGGCCTGCGAGGTCGTTCGCGGGGTCCTCGTGGCCCGCATTCGGGAATCGTACCTCGAAGACGAGTCCACGGTCGGCCCGCTCCGCTACGACCTTCAGACCTTCTTCGACCGACCCCTCCCGCGCCGGGTTGTGCTCAGCATGGAGAACGTCGACTACCTGTCGAGCCGGGCCGTCGGCGCCTTGCTCGCCTTCTTCCAGCACCTCGACCGTGAACACGGGGCAATGCGGGTCTGCTGCGTTTCGCCGAAGGTATTGCCCGTACTCGACTCGATGCGCCTGCCGAATTTCGTCGACCTTTATGCCTCGGTCGAGGAAGCCATCGACGACCCCTGGATCTGATCGTGATCTGACCCGATTTCCCGACCCAATTCTCGGCTCAGATCAAGGCCCAGATCATCGCTCCGATCCCCAAGAGCCCCATCGCGACCCACCACCACGGCCTTCCCTCCCAGACCCGGAGACGTCGGACAATGAACTCCCCGCAGTGGGGGCATTGTTCGGCGTCCTCATAAACCTCGGCACCGCAGGACGGGCAGGGAAGCACGGCCGATTCGTCGTCGTCATCCCAATCGTCGGGGTCCTCGTCCCAGTCTTCGGAATCGTCATCCCAGTCGCGAGAAGCGAGCCGCATGGTGACACCTCGGGAAGCGCTCGGACGAGGGACAGGCACGAATCCTCCCAGGATTGTATCGTACTCAGGTCCGATTCCCTCGTGAGATGGCCTGAAAACTGCAACCAATCCACCTTCACGAGTGATTCAATCGGTGTCGGCAGCGGCGGAAGGCGGGAGTCAGCACGTGGCAAGGCGAGCAGCAGGACGGCGGCTGGCGATTCTCGGGGCCGGCCATGCGCATCTGGACGTGATCCGAAGGCTCCGTCCGCTGACTCATGCCGGGGTCGAGGTCACGATTGTTGACCAGGACGACTTCTGGTACTCAGGGCTCGCCACGGGGATGCTCGGCGGTCAGTATGAGGTGGAACACGACCGCATCTCGGTCGAGACCCTGGCCAAGCGGGTCGGTGCCCGATTCATTCGGGATCGAATCACGCAGGTCGATCCGACCGCAAGGGTCGTCCACCTGGCCGGAGGAAAAGCGCTTTCCTACGACGTGGCCTCCCTCGACCTCGGCAGTGGCGTGCCCGTCGATCGGGTCGAAGGACTCGGTTTGAATGCCTTCCCCGCCAAACCAATCCGGCGACTGGCCAAGCTCCGGGCTGATCTCACGCGTCGCGTTCAGCCGGGAAACGGCCGGCCCCCACAGCCTCCCCGCATCCTGGTCATCGGTGGCGGGGCGACTGCCTGCGAAATTGCCCTCAACCTCCGGGCCCTGGCCGATCGCCTCAATGCGCAGGCATTCATCACTCTGGTCACCTCGGGCGATCGCCTCCTCAACACCTTCCCCGAATCCGCCTCACAAACCATCACCGACTTGCTCCATCATCGCGCAATCACTGTTCGAAGCCGGGTAGCCGTCGATCGCGTCGAGCCAGGCGAGGCGGTCCTCAGCGGAGGAGACCGGATTGGCTACGACCTGGTCGTTGCCGCCATCGGGCTCGTCGCTCCTCCCCTGATCGGCCGGCTCGGCCTACCCACCAGCAACGAGGGCCGACTCCTCCTCGACCCGTTCCTCCGATCGATCCAGGAGCCGACCCTCTTTGCCGGGGGAGACTGCGCGACCCTCGATCGCACGAACCTGCCCCGGATTGGCGTGGTCGCAGTGCGGCAGGCCCGGGTACTGGCCCACAATCTCCGGGCCACCTTCCTCGGTGGACGCCTTCGACGATATCGCCCCCAACGCCGTTGGCTCCAAATCCTCAACCTCGGTGACGGCACCGGCCTGGCCTGCTGGGGACCTTTCTCCTTCAGAGGCCGCGCCATGCTCGCCTGGAAAGACCTGCTCGACCGCAGCTTCCTCAACCAGTTCCGTTGAACAGAACGCATCAACGTAATCAGACAAGCTCACTAATTGGCTCGCCATGCGGCAGGAGCGGAATGGGCCGATTGGTCTGGTCAGGGAAGACGGCGTGCGGATCGATCCCGAGGTAGGTATACCAGGTTGCCAGCAGGTCGCTCGGGCGGAGGAAGCGATCGACCGGCTCATCCCCTCGGCGGTTGGTGGCCCCAATGACCTGGCCCATCGGCATCCCGCCTCCCGAGAGCAAGAGCGACATCGACTTGCCCCAGTGCTCGCGCCCGGGCTGCCCCTGGTGGTTCGAGAGCTTCGGCGTGTGGCTCATCTCTCCCATCACCACCACCAGGGTGTCGCGGTCCATCCCCCGAGCATGCACGTCCTCGATCAGGGCTGACACCGCGCGGTCTAGCACAGGAAGCCGGATCTTCATCTGTTCAAAGATATTCCAGACGCTCGCGTGGTCGTCCCATGAGAACGCCTTCTGGCCCGGCACGCAGGGGAAGTCGACCGTCACCAGCCGCACCCCCGACTCGACCAACCGACGGGCCAGCAGGCACCGCTGGCCGATCTCGTCGCGGCCGTAGCGGTCGCGGAGGCGAGGGTCTTCGCCCGAAAGGTCGAAGGCATCTCGCGCCGTCGTGCCGGTCAACAGCGTCAGCGCCTGCTGCTGGAAGGAGTCGAGCGACTCGACCGCCGCGGTCTCATCGACCGTCCGTCGCATCCGTTCGAACTCGTCGAGCAGACGCCCTCGGCCCGAGAGTCGAGCCCGAGGACCTTCATCGAGGCTCAGGGCCGGCACCTGGAACTTCGGATCGTTCGGGTCGTTCGTCACCACAAACGGCCCGTATGACTCGCCGAAGTGTCCCCCGCCGGTGTAGCGGACCCGAGGCAAGGCCACCCACTGCGGCAGGCCCGGTAATCGGCTCGGCAAGAGCTTATGAGCAGCCTGGAACAGGTCGGGTTGCTTCGGCTTGTAGGGCGGCGTCTCGACGATCTCTCCCGTGTAGCCGGTCATCACCGTGTGGGTGCTGTTCATGTGACCGGGACTGTCGTGGGAGAGCGAACGAATTAACGCATACTTATCCGAAATCTTCGACAGCCGGGGCAGGTGTTCGCTGATGAAGATGCCGGGGACGTTCGTCTCGATCGGGTTGAACTCGCCGCGGTACTCGGCCGGAGCCTCGGGCTTCAGGTCGAACGTCTCCATGTGGCTCGGGCCTCCCCAGAGCCAGATGAGGATGATCGACGGACCCCCTTTCGGCCCCATTCCCATGCCTGCCCCTGCTCCCGCCGCAGCCGCCTCCAGACGGAACAGATCCGCCAGCCCCAGGGTCGAGAGACCGGTCAGCGAGGCCCGCAGGAACGACCGGCGCGGCAGGGTCCCCTCGCATCGACTCAGCATCGGATTCGGGCGGGACATCGGCAGGCTCCTTGCGTCGAAGGTTTCCGGCCCTGCAACAAGCCGGCAATCCAGGGGACACTCGGGGCCGAAAAATCGGGAGAGGCACGGCCCAAACTTCCATTGCTGGTACTCTACGAGAGCCCACCATTGTTGATCAAGGGTTTATCACGAGCGAAACACTGGGATCACCGCGCCTTGTGGCGTAATCGCTCCAGAGCCTCCCTCAGCTCGGCCAGGCGATCGGCCTGTGATGGGTCGCTCGCCAGGTTGTGTTCCTCGAAGGGGTCGGCCCGCAGGTCGTATAGCTCCTCGAAGTTCCACTCAGGCCAGTAGGAGTACTTCACATCCTTGCGGACGACTGCCTCGGAGCTGGGAATTCGATCGCGGTTCGACACAGTCGGATGCTCATAAAGAAACTCCTGACGCCAGGCGGGCGGCTCGGCGTCGAGGTAGAGCGGGGCGAAGTCCCGACCCTGCATCCCCTCGGGAGCGGGAATCCCGGCGGCGGCCAGGAAGGTCGGGGCAATGTCCACGTTCAGCACGAACTCGTCGTTGACGTATCCCCGGCGCATCGGGTGCATTCGGGGGTCAACCACGATCAGGGGGACCCGGAGCGACTCTTCATACGGATACCACTTGTCGGCCAGGCCGTGCTCGCCGTGGAAGTAGCCGTTGTCTCCCATAAAGACGATCAAGGTGTTGTCCATCACCCCCTGGCGTTCCAGTTCCTCCACGATCCGGCCGATGGTCTGGTCCACTTCGGTTGCCATCCGGTAATAGGCTTTCATGTACCGTTGATAACGCTCCGGGGTGTCGAATCGCCAGTACCAGCGGATGCGGCCCTCGTTCTTCTCGGTCGCCAGGAACGGAGGCAAGGCGCGAAAATGGGCCTCGGTGGCGGTCGCGGGAACGGGGATCGTCACCCCTTCATAGAGCGAGGCACTTTCCGCTTGATACAGGTACTGGTCGGGGTGCGGGTCCTCGGCATGGGTGGCGAAGAAGGCGACCGTCAGGCAGAACGGCTGATCCTTCGGACGCTCGTCGAGGAACTGCAAGGCGTCTCGCTCGTTGCGGGCCGTCACGTGGATCTCGGTCCCATCCGGCAGGGTCATGTAGTGTCGACCCATGTACGAGGTGCCGAAGTCGAACCGGTCGCTCGGAAACGGCCCGTTGTGCCACTTGCCGACGAAGCCGAGCCAGTAGCCCGCCTCGCGGAGCAGGCCCGGATAGGTCTCGGCCCAGGGGGTCGGAATCGGCTCAGGGCTCGGGGAGCCATGCCTCGCCATCCATTGCCCGGTGAACAGGCTGGCGCGACTGACCCAGCAAATCGAGGTTGTCACCCGAGCCTGACGGAACCAGGCCCCCCGAGCAGCCAATGCGTCAAGATGCGGCGTCTGTACGATCCGGTTGCCGGCGTAGCCGAGGGTATCCCATCGCCAGTCGTCAGCAAACAGCATTACGATGTTCGGCCGGTTCCCCGCCTCTTGCTGGGCCTGAACGGTCGAGCCGGTCAGCCCCCCCCCGAGGATTGCTACCATCCCGAGCGAAACAACACGTCGAACGGCCCAGATCCGGGCCACCGTGAGAACACTGTGCATCAGATTGGCCTCGCCCTGGCGCATGAATCGCAGGTCGTTTGAACCGACGCGGACCGGTGACGAAACGTCCCCGAGCCGTGATCGTCACACCCTAGCCCACCGATCCACCCGACACAACGCCCCCGCAAAACCCGATCAACCCGACAAACCTGAACGGCCGATACAAAAAGGTCCGAATCAAACCTCTCCCCCAATCGCGAAAATTGGGCAAGATAGAGCAACCGTAGCGATCCCGTTCCGCTAGCGATCCGGCATTTTTGGTCCCAATCGCCCCGGGAGACCCCATGATGGAATTCACGAGACGCACCGTTCTTGGGACGATCGGCACCGTGGGGGCAGGTCTGGCCGCAGAGGCGGCGGCCCAGGATGCCCCACCCGCTCCAGATCCGAGATTGCCCCTGATCGCCGTTCCTCCGGAGCAAGGGGCAGGGATCAAGGGGCGGATGACTGGCGCGAAGGCGGCCGCCGCCGCCTTTCAGGCCGAGCGGGTGCCGTGTGTCTTTGGTGTGCCGGGGGCACAGAACAATGAGTTCTGGGACGCGATGAAGACATTGGGCGTCCCTTACATGCTCAACAGTCATGAATCGGCCGCGCCGATCATGGCCGATGCCTCGGCCCGGGTCTCGGGCAAGGTCGGCGCGTTCGCCTTGATCCCCGGCCCCGGCCTGACGAACGCGATGACCGGCATCGGGGAGGCGTTGCTCGACACCGTGCCGATTGTCGGCCTGGTGACGGACGTGAAGCGCGGCCCGGCTGCTCCGCTCGGCCAGGTGCATTCGCTGAACAACGCGGCGATCCTGCGGACGGTCTGCAAGCACGTGATCGAGGTGCACCACCCCGGCCAGATCGCCGCGGCGATCCACCGCGCTTTTCAAATGGCGAAGGCCGGTCCTCCGGGGCCGGTGGGCGTGGTCGTGCCGTATGATCTGTTGTCGATGACCTGGGATTATGACGACCCGATTCCGCTGGAACTGGCCCCCCCCTGGGACGAGGCCGCGGTTCGTAAGGCCATCGACATCCTGCGCGATCCGACTCGTCGGGTCGGGATCTACGCCGGCCTTGGTGCGGCCGAAGCAAGTGCCGCCCTGGTCGCCGTGGCCGAGTTGCTCCAGGCCCCCGTGGCGACGAGCGTGAGCGGCAAGGGGGTGATCCCAGACGACCACCCGCTGGCCGTCGGCTGGGGCTACGGCACGTTCGGCACCCGGGCGGCCGAGCGGGCCTTCAAGCAGGTCAACACGGTCCTGGCGATTGGGGTCCGCTATAGTGAGGTCACGACGGCCAATTACAACATTCCCAAGCATGAAAACTTGATTCATGTGGACATCGACCCCGCCGTGCTTGGGCGTAACGTCCCGGCATCGGTGAAAGTCCATGCCGAGGCCGGGGCCTTCCTCTCCCGGGTGCTCGCGGAAGGAGAACCGCTCCGACGGCCTCCCAACGTGAAACTCGTCCGGGCGATTCAAGACGATCGTCAGGCCGAGCGGGCCGAGCATGTCGCCGTTCAGGTGACGGAAGGGGTGGACCCGATGCGGTTCCTGGCCCTGCTCGGCGAGGCGATTGGGCCGGAGGGATTGTTGTTCGTTGATGTGACGGCATCGACCCACTGGGCCGCCGAAGCCGTGCGTCGCCAGGGGCCAAGGCGCTTCATCACTCCGGCCGACAACCAGAGCATGGGCTGGGCGGTTTCGGCAGCGATCGGGGCCCAGCGGACCCGGCCCGACCTTCCGGTCGCCTGCGTGACGGGAGACGGTTGCTTCCTGATGTCGGGCCTGGAAGCCTCGACCGCGGCCCGAGCCCATCTGCCTGTACGTTTCTTCGTGCTCGACGACGGGGCGTATCACTACATGCAGATGCTTCAGGAACCCTTGTTCAAACGGACGACCGCCACCCATCTGGCGAAGCTCGACTACACGGCGCTGGCGCGCGGCATGGGCCTGTCGTCGCTGTCGATCGAGTCGAACGATCAGGTCCTTGGCGGCATCGCCACGGCATTGTCGCACCCGGGGCCGATCCTGGTGCGGGTGGCGATTTCCTACGAAGGCCGCAACCTCCGCTGGCTGGACTCGCTCCGCACCTCGTACCTCGACAAGATGGACACCGGCCAGAAGGCCCGCGCCGCGTTTCGGCTGTTCGGACGGGTGGCGAACCCCTTGCTTGAGAATGATTGAGGCATGTGGATCGGTCATGGTCGTGAACGGCGAGCGGTGACGAGGCGAGCGGTGAAATCCGGGGGCTCCTCCGGATTCATCGGTTGGTGATCGGGAGAGGGGGGATTGGGGGCGGGCCTGCTCGTCAGAAGCAGACGTCGACGATCCCCCCCTCGACACGATGGGCTGCGCCGCTGGTGGCCGAGGCCAGGGGAGAGCAGAGGTAGACGGCATGTGCCGCCACCTCCTCGGGGGTGGCGAAGCGTCGGATGAGGGAGCTGGGCCGGACCATCGGCACGAACTCGGCCTTCATCGCCTCGGCGGTCGTCCCGCGTTGCTCGGCCATCCGCTGCACGAAGGTCGCCACGCCTTCGGTCCAGGTCGGGCCGGGCAAGAGGCAGTTGACCGTCACGCCCGTGCCGGCGAGGGTCTTGGCCAGCCCCCGGGAGATGGCAAGCTGGGCGGTCTTGGTCATGCCGTAGTGGACCATCTCTTGCGGGATGTTGATGCCCGACTCGCTGGAGATGAACAGAATGCGGCCCCAGCCGCGGTCGCGCATCCCTCCCATCAAGGCCCGGGAGCAGCGGACCCCGGACATGACGTTCACATCAAAGAAGCGTTGCCAGTCGGCGTCGGGAATCTCGTCGAACGGCTTCGGCTCGAAGATGCCGACATTGTTGATCAGGATATCGACCGGACCGACAGCCTCGGCCCCCTTGAGCAACGCATCAACACCTTCGGCGGAATCGAGGGCACAGGCGACCCCGTGCACGGCACCGCCCCCGAGTGAGGAGAGCTCTCGGGCGGCCGCCTCGACTGTCTCGGGGTTGCGACCGTTGATGATGACGGTCGCCCCTTCGGCGGCAAGGGCTGCGGCGATCGCCTTGCCGATCCCTGCCGTGGAGCCGGTGACGAGGGCGATCTTGTCGGAAAGCTGCATATCCATGAGAATTCCCTTTTGTGTCGATTAAATCTGGTTCGGGTCGAGTTCCACGTGCTTGATGCGGGTGCGGTTCCAGGTATAGGTGATGTGGATCGTGCCGTCTTTGGCCTGGATGACGGCGGGGTAGGAGTACTCGCCGGGTTCCGACTCCAGGGTGTGAATCATGGTCCAGCTCTTGCCGTCGTCGCTGGAGATGGCCACGTTCAGGGGGGATCGACCGCGTTCGGTGGCGTTGTAGACGAGCAGGTGGCGGCCATCGGAGAGGGTCACGGCGTCGGTCCCGGAGTTCGGGTTCGGCAGGTCGGTCAGGGTCATCTCGGACCAGGAGGAGCCGCCGTCGGTCGAGACAGCTTGCCAGAGACGGGCCTGTCGGCTGCGGCCGAGGGCGACGAGCGAGCCATCGGCGCGGGTGAGGATGCTTCCCTGGATCGCGCCGATGGATTGACCATCGTTGATCGGTCCGGTGCGGATCCAGGTGAGGCCGAGGTCGGGGGTCGTCTCGAAGTGGACGCGCCAGCCGTCGTCCTCGGTGCTGGTCGGGCAGAGGAGGGAGCCGTCGGGCAGGGCGATCGGCTTGTTCTTGATTGGGCCGAGGATGCCTTCGGGCAATCGTCGGGGGGTCTCCCAGGAGGAGCCGCCGTCGAGGCTGGTGGTGAGCATCCCCCACCAGGTGCTCGGACTGGGGCCGACCTTGTAGAAGAGGAGCAAGGGGCCATCCTCGGCCTGGAAGAGGACCGGATTCCAGCATGGGTGACGGACAACCTGACCCTCTGGGGTGGTGTACTGGACGCCGTTGGCCACCTCGGCGGGGGCCGACCAGTTGGCGCCAGGGGCCTTGCGGGCGACCCAGATGCCCACGTCAGGGTGCTTTTCGCGGGTCCCGCCAAACCAGGAGGCGACAAGGGTGCCATCGGGCGTCTCGGCGATGGTCGAGGCGTGGCACTGAGGGAACGGAGCCTCCTCGTAGATGAACCCCTCGGACCGGACCGGATCGTCGGCCCGGATCGCCGGCGGGGCTGGTACGAGCAGGAACCCCAGCGGGATGACGGTCAGCACCCTGGCAGCAATCGACATCGAGACGTTCTCCCGACAATACGAACCAGTCGAGTCGGGCCGACCTTCGGCCCGGACCGACTCCCAAGAATGCCGCCGGAGGCGCCAAATCGCCAGGGGGCGCTACTCCGCTTCGGGGGGAGCCACCCGCTAGGAGGGGTCGGAAGCAGCCCGGTGCGCTTCGCGCGAACGACGGAACTTCAACGAGAGCAGGCACTTTTGCTTGCTCGTCGTCATTCGTTTCGGGAATCGCGTTGATGCCGGGTCAAGCGAGGAGGATCGAGAGACAGGGGGCTCGGTGCGCAGCCGAAAAAGGGTCTGGTGCGCCTCGATGCGCGGGACGATGGAGTCACAAGTCGTTTCCCAATCGAATCTTTCGAAAGAAAGGCCCTGTTCGTTTCGGGAAATCGAGCGCGCCGAGGAAGACGGGACAGGAAGCGGTTGGCCCGGTCGAACGGAGATTGCCAGGGGCCGGGAGTGAGTGCGCAATGGGTGCGCGGCCGGTGCGCCAGGAACATCTGACGCAACCTCTTTTCATGAATGGGCTTGCCGCGAAACGCTCCGTTCGTTTCGGGAATCGAGGAGGAGGATGATCCTCCGAGCTTGCGAAGAAGGGGCTGCGAATCAAGGAGAGGCAAAATTCGGATTTCGACAGACCAAAACGATGTCTCGCGACTCACACAATCGAGACAGGACAGGCCAGATTGAGAAAGATCAGGGGTCGGAAGGAGCGCGTAAAGGGACATCTCAAGAAGAAAGGGCACAACCTTCATCATCGTTCCGAGAGCGAGGGGTAGTCACACAATCCGGGACGATTGAGCGAAACGGGCTCGGGAGACAATGCGGGGCGCTCGAGAAGGGTGCGGGGTCGGGGAGGCGGAGGCCGGGTCCTGGAGGTGTCGGATCAGGGCGAGCGAGGCGAGGGCGTGGAGCAGGGCGAGGGCGAAACCGAAGGGGGGGATCCAGGAGGAGAGGCCGGTGAGCTGGAGTGTGCCGAGGGCGATCGAGCCGATCAGGGCGGCAACGGGATTGAGCGCACCGAGGGTCCAGGCGCGGACGCGGAGACGGTCGGGACGGGAGAACTGGTTGGTCACGAGTTGATTGATCGGGTTGCGAAGGCCGAAGCGCAGCTCGGTTTCGAGCAATCGGCTCCAGACGGCCGCCAGCAGGGTCAGCTCCCAGAGGTTCCGCCCCATGCCGATCAGCAAGAGCACAACCGTCAGCGCCACCGCTCCCCGCAAGCCCGCGGAACGAACCAGGCGATTGACAACAAACAGTTGCACGACGAACGAGGCGAGCAAGGCCCACTGTGTGTACCAACCGAGGAAGGCGGCGAGCTCGGCCTCGGAGGAAAAATGGTGTTCAAAGAAGTGGTTGTATTCGTAGTTGAGAAACCATCGGACGATCATGAACAGGCCCGAGGAAAGGACCAGGCATCGAAAGAGGGGAGAACGGGCCAAGCCACCGGAGGCGTTCGCAGAATCGGAAACCGGGGTGATTGGATCGTCCGGGGCAGGGGGGAGGCGTTTTGCGAGGATTGCGACAACAAACGCACCGGCAAGCATCAAGGTTGAGATGACGGGAGCGAGCTGAAGGACCCCCAGGGCCGGGCCAAGGTGTTCGAGCATCGCGCCTCCGGCCAGGCCGCCGAAGCGGCCTCCAGCGTAGACGATGGGCAAGATGCGGTTGAGGTCAACTCGGGTGAAGTATTCCTGTAGGAATGTGCCGAAGTGTGCAAGCACCAGCACGAGCGCGATCTCGCGTGCCGCGAAGAAGACAGCTGGGGCCGCGCGGCCTGGAGCATCGCCGAGGAGGCCCAGGCCTGCCGCCCAGGAGATCAGGAAGACCCCTGATACGCCGATCAGGATCGACTGGAACACCCCCGGAGCCGATCGGTGCCGGGCCATCCGGAGATACGCCCCTACCGCGACCATGCTCCCGATCGCCGTCAGGCCGTAGCTGAGGGGGAGGCGATCGGCCCCGACACGCCCGAGAAAAAGGGTCAGGGCCATGCCATCGGCCATCGTCAGGGCCGCGAACAGAATGGCGTAGAGAACGAAGAACGGACCCAGGCGCGACAGGTCGCCTGGTGCGAGACAGCAAAGCGCGGCGATCCGTCGATCAATCCAGTCGAACACGAGCAGAACAACTCCTGAGACGAGAACGAGGTGGAGCGGAGCGGGAAACCGCGACCAAGATCGTTGAGCGGTTGAACGAGGTCATCTTGACGGACCGGGAAGACGACCCCGTGGGGCGAGTGGGGGCCGGGAAGCGGCCCCTCAGCCCTCTCCGCCGATCGGCGAATGGGTCGGAGGTGGTCAGGCGACCTGAACGAGGGAACGATTGCCGGCGGTGGAGCGGAGTCCGAGGGGAGCCGGCACAGAGGCGGGTTCGAGCGCCTCAAGGACCGACGCGACATAGCCGGTGCAAAACCGGCAGAGGTCGGTGAGTTCCGATTCCTCGATGCCGAGTGTTGCCAGCGTTTTCTCGTTCGAGAGGGGAAGGACGTACTCACGACCGGGCCGGGAGGTGACCGAGGACGAGGCAGTGACATTATTGATGAGCATGCCACGATCGATCGCGGCCGCGTCGAAACGCGAGGCGGACACCTTGGCAATCGACGGGAAGGGGCGGAGCCGGTCGCCATCGCGGTAGACGACCACGCGAAGCTCGAACTTGTGACCGAACAGGTCGTGCATCGGGTCGTCGATGACCGCCGAGTCGAGGTATTCGCAGACGGTGTAGGGAAGGCCGCCGCCCTGATAGTCGTAGTGCTCCTGAATGAAGGCGATCGAGCGATCGATCCGGGAAACAATGGCAGCGGTCGGCTCATCAGCGTCGAGGAAGAACTCGATGCCGTGTCCCAGGCCGGTCGCCATTGGCTTGATGACGGTCCGACGCCCGGCGCGGACCCAGGCCAGGACCGTTTCGATCAACTCAACCCGAGAGTGAGCGCGGGCAAAGGGGATTGCGTGATCGACGAGCGGAAAGGCACCAGGAGCGCGCGTCGCGTTGTAACGGTTGAAGAAGTCGTAGGCGGTCGCCTTGTCGGCCCCAGCCACGAAGCAACGGTTGGCGGTGAACCAGCGGTCGAGGTCGATTTGGCTGTCGAATCGCTTGACCAGATTCATGCAAAAGCGATCGTTGACGGTGGCCGAGACGGGCGATCCGAACAGGCGAAGCCGCCCCTGAGCGTCGCAGGTGATGGCCTCGGCCAACTCACGAAGATGACCGAGCACGACCGTGGGACGGGTTGGCTGCCAGGTGCCCATGCGGGCGAGTTGATCCCAGCTAAGGAGGTCGCAACGCTCGCCGAGGCAGGCAAACCCCCGAGCGATGGCATCGGCATAGAGGATCTTCTCATAAAAGAGCCGGTTGACGCGGGGAGCTTCGCGGTTCTCCCGCCCCGATGAGGCGATGACGATCAAGGGGGGTGATCCCTCATCGGAAACAGGCAAGACGTCGGGAATCTCGGAAAAGGCGTCGAGCACCGAGGCAACCGCCGGCTCGGTCATGTTCGTCAGGCCGCCGATTCCGGTTCCGTTGAGTTCAGCCACCTGAAAGCGAGGGCGGCCCCAGGAGTCGCGATGGACGAGAATATCGAGCGGAGCGACGAAGAAGTGACGACGTGCAAGGGCCGCCGACGGCATGAACGAACTCGCATGTGAACCCATCCGATCCACGAGTGAGTGATCCTGGCGTTCCCGGACGGCGGCGCGGCTTTCCTGGGCTTCGCCAAACATGGACGACGCCGCGACAAGCGTTTCAAGCGCAATCGAGACCACGTGCGATCACCCCCAGAAGGGGCCCTCGGTGGGTTCGAAAAAACGAAAACAGGTTTTCGCGTTTCGTGTTCGAGCAGACCGGAAGAACGCCGGAATCGGCGAGTCGGGAGCAATGAGACGTGAGCGGCCGTACCGAGCGAACGGGAAACGCGGTCGATGTGAAACCGTCAACGCGAACGGCGTGCCAGAACCTCGGTTCAACGCCACCGTTATACACAGACGGACATACAAGGATTCTGGAACACGATTCCTGAACCTTTGTTACGATCGTGCTCCGAACCTGTTGAGCGGCAAGACGCTTGGGAGGTTGAATCGAGGTTGGATCACGCGGCGAGTCGGGAGGATTCAACACATTGGGCTCCCGGATCGACGCACGGTTGAGGTGAACCCGTCCGGTCGGAATCGGGAAAAACTACAATCGGCGAAACACCGAGCACAGAGATTCAAAATGGCGCAGGCGTGCATTGATCGACGAATTCACATGACGGAAACCGCGGAACCATGTCCGGCTGGTTTCCGATAGGATCGGATCATTGCGAAGCTCGGGACCCTGTCGGCGGTCCGCGTTCAAAACGATTCGGCGTTCAGAGAGTGTAGCCTTGCAATCGTTCTGATCTCGATGGGGGGGCGCTGACGGTGGGAGGGTGGGGCGGTAGGATGAACAGGCCCGCCGAGCCGGGAAGGAGCCCACATCATGTCGCCGATTTCGATTGAGTTTCCCAACGTCGCCCGAGTCCGTCAGCGGACCGCCTTTCCTGCGCTCAACGACGCTCCGAGCGCAGTGGCCGAGGCGATCCGGACGAGCCACATCACGGCCCGGATTCCGAAAGGGGGACGGGTGGCGTTGACCGTGGGCAGCCGAGGGATTGTCGGGATTGACCGGATTACTCGGGCGGCGGTGGCCTCGCTCAAGGGGCTCGGGTTTGCGCCGTTTGTGGTGGCGGCGATGGGGAGTCACGGCAAGGGGACGGCGGAGGGTCAGCGGGCCTTGCTGGCCGAGCTGGGGGTGACAGAGGAGTCGATCGGCTGCCCGATCCGGTCGGAAATGGAGACGGTCAGCCTGGGGACAAACTCCTTCGGTCTGCCGATCCACTTCGACCGCAACGCGTTTGACGCCGATGGGATCGTCCTGCTCAACCGGATCAAGCCGCACACGTCGTTCACCGGCCGCTATGAGAGCGGCCTGTTGAAGATGCTGACCATTGGGCTGGGCAAGCAGGAAGGGGCGGCGCAGGTACACAAGCTCGGCCTGCCGGGGTTGCGGGCCTTGCTGCCGGAGGTCGGGGCATTCTTGCTGCGAAAGACCCCGGTGGCGCTCGGCATCGCCTTGCTGGAGAACGCCGAGGAACGGACGGCGAAGGTTGAGGCAGTGGAACCGGAAGAGCTGCTGGAGGTTGAACCGCGATTGCTCGACGAGGCAAGGCAGATGATGGGGCGCTTGCCGTTCGATCAGATTGATGTGTTGATCGTGGGAGAACTGGGGAAGAACTACAGCGGGACCGGCATGGACCCGAATGTGATCGGTCGGCAGCGGGTCGAGACAATGCCCGACCTGCCGAGGCCGGTCATCACTCGCCTGGCTGTGCTGGACCTGTCTCCCGAGACACAGGGCAACGCCACCGGGATCGGACTGGCCGACCTGACAACCGATCGCCTGGTCCGGCAGATCGACCCCGAGCCGATGCGGGTTAACTGCTTCACCAGCAACTTCTTGACCCGAGCGCGAATTCCGCTGGCCCTGCCCACCGATCGGGAGGTGATCTCGATGAGTCTGCAAACCTGCTGGCGCCTGGATGGTTCACAGGTAAGGATGGTGGTGATCCCGAATACACTGGAACTGGAAACGATGTACGTCTCGCCGGCACTGGCCGACGAGGTGAGCGGGGGAGAGACGCTGAGCTTCGCCTCGGACTTCGCTCCACTGCCGATTGGGCCCGAGGGGATGCTCGATCAACGGCGGATGTTTCCGAACAGTGTGCAGGGAAGGCGGCAGGTGTCGGAACCAATTCACCACATTTGAGCGAAAAGAAGTTGCACTCGGGCAATTTGCGCAGAATGGTAACAGTGTGAGGATCGCACTGCATTTCCGGTTGATGAGCACTTCGCGCGCACTTCAAAAAGCACCAGCAACCGGGCACCGTGATCATGAGCGCATCGAACAGGAACGGGACCAGGCCCGGCGAGGGCCGGTCTGGTGAGCGGCGGCCTCACGCCATCATCGAGCGGTTTGAACGAGCCTCAATTGACGAGGTTGAGGCGATCTTGTCGAGCCCGACGTCGGAAGACGAGCGGGCCTTGCGGCGTTATCTCGGCGACGATCGGTTTCGACGGATGCGAGCGCTGGCCGTGGCGCAACCGTCGAGTACGAGGGGATCGCGGTCGAGCCCTCGGGGGAACGTGGTGGTGCTGCCCGGCCTGATGGGAAGCGCTCTGCACGCGATCGACCGGAGAGGGAACGATCAGGAAATCTGGTTGAACCTCTGGCGGCTGGCTCGAGGGGGGATCGGCCGCCTGCAACTGGCAAGCGATGGGGTCTTGCAGGCGGACCCGGCATTTTCGACTCGGACCGGGAATGTCTTGTGGAAGTACTACGGGGAGCTGGTGCTGGCGATGCGCCGGGACTGGCGGGTGGTCGTGTTTACGTATGACTGGCGGAAGGATTTGCGGCTGGCGGCCGACGCCCTGCTGGCGAGCATCAATACGCATTTTGGCCCCGATGAGCCGGTGCATCTGGTGGCACACTCCATGGGAGGACTGGTGGCTCGCAGTTTCATTGAACGTCATGGAGACCGATGGCGGTCGATGTGGTCGGGAGGTGAGGAGCGTCGGTCGCGGGGAGGGCGACTGGTCATGCTCGGGACACCGAACCACGGGTCGTACCTGGTGCCTCAGGTGCTGTGTGGGCTGGCAAACACGGTCTGGATGCTGGAGCGGCTGGATCTCTCGCGAGACATGGCGGGGATGATGCGGGTCGTGCATTCGTTCCCTGGAGTGTATCAATTGCTGCCGTCTCCGCTCGTCGATGCGAATGCGGAACCGTTATATGATCCCTCAACGTATGGGTCGACGGGGGTGTCGAGCCGGCATCTGGCGGGGGCTCGGGCGTTTCATGAGGGGCTGGCGCGGTCGCTTGAGGAGCCGGAAGTGAGGCAGGCGATTGAACAGCGCTTGATCTACGTGGCCGGGAAAGGGCTGGAGACTCCCGACGGGATCGCGCCGGGCAAGCTCGATCACCTGGCCCGCGTGCCGCAGCCGAAGGGGTTTGACCTGGCATCGCATTACCTGTTTACCACCGAGGGAGATGGAAGCGTTTCCCGGCGCCTGGGGCAGTTGCGCGATCGGGAGGGGAATGTGATCCGCGTGCGAACGTTCACAGTTCAAAATGAGCATGCGGCAATGCTTGAGAACCCGAACGTTTTGAATTCCGTAAACGAGGTGCTCCAGTTCGGCGACCTGCGGAGCCGGATGACGCGCAGTGCGGGGCAGTCGGTATCAGGCTTGCCGGGAGCTGTTGTGGAGCACGATTGGAGCGACCCAGCCGAGGCGCCAGGCCTTGAACGGCACGCCGATCGTGAGGCGGCCCGACGGTGGTCGGATCGACACGAGGCGCAGCGGGCGGCCTTCGAGGTCTCGTTGAACCGGACCCGATCGCAACGAGCGGCCTTGAGAACGATTGAGGAGGCCGATGGGGATCTGGAGTCGATCGAACCGACGCATGAATCGCGGGTCCTGGAAGAGTTGATCCTGGGACAGGTGGTCGCGGCGACGGGTGGACCGGCGGAATCGCAGGGGGGATCGTCGGTGGCGAATGAGCCGCCCAGAATCAGCATTCACCTTGCGATTGATGAAATTGCGGCGATCGGCTCGCGAGCGTTACGGGTCGAAGGGGGGAGCGATGCGCCGCCAATCGACGCGATCGCCCTGGGACATTACACGGGAGAGACACCGAGGCCAGGTGATCCGGCCTGGGAACTGGATGATTGCGTGAGCCGGTGCCGATGTCCTGAAACGATGAGTACGGGTGAAGCAAACAGTGGCTCGCCGGCGCTCTCGCATGCACACCGGTTTCTGGGACCGATGATCGAGCGGGGGCTCGCGCAAGGGGCGGTCGGGCAGCCGTATTTCGTGCCGGACCCGAGAGAACCGTCTCGGGTCATCGCCCTCTGTGGGATGGGAGTGCCGGGGGGGTTCGGGGCGCCGGAGCTGACGGTGCTGGCCAGAGAGTTGCTGTGGGCGCTCGGGAAGCTGGGGAAACAGCATCTGGCGGCCGCACCGATCGGGACGAAGAACGCGAATCTGCCACCAGCCGAGGCGGCGGAGGCGTGGGTCAGGGGGATCAAGCTGGCGTTCGGCGGGCTTGACGTGGCCGACAACCAGCGGGTCAAACACCTGACGTTTGTGCTGTCCGACCCTCGGATCGTACCGGAAGTGGACCGGACCTTTCGGCAATTCCAAAAGGAATTTCAACGGACGAATCGGCTGGTTCTTGATTATCAGCCAATGAGTGAGGAACAACTGAGTGCGCTGGAGGATCGGGCCATTGAGTTCGAGCGCGAAGAGTTTTCCAGGCAATGGGCCGAGCGTCGGCAGCGGTGGCGGATGAACGGGAGCATGGGGCCAAAGGGGGACGGCGAGGGGGACGATCCGGTGCGGATCACCGTCCGTTTTGGTCCGGGAGACATGTCCAATCGTCGGGTCTTTCGGTTCGGGGCTGTGACGCGATCGGCGGCGTTGCCGATGCGAGAGATCGACGTGGACCCGTCGCTGGTGGCCTCGGCCAATGACGAGCTGGCGACCGAGTACGACCCGGATCGGCAGTTTGCTCGGGGCCGGTTCCTGGGGCAACTGGTCTTGCCGCGCGACTTCCGGCCGTTGCTGCGGACGGGGGGGCCGCTGGTGATGATGCTCGACGCGACCTCGGCGCGGATCCACTGGGAGATGGTGGCCCGGCCCGAGCTCTGGAACCAGGGCGACGCCATCGAGGATCAAGAACCGTCGATTCGAGGAATGCTTGACGGGTCGGCCTTCCTGGGGACGAGCAGGGGCCTGACGCGGCAGTTGATCAGCGGATTCGGGGCGCCTCCGGAGCCGCCGCCGCCGAAGCGGAGATTCTTGCGCGTGCTGGTCGTGGCCGATCCGGCGGTCGATGCACCGTTGCCGGGAGCGAGGCGCGAGGGGATCGCGACGGTCGAGTTGTTCCGGGCATTCAATACGGCCTGGGGGCACTCAGGAAACATTGTGGAAGTGGATGCGTTGATCGGACCCGAGGAGGCGACTCGAACCAATGTCCTGCGTCTGTTGATGGGACGGACGTACGATGCCTTCCACTACGCCGGGCATGCATTCTACGAGGAAAACGATCCGGCGAGATCTGGATTGGTGTTTTCAGACGGCCAGGTGATCTCGGCTCATGAGATGAGGAGAGTGGACCGGGTACCGAGATTTGTGTTTGTGAATGCGTGCGAGTCGGGAGTGGTGCCGTCGCGCCTGGAGCAGGGGGTGGTCGGCTACCATCCAGGGTTGGCGCCGAGCTTCGCGGAGTCGTTCTTCGAGCGGGGGGTGTCGAACTTCGTCTGCACGGCCTGGCCAGTGCACGACGAGGCGGCAACGGTCTTCTCGCAAACGCTTTACCGAGGGTTGCTTGGACTGGCAGAGGGAGACGAAGGGCGGATCGAGGGGTCGCGCCCGCAGGTGATTCATCGGGCGATGCAGGCGGCCCGACTGGCGGTGGCCCGATTGGCTCAGGTGCCGGGAGGGGCGCTGAGTTGGGGAGCGTATCAGCACTACGGGAACCCGGAATTCGCCTTCTTTGATGGATCAAGGATGGACCGGGGGGAGGCAGCGGTGGTGGCGTTCGAACCGGGATCAGCCGGAGATTCAGGTTCGAAAGGGGAGCCTCGCCGGGGACCGTCGAGACGATCGCGCCGACCGCCCCGGCCGGAGGAGGGGCTGGCCTGATCGGTTGAGTTCAGGCCTGTGCCCTCCTCCCATTGTGAGCGATCAGGAGGGTCGGCGACGGCGACCGGAGGGCCGGGAACGGCGTGGGCCGGGGCGGCTGCGGCTGGGGCCGGCGTCGCCCTCGCCGGCTTCCAGAGCGTCGAGTTCGGCGGAGGGGCCTCGGCTGACGAAGTCGGGGCGGGGGAGGTTCTGGACGAGTTCGCGGATGTCACCCTGGCGAAGGTCGTCGCGACGAGTGCAGACGGCTCGGAAGATGGGAAGACCGCGGCTGCGGGCGAGGATTTCGCGACGCGAGCGGCCTTCGGGGGCATCGGGCCAGGGGGAGGGGTGGGGCCGGACGGTGAAGAAGGAGGGGAGAATCTGGGTCATGTACTCCCAGTACTCGGGGCTGTCGGTCTGGACGACGAACAGGCCGCCGGGTTTCAAGGCGCGATGGATGTGCTTGAGCACGGCGGGTGTCACGAGGCGCAAGCGAGCGTCGTTCGGGTCGTGGTAAGGCTGAGGATGATAGAGGTGGATTTCGGAAACGCTTTCGTGAGGAACATACGAGCGAAGGAACGATTGTGCATCCTTAACGGCCACGCGAACATTATGGAGGCCGCGCTGATTCGCGCGCTTGGTGGCGTAGCGGACGACGGCAGGAACAATGTCGATAGCGACGTGGTCGTGATCGGGACGATTCAGGGCACTGAGCAGGGTGAAGCGACCGTTGCCGCAGCCGAGGTCGAGAACGATCGGGGCCTCTCGGCCGAAGATCGCAGCCCAGTCAAGCGGGCCTTCCTCGGGCGGGGGGAGGCGCTTGATGGCCGTGCGAGCCCATTCGGACTCAGGAAGGACGCGGCCGGGAATGGGTACGCCAAATTCGGTTTCGAGGGCGGAGGAGTCGTGTTCCATTGAGGATACCGGGAAAGGCTCGAACGAGGTCGTCGAGGTGAGGAGGGAGGCAGAGCGCGGTTCCGAAGCGGGGCAAACGAATCAACGAATTCGAGAAAATCAGGGTTGGGGAATGCGGTGCAGGGTGTAGTGGGCGATGTCGGGCTCGGCTCCGGGAAGGTCGGCACGGATCTCATAGATCCGGCCGGGAAGGAGCGGTTCGCGGAGGGTGAGTCGGACGGAGTGAGGCTCGTCACCCGGCTCGACCGAGGCAACAGAGAGGAACTCGATGTCGGTCGGCGGGGAATGATAGGCGCCCTGGAAGACATGGTGGTAGCGTTTGACGGCGTAGCGAGTTGGATCGAGGACGAGGTCAGGATCGGGGGGATCGGTGAAAAAGCAGAGGGTGAACCCGTCGGGCTCGGCCGTGGCCTCGGCGATGCCGAAGACGGGGTCGCCGGCAAACCGGACGCGGTAGATCGCGCCTTGCTCGGGCTCGGCTCCCCAGGAGGGTTCGCGGATGCTGCCGACGTAGAGAGTGCCGTCGGGGGCAAAGGCGAGCGTCAAGGGGCCGAGCAGGCTGCCGAGGAACGGGTAGCAGGCCCCCTGGATTTCTCCGTCGACCTCTTCAAGCGAGGCTCGCAGAATGAAGCGGTTGTTATATTCGCAGAGCACGAGCTGACCTTCGAGCGGTCCGAAATTCCCTTCTGTCTCGGCGAAGGCGAGGCCGTTGACCGATCGGGCCCAGGGATAGGGGATGAGGATGTTCGGCGTATAGAGGGGGGCGTCTTCGGGGCCGGAGGGGGGGTCGGCCTGGCTCGGGTAGCCGTACCAGTGGCCGGGGCGGAGGACATTGATCTCGCAATTGGTTTTCTGCTGTCCCTGGTTGTCGGTGAAGACGACGAGGCCGTCGGTCGATCGGGTGGCCCAACCGGTCGGGTAGCGGAGGCCGTGGGCGAGGATGTCGACCGATCCGGTTTCGGGATCGACCTTGATCGCCTTGCCGCGGAGGTGGTGACGGCCTTCGACGGAGCGCTCGCGGACGTCGTCGGTCACGGGGCTGACGACGTACGAGCCGTCGGGCCAGCGGGCGATGCCGGTGGTCCAGTCGTGGTGGTCGCGGGTCACGTCCCACTCATCGGTGATGGTAAGCCAGCGATCGGCCCAGTTGTCTCCGTCGGTGTCTGAGAGGCGAATGAGGGCCGACCGGGTGGCGACGATCAGGTCGTCTCCCTCGGCGATCATCCCGAGCGGCCAATGGGGCAGGGTGCCGGCCCATCGGTGGTAGGCGTCTGGGATGCCGTCATCGTCGGAATCGAGCAAGAGAAGGATATCGCCATCCATCGAACCGACCGCCAGAGTGCCATCGGGGCGAACGGCCATGCAGCTTGGCAGGACGTCGGCGGGCAAGGGGAGACGCTCGGCGCGGTAGCCGGAGAACTCAAGGCCCTGGGCGATCGCAGTAGCAATCGCAGCAGGGCAGAGGGTAACCAGGCCGAGGAGGAGCAGCGGGATTGGGTTGAGTCCAGAGCGAAGCATCCGCCGTCCTCTGTCCAAAGAGTCCTAAATGGTTGACCATCCGTTCCGGTCGATTTGATCACCGGTTGGGGGAAGTTGTCCATCTTCGCTGATTCGGGGCGGGAGAGACAAGCGGAGGATGCGACTGAGGTGGGATTGTTCGAGGAATGAACAGGAGGGAGGGACTCGCGAGAAGGCACAGCGAACGAGGAGGAGCGGGGAGATCGCACCGGAGCGCAAGCCCGTTCGGGTATGATCACGAAGGGGCCGATGAGCGTGTCGGCCGGATCGAGCGAGGAATCTCGACGTGCGGAGCGTTTGCCGTGGCCGATCAGCCGAATGTGTTGCATGCCTTGTCTGACCTGGTGGCCGAGCGGAAGGCGAACCCGCCGGAGGAGCGGTCGTACATGGTCTCACTGCTCAAGGGTGGCGTGCCGAAGATCGCCGCGAAGATCACCGAGGAGGCGGCCGAGGTGGTCGAGGCGGCGGACGAACCGGGGGAGGAGGGGAAGGACCACCTTGTGAAGGAGGTGGCCGACCTCGTCTTTCATGCCGTCGTGATGCTCGGGCACCGCGACCTGCACTGGTCGGCAGTGGAACAGGAGCTGGGCCGACGGTTCGGGATCAGCGGGATCGTGGAGAAGGAGTCGAGGGGGAAGGGGTGAGGGGCAGAGAGGCATCGAGACCTCTCGAACGGTTCCCGAGTGCTCGACGCGGTTCGCTCTGGCCGAGCCCCCCTCACCCGGCCTGGCGGCCACCCTCTCCCCCGCTTGCGGGGGAGAGGGTCGGAAGGCAGTTTCTCTTGGTTCGCTGGTGGAGACGGATGTCGGGCTTCGCTCGGTGGAAAAGTTGTGGGCGAGGGTCCCGGGCTGGGTGGAGCGGGTGGATCGGTCCCGTTCATGAGGGGACAGGACGCAGGCGGGCGATCGAGGCATGCGAGAGGATGGAGGCATTCCATGTTCGGCTGGTTCCGAAGGCGTCGCGAGCGACATTCGGCACGCGAGGCGGTCGAGGTCGAACCGGGCACGATCCATCAGCACTCGGAGCGTTGCCCGCTCAATGTGCCCGGCCCGTTCTACACGACGGGGCAATGCCTGGCGTGCGAGGCCCCCGAGTTCGAGGCCCCCGACCTGCTTGCACCGTTGAATGATGAGAACATCATTACGCACTTCATCAAGCAGCCGGAAACGGCTGAGGAAATTGAGCGGGCGTGCCGAGCGATTGAGGTCTGCTGCGTGAATGATCTGCGGTACGGCGGCACGGATCGGGCGATCCTCGAACGGCTCGGGAACGATGAGGGGACCTGTGATGTCGTGTTTCGGAATGGACGGCTCGTTTGGAGCAAATCGGCAGGAAAGACGGAGTGAGAACCGACCCGCAACACTCACAGGACATGCGATCGAAGCGGTGAGCAAGGCCCCCAACGAAGCGAAAGGCCCCGGCTCCGATCGGTTTGGATCGAAAGGTGCCGGGGCCGGGGTTTCGTGACGAAATGAGCAGATGTGCGGGAATCACTCGGTCGTCGCGGCGGTCTTGGCGAGGTTGCTGTACTCGGCGAGGCCGCGGTCGAGGTAGGAGACGAACTCGGCAGGCTCGATGTAGCCGCCGCGGGGGGTGACGACGAGTTGCTCGTCGGGGGTGAGGATGACGTAGAGCGGGCTGACCTGCTGGTTGGTCAGCTCGACTTCGAGCATGAGGTTCTGCTCGGCGAGGTCGAATTTCTCGTCGGGAGTGAGGCCGTCGACCGGGACGCGGTCGGTGTAGAGCTGAACGGGAATGAATTGCTCCAGGCGCTGGACGACCTCGGGCCGGGGGATGACGGATTTCTCCATCAAGCGGCAGTTGGCGCAGTTGACGCCGGTGAAGTCGATGAGGACCGGCTTGCCGGTGGCCTTCGCCTGTTCGAGGGCGGCCTCGTAGCTCATGCCCCACCAGACGCCGTGGAAGTTGCGGGCGCGGCGGACGGGGTCGGTCTCGTTGGCGTCCACGATCATCCCGCCGGGGCTGGCACCGCCACCGCCGCCGGTCATGCCACGCTTTTGCATCTGCAAGAGGATGTCCATCTCATCGGCATCGGCCGGAAGCAGGCCGACGACGACTCGGTCGTAAATCTTGCTCTTGGGCGGGTAGCCGAAGAGGGCGGGGGAGAAGTAGAGGCCGAGGCCGAGGAACAGGGTGCCGAACAGAATCCGGCCGGCGCCGACTTGCACGTCGCCGTGGTCGTGGTTCGTCTTGAACATGCCGAGCAGGTAGAGCCCGCAAACGACGGCGATGATGACCCAGGTGGCCAGCAGGACCTGAGCGTCGAGCCAGGCGTCTTCGGGGTTGGCTCCCAGGCTGATCTCGGCGGTGTTGAGGAACTTGAAGGCCGCGCCGATCTCGATGAGCCCGCCGACGACCTTCACGGCGTTCATCCAGTCGCCGCTCTTAGGCATGCTTTGTAAAAGGCCCGGAGCCAAGGCAAGCAGGAAGAAGGGCAAGGCCAGGACCGTGGCGAAGGTCGCCAGACCGATCACCGGGTAGAGGTAGCTGCCGCCGGCCGCCAGCACGAGCAAGGCCCCGACGACCGGGAAAGTGCAGGTGAAGGAGGTGATCGTCAGGGTCAGGGCCATGAACATCACGCCAACCATGCCGCCTCGGGCCTCGCCCTGGGCCGAGGCGTTGAGCAGGAAGTTCGGCAACCGGATCTCGAAGACGCCGAGCAGGCTGAGGCCGAAGGCGATGAACAAACCGGCGACCAGCAGGTTCAGCCAGGCGGCGTTCGCCAGTTGCGAGAGCGACGCGGCGCCGAAGAAGGCCGAGAACAACACACCGACCAGCGTGAACACGCCGATGATCGCCAGGCAGTAGGTCACGGCCAGGCCGGTCGTGCTGCGGTCCTTACGCATCTGCCCCTGCTTGACGAAGAAATTGACGGTGATCGGCACCATCGGCCAGACGCAGGGCATGAGCAGGGCGACCAGACCGCCCAGGGCCGACCAGGCCATGAAGGAGAGCAACCCCTGATCGAGCTTCTCCGCCAGTTCCCCGGTGGCAACGCCGGGGCTGGGGGTGATTGGATCGGCGTCAGATTCGGCTGAGGCATCCGGAGCCACGGGCTCCGTCCTCGCGCTTGAGACTCCTGAAGTAGACGCAAGCGTCGGCGCCGGGGTCGAGCCGTCGCCTTCCAGGACGGTCAAGGTGACGGGAGACAGCGTCACTCGTGCCGGGGGCTTGCAGCTCTTGGGATCGCAGAGCTGAAACTGGATCTGCGTGCGGATCGCTCGCTCACCCGGCGCCGCGTCGGCCGGCACGCGGAGCGGCAGGGTCCAGACGACCTCGTCCTCGAAGTAGTCGTAGGCGAGCACGCCCGAGACTTCCTCGGGCTTGTGGGCCTCGCGGTCCGAGGTCCAGTCGCCCGCCGGTTCCAGACCGGAGAGGCCGAACAGGTCAAAGCGAGTGGGGACGGCAGCCACCCCCTCGGGAATCGTGTCCGAAATCGCGTAGATGTGCCACGTCGGCGCCAGCGAAACCTTGACCTGATAGTTCACCACCTCGCCAGGGCGAGCCTCGACGGGTTCCAGGGCGGTCGAGAAGGTCGCCTCCTTCGGTTGAAGAACCGGAGGAGAATCGCGACGTTCAGGTTGGGCGTCGTCCTGGACGGTCGGAGCCGCAGCAGCGGTTGGTTCAGTGGAAGGGGCGACGGATGCAGGCTCGGCGGGGGCGGGATCAGGAGCGGAGGCCGGGGTTGAGCCGTCGCCTTCAAGGACGGTCAAGCTCACAGGCGGCAGAGTAACGCGGGTCGGGGGCTTGCAGCTCTTGGGATCGCAGAGCTGAAACTGGATCTGCGTCTGGATCGTTCGCTCACCTGGCGATGCGTCGGCCGGCACGCGGAGCGGCAGGGTCCAGACGACCTCGTCCTCGAAGTAGTCGTAGGCGAGCACGCCCGAGACTTCCTCGGGCTTGTGGGCCTCGCGGTCCGAGGTCCAGTCGCCCGCCGGTTCCAGACCGGAGAGGCCGAACAGGTCAAAGCGAGTGGGGACGGCAGCCACCCCCTCGGGAATCGTGTCCGAAATCGCGTAGATGTGCCACGTCGGCGCCAGCGAAACCTTGACCTGATAGTTCACCACCTCGCCAGGGCGAGCCTCGACGGGTGCGATCGTTGTTTCGAACTGGGCTTCTTTTGGCTGGAGGACCGGGGGGGAGTCTCGGCGCTCGGGCTGGGGATCATCCTGGGGAGCGACGAGCAGCGGGGCGAACAGGCCGAGGAGCGACGAAGCGGGGCGATTGAGCCCAGCCTGGGCCTTGTCGGAGAGAATCGTCAGGGTCGCGGTCGGAACGGTGCGACGGGTCGGGGGCTTGCAGACCGAGTCATCGCAAAGCTGGAAGAAGACCTGAGTCTGAAGCTCGACCGCTCCGGCCTGGGCGTCATTGGGGACGCGGAGGGTGCGCGTCCAGGTGACGCTCCCCTCGTGATACGAGAAGCTGAGCACGCTGGAGTTCGGGTCACTCGCCTTCGGGGGCTGCGAGGGGGTCCATCCCTTCTTGCTCGGTTCGAGACCGCCGAGAGCGAACTGTTCGAAGCGGGTGGGGAGGACGGAAACGCCTTCGGGAATCTCCTCGGCGTGGGCGTAGAGATGCCAGGAATCTTTGATCTTCGCGGTAATGGCGTAGGTGACGGTCTCGCCGGGCCGGGCTTGGGGAGGCTCGACGGTCGCGGTGAAGGCGACTTCCCTGGGCTGGAGCGGCGCGGGGGAGTCGCTCCGGGTCGGCTTCGGATCGTCGGCCGAGGCTGAGGCGATGGCCGGGGCGGAAACAGAAACCATCAGCAGGGCGAGGATCAGGCCACCGACCGTCAGGGGCCGGAACCTTCGGGCGATTCGCATCGCGTCGTGCCTCCCGGGCGAGAGTCGAACGAATAAAGGGGCTCGGGGAGGATCGGTCGGTCCGATCTCCGGCCCATTCGAACCAATTCGTTGTATCCTAGCGGGCGTTCCGTCGCGGCCACAACCCGACCGAAGCCGGGGATCGTGGTCTGGCCTCCCTGTACGATCGCCGTTCGGAGTTTGTGCGATCGTTTGCGCCAGGCGTGGGAGAGGGAGGTGCCCCGACCATAGCAGTTGGGCGATCCGGGTTGACCGTTCGGAAGGATCGGCCTACGATCCGCGTCCCGCCGGGCGTGGAATCGGAGCGGAACGCCCCTGCGCCAACGCACCTCGAAGCCCCCCCTTTCGCGAGACGATCGTTCCCGGCGGCTTGTGGATGACTCATCGACGCTCGAAGGGCGAATCGGGGAGGCGATTTCCAATGCGCATTGCGATGGCCGCGGCACTGACGGCGGTCGTCGCCGGGGTGGCGACCTGGCTGACGATCGAGGTGCAGAACAACCGCCTGGTCTGGGATCACTTCGACGTGGTCACGCCCGGGGTGCTCTACCGGAGCGGCCAGCTCAACCCCGAGCAGTTGGCCGAGGCGATCGAGCTGTACTCGTTGCGGACGGTGGTCAGCTTCCATCTGCCGGGGCCGAATGTCGACGCCGAGCGTCGGCTGGTCGAGCGGCTCGGGGCCGAGTTCATCAACCTGCCGATGCCCGGCGACGGCTTCGGCCGCGAGGAGCAGTTTCGCCAGGTGATGGAGGCCATCGACGACCCGATGCGGCATCCGGTGCTCGTCCACTGCGCCCGAGGGACCTGCCGAACCGGAGCGATGGTCGCCCTGTACCGGATGGAACGGCAAGGCTGGACGCTTGATGATGTCGCGGCCGAGCTGGAGCGGCAAGGCTATCGCGAAGGTTGGCTCTGCGGCTACGTTTACGGCATGATCGATCACTGGCCGACAGACTCCTTCCCGGGCATTCCCGACCGGTCGGGCCAGACGCCTTCGGGCGATTCGAGTGCCGAGCCAACCGCACCGGGAGCGACCTTCGCCAAGGCGGATCACGGGCACGAGCACGGAGGAACGACCCGATGAGCCAGGCAGCAACTACCCGGACCCCCGAGATCATCGCCCCCCCGCGGCGCCACCGGGCCGATCAGCCGACCGAAAGCTCTCCGTTTCAGGGGGTCCGGCTGACCACGACCCTCGTCGTGGCGATCATTACGGTCTTCACCTTGCTCGGCGCCGGGAGGCTCGACCTGGGGCCGCTGGAAGCGCGACTCGGGATGGCCTCGGGAGAGCGGATCGGGCCGTTCGGCCTGGTGTACGGGGCCTGGGAGCCAGGATTACTGCCGGCTCGGCTCGTGCCAAGCCAGCTCTGGGCCTGGTTTTACGGCGGAGTGACCGCGACGGCCGCGTCTGTGCGGTGGCCGGAGGCGATTGCGGCGGCGTTGATCGCCCTGGTCGCATCGCGACGCGTGGGGGCGGTGTTGGGGAATCGGGCGGCCATCCTCGCGGCGCTCACGACCGCCGGGACCGTGGCAATGATCGACCGATCGGCGGCCGGGCTCGGCCTGCTCGACGGGGCAATCGCCTGGCTCGTGTACGGTGTGACGGGCAGTTACGCCTTGATGATCAAGCCAATCGTGCCCGACCTGAACCTGATTGCCGGCCTGGGAGCAGTGCTGGCGCTCGATCGGCTCCGATCACGAGGGCCGGATCTCGCGGTCGGTCTGCTGGCGGGGGTTGCCAGTCTGGCCGGTGGCTGGCCGATGCTGGCCGTCGTGGCGGTGCCGTCGTTCGTGCTCGGCTCGAAGGAAGGGGCGAAGCCGGGGCGGGCGGTTGTTGGAGCATTGGCGATCGGCCTTGCCTGGTCGGTCTGGGCCTGGTCGACCGCTCGGTTCGAAGCCTGGGCCGCGGCGGTCGCCTTGCCTCTGGTGAAGGGGCCGACCTGGACGCTGGCCCTCTGGGTGCTGGCGTATGCCTTGCCATGGTCGACCCTGGCAGTCTTGCCCGCGTTCCGATCGATCCGGGATGGATGGTCGGAGGAAGGGAAGACGTTTGTCCTCGACTGGCTGAAGATCGTCGGGGCACTGGCGCTGGCCGGGACCTTGATTCCGGGGCTTGGCAACGCGGCTCGGGTGCCAATTCTGTTGGGCCTGGCGATGGCGTCGGCCGCAGGCCTGGAGCGGGTGATCGGCGACTGGTCGAGCCTGTCGAAGGGGGCGAAGCGAACCTTCTGGACGGCAACCATCGCGGGGACGGTCGGCTGGGCCGCGCTGGCCTCGCCGATTTTCGGGTACGTGGCGGCGGCGATCGGGGCGTATCGGTCACTGGCGATCGTCCTGATCGGCGTGGCGCTGATCGCGCCGGCGGTGGCGCTGGCGGGCCAAACAAAAGCGAGGCCGATCCTCGGGGTGCTCGCGATGGTCCTGGTCTGCCTGGGGTTGAAGCTGGCGCACTGGGGGGTGATCGTCCCCGAGTGGAATTACCGGGCGAGCCAGGGGCCCTGGGGGCGCGCCATCGGTCAGTGGATGCCGAGGACCGCGACGCTCTACTTCATCAACGCGACGACGTTCAACCCGGGTATCCCCGATCGGGACCGATGGCCGGCGGACCTGGCCTTCCACACCGGGCGAAAGGTGCGCCAGATTCCGGCCCCCGAGGCGTTGGACGTCGAACCGCGCGGGCGGTCGCCGCATTTCGTCTTGCTGCACCCCTCGGAATTCGAGCGATGGCCCAAGACGGCCCCGCCCATCCAACTCGTCCGGACCTTGCAGGACCGGACGGGTGAGCCTCGGGTGCTGGCCAGAACCGAGGGGCCGATGTATCCCGATCGGCGGAAAGAGCTGGGCGAGTAACTCGCCGAGCGAAGGTCAGACGACCATTGAAACGGGCCGAGCATGGCAAGTGCTCGGCCCGTGTTGCGTGATACGTTCCGCAAACCGTTACTCGGACCATCGGACCGAACGCTCGCCGGGCTCGACCTCGCCGATGACCCAGGCGGGGACGCCCGCCTCGGTGCGGAGGTAGCGGGCGATGGCCTCGGCGTAGTAGTCGGCCACGATCAGGACGAGGCCGATGCCCATGTTGAAGACGCGGAAGGCTTCATCGTCGGGCAGATGGCCGAGGGAGCGGAGCCAGCCGAAGACGGGGGGAATCTCCCACGATCCGCGCTGAAGCCGGATCGACAGGCCTTCGGGCAGGACCCGCGGAGGGTTGTCGATCAGGCCGCCGCCGGTGATGTGGGCGATCGCGTGGACGATCCGCTTGACCCGGTAGTGGCGGTAGACGGTCTTCATTGCCTTGACGTAGATGCGGGTCGGCTCCAGAAACTCGTCGGCCACGGTGCGGCCGAGTTTCGGGACGTACGAATCGGGTTTCAAACCGGCCACGTCGAAGGCGAGCTTGCGGGCCAGGCTGTAGCCGTTCGAATGCAGGCCCGAGCTGGCCAGGCCGACCACCTTGTCGCCGGCCCGGACTTCCGAGCCGTCGAGGATCTGCTTGCGATCGACCACGCCAAGGGAGAACCCGGCCAGGTCGTACTCTCCCGAGTGGTAGAAGTCGGGCAGGATGGCCGTCTCGCCACCGAGCAAGGCGCACTCGGCCTGCATGCAGCCGTCGGAGATGCCCTGGACGATCCGGCGGGTCAGATCGGGATCGTCTCGGCTCATGGCCACGTAGTCGAGGAAAAGGAGCGGCTCGGCCCCGGCGCAGAGACAGTCGTTGACGGACATCGCCACCAGATCGATGCCAACGGTTTCGTGCCGGTTGGTGGCAAAGGCCAGTTTGAGCTTCGTGCCGACGCCGTCGGTCGAGGCCACAAGCACAGGATCGTGATAGGTCCGGGTCAGGAGCCGGATCTTGTCGTCGAGCCGGAACAGACCGGCGAAGCCCCCCGGCCATTCGATCACCCGGGGGGTGTAGGTCCGGCGCAGCAAGGGGGGGATCTGACGCATGGTTTCTTCGTAGGCGTCGAGATCGACCCCGGCGGATTTGTAGTCGATCGGCTTCGGCTTCGGCTCGGGATCGGATTCAGGGTCGGGCATGGGCGGTCGGTCCGGGTCAGTCGTGCGTGCGGTGCCGTCCGGGTCGGGCTGCGCCGGTCCGGGCCAGGGCGGGGAAAACGGTCGAACGGGCCGGTTGGCAACGCGAAAAAACCAAGTGTACCAGACAGCCGACGACTCGGGGACGGGGCGGTCGGCGGGTTCGGGGCGCTTGCATCTGGTGGCCTGGGGGTTTATGGTGACTAGACTGCCAGAAGATCTGCTTCGAGGCGGCGGCCGAGGATTTTCGTGCGCGGTTGTCGTCTTTCTGCCGAACGAACGCAATCCTGCCTGTTGCACGAATGAACTCTCAGACCCCTGGAGACCTTGACCGATGAAGTTGCGCAAGTGGCTCGCGCTGGCCGCCAGCGTCTCGCTCGTTGCCGCCCTGTCGGCCGGCCTCTCGGCCGCGACCGTGCTGGAGGAGGAGGAGACGCTCCATGAGATGATGGAGAAAGTCAGCGCCGCCAACAACAAGATCAACCGCTACCTTCGCACCCCGGTTTCGTTCAAGAAGTCGCAGGAAGACGCCCTGACCGAAGCGAAGCTTTTGCTTGAACTGGGAAAGAAGTCTCGCGACAACGAAGAAGCGCTCGACAAGGCCAAGGATGTCGAAAATCCGAAAGAGGCCTGGGTCAAGCTGATGGACGAGATGAACACGCATCTCGAAACCTTGATCGAGAAGGTCGAGGCCGGCGACCAGACCGAGTCGAAGAACGCCCACACCGAGGTCAAGAAGTCGTGCGCCGAGTGCCACAAGGTCTTCCGCGTCGAAGACGACTTCTGAGCCAGGCATTCACGACTCTGGTCAGGCGATCTGCCTGATTGCGCCCCCATCCTCACGGCCTGCGGCCCGACCCCGAGTTTTCGGTCGGATCGCGGGCCGTGTGCGTTTGCCGGGCGAAGCGACCTGGGAAGGGAACGGTCCGATCGGCTTGACCCAGGCAGGATGACTCCGAAACAATGGGATGCATCGCCCGCCCGGTCGATTTCGCAGAATCTGGAAGGATGTGCTCGCGCATGGCCACGTCTACCGCCACCGACCCCCGGCAACTTCCCGACGCCCTCGGACGCTTCGGCCCCTTCGGCGGCCGCTTCGTGCCCGAGACGCTCATCGACGCCCTGAACCAACTGGCCGAGGCGTATGAGACGATCAAGACCGATCCGGGCTTCTGGCAGGAGATGAACGACCTGCTGACGAACTACGTCGGCCGCCCCTCGCCCCTCTACTTCGCCAAACGCCTGTCTGCGATGGTCGGCGGGGCCGACATCTATCTGAAGCGCGAGGACCTGAACCACACCGGCGCGCACAAGATCAACAACGGGATCGGCCAGGTCTTGCTCGCGCAGCGGATGGGCAAGAAACGGGTGATCGCCGAGACCGGGGCCGGTCAGCACGGCGTGGCCACGGCCACCGCCTGCGCGTTGACGGGCCTCGAATGCACCGTGTACATGGGTGAGGAGGACATCCGCCGCCAGAAGCTCAACGTCTTCAACATGCGGACGATGGGGGCGAAAGTCGTTCCCGTGACGACCGGCTCAAGGACCCTCCGAGACGCCACGAACGAGGCGATGCGCGACTGGATGGGATCGTCGGCCGAGACGCATTACACGATCGGATCGGTCGTCGGCCCGCACCCGTTCCCGATGATCGTCCGAGACTTCCAGTCGGTCATTGGCAAAGAGGCGAGGCAGCAGTGCCTCGACCGCATCGGTCGGTTGCCCGATGCCGTGGTGGCCTGTGTCGGCGGCGGTTCAAACGCCGCGGGGATGTTTTTCCCGTTCATTGGTGATGACGGGGTCGAGCTGATCGGCGCCGAGGCCGGCGGGCACAACTCGAACCTCGGCCAGCACGCCTCCAGCCTCACGCAAGGGCAGCCCGGTGTCCTGCACGGCAGCTTCAGCTACGTTTTGCAGGACGACGAGGGGCAGACGAGCGACGTGCACTCGATCTCGGCCGGGCTCGACTACCCGGGCGTCGGCCCCGAGCATAGCTACTGGAAGGACATCGGCCGCGTCCGATACGAGGCGATCACCGATGCCGAAGCCCTTGAGGCCTACACCACCCTGGCCCGCCGCGAAGGGATCCTGCCGGCATTGGAGTCGAGCCACGCGGTCTCGCAGGCGATGAAGGAAGCCGAACGGCTCGGACCGGGAAAGGTGGTGGTCATCTGCCTCTCGGGCCGAGGGGACAAGGACGCTTACGAAATCGCCCGCATTCGCGGCGAACCGATGGATTGACCCGCTCGTGATTCGCCGCGCTGCCCTCATCGTCCGTGGGTCGCTGCTGGGGATCGCTCTGGCGATCGTCGGTCTTTGGATCGCGTATGGTGCGGTTCAACGCGGGCAAGCGCGGCAGTTTGAGGCCCAGGTCGATCAGGCCGGGGCCGACCTGGAGGCCGGGCGGTTCGACCCGGCCCGAAACGCGCTTCGCCGCCTGGTCGACGAGCGGCCCGATCACCTTCGGGCCGCCTATTACCTGGGCCTCGCCGAGCGGGAACTCGGCGATCCCAGGGCCGCGATCATCGCCTGGGATGGACTCCTGGAGCGTGACGGGGAATTCGGCCCCCGGGCGGCGCTGGCCACAGCTCGACTCTTGATCGATGAGGGGCATCTTGCCTGGGCGGAATTGATCCTCCGTCGCGCGATCGACGACCCGGTCGAGGGATTCTTGCCTGAGACGCTCGCCATGCTCCGCGAGCAACTCGTGCGGCTCTTGCTCCTGACCGGACGGCGCGACGAGACAAGGCCCGTACTGGAGGCGGTCTGGACCGAGGCGATCAAACAGCCCCCCGGCCGGGAATGGGAGGGGGTGTCGTCGCCGCGCGACCTGCTTCGGCAATGGTGCACGGTGGACCTGGAACCGCCTCCGATTGAAGAACAGCGCGAACAGTTGGAGGCAGCCTTCGCACGGTTTCCGGAGGACGATCGGGTCTGGCTCGGGTTGCTCCACCTGGCGGTTGAGGAAGGCCGGCTTGACGTGGCCGATCGCTGGCTTGAGCAATGCCTTGAGCGTCGCGGCGATGACCCGGCCGTTCGGGTCGCCCAGCTTCGCCTGGCGAGGGCTCGGGGAGATGAGGAGGGGGCCAAGAACGCCCTGGAACATCTGCCCGAAGATCGGCTGTCTCCGGCCCGGTTGATGGCGATCGAAGCATGGTTCGCCGAACGCAGGGGCGATCTCGACGCGACGCGATCGGCCCTCGATCGCCTTTTGGAGCGTGATCCGGAGAACGCTGAGGCGCTGGAACGCCTGGCGGAATGCCTCGTTCGATTGGGTGAGGCGGAGAAGGCCGCCGCCGTTCGGGCTCGAAAAGCAACGCTTGATGACGTGCTCAATCGCTATCGAGATCGCCACTTCACGGCAGACCTGATCGAGGAAGGGCCGCAACTCGCCCAATGGGCCGAGACGCTGGGACGTCAGTTCGAAGCCGAGGCCTGGTGGACCCTGATCGCCCGAGCCCGAGGGCATGACGACGTTTCGCGAGCGGCGCTGGTTCGGCTTCGGGAAGTCAACGCCAACCGCGAAGTCGGAACCGACCCGACCCTGGCCGACCTGCGAGCGTTTGTCGCGGCCGGTTCGGGGTCGGAGGGCTCGAACGATCGGGATCTCGGCACGTCTCGTTCGGTTCGCTTCGTTGATACCGGACGAGAAGCCGGGCTCGACTTCGTCCACGACCCCGGCCAGACATCCGATCGGCAACTCCCCGAAACGATGAGCGGAGGCGTCGCCCTGCTTGACGCGGACGGCGATGGCTGGCTCGACATCTTCGCCGTGCAAGGGGGGCCGCTGAAAAACCGCGAAGGATTGCCTCCGGGATCGGGCGACCGGCTCTATCGGAATCAAGGGGACGGAACCTTCGAGGACATCACCCAATCAAGCGGACTGGGAGGAGCAGCCGGCTACGGGATCGGTGCGGCGGTCGGTGATCTGGACAACGACGGCCATCCCGACCTGCTCGTGACCCGGCTCGGGAGCGGATCGCTGTACCGGAATCAAGGGGACGGAACCTTCGAGGACATCACCCAATCAAGCGGACTGGACACGCTCGACGGTTGGCCGACCTCGGCGGCGTTCGCGGACATTGACACCGATGGTGATCTTGATCTCTATATTACACGATACGTTATCTGGGACGTGGAGAACCCGATCCGCTGTCAGCGGGAAGACGGATCGTTCTCCTATTGTCATCCGCTTGCCTTGACGGCGCAGCAGGATCGGCTCTATCGAAATGACGACGGCCACTTCGTAGACATCTCAGACGAGGCGGGGATTCAAGTCGCCGAGCCGGGTCGGGGGCTGGGCGTGGTGGCGACCGACCTCGACGGGGACGGCCGGATCGATTTCGCCGTGGCCAACGATGCGACGGCAAATTTCTTCTTCCGCAATCGGGGCGACGGCACCTTCGAAGAAGTGGGCGAAGCGGCAGGCCTGGCCGCCAACGCCCAGGGGGGCTATCAGGCAGGGATGGGAATTGCCTGCGGCGACCTGAACGGCGACGGCCGGATTGATCTGCTCGTGACGAACTTCTTCGGCGAGGGAACGACGTATTACGAGAACCTCGGCGATGGCCAGTTCTTCGACCGATCGGCCTCCATCGGCCTCTTGACGGCATCGCGGTCGTTGCTGGGATTCGGCACGGCGTTGATGGATGTAAACAACGACGGTGATCTCGATCTGTTCACCGTGAATGGTCATGTCGATGACTTTCGCCCCCAGTACCCGTATGCGATGCCGACGCAATTGCTCCTGAACGACGGCCAGGGGAGGTTTGTTCCGCTCGCTGATCCGACCGCAGAGCCGTGGGGCATCCCACGGCTGGGTCGAGGATTAGCGATCGGGGATGTGGATCGCGACGGCCGCATCGATGCGGTCGCCCAGTTTCAGGGAGAACCCTTGGGGTTGTTTCTGAACCGAATCGACGAGGCGGGGCACGCGATTGCTCTGAAGCTTGAAGGAACGCGTTCCAATCGTGATGCGATCGGCGCGGTCTGTACGGTCTGGGCGGAAGGAAGGCGGTGGGTAGTGCCTCGAGTTGGTGGCGGCAGCTATCAGTCGGCATCGAGCCCCTGGCTGCACGTCGGGCTTGGTGAAGCCACTCGGGTCGATCGCCTGGAGATCGCCTGGCCTTCGGGCTTGAGGGAGACGATCGAGGGGTTGGAGGTCGATCAACGCTTCCTGGTGCGTGAAGGGGACGCGCGGGCTGATCGACACCCTTGAGTCTGATCCGGGTTCCGAGACGGTCGGTTAACGCCTGCCGGTCGCGTTGCGGGGCGAGGGCCAGTACAATCCTGACGGATGTTGGCCGGCGTTCGCGGTCTGGATGTCGCCCCAAACACTTCAACATTCAGGATTCATCAATGCGTGTTCTCAAGGGATTCCTGGCCTGTGCCCTGCTGGCGGCGGGCTGTTCGTCTCAATCGGCCGAGCGAGCGGCCATTGAAGCCGCCGGAGGGACCATCGAGCTGGCCGAGGATGGCTCGGTGTCTCTGATCAATTTTGACGGCAAGTCGATCGGCGACGCAGAGCTGGCGAACGTCGGCGCAGTCACGACAGTGAGTTCCGTCTTCCTTGGGGGAACCGAAGTCACAGACGACGGGCTGGCGAATCTGAAAACGCTGGAGAATCTGTCGTGGCTCGATCTGAGCAAAACGGCGATTACGGATGAAGGACTCGGCGCACTGAGCGGCCTGCAGCGATTGACCGTCTTGAATCTTTCGGGAACGGGCATTACCGACGCCGGTCTGGAGCAGCTCAACGGCCTGTCACAGCTTCGAGAGTTGAATCTCAGTGGCACGAGAGTCACGGATGAGGGGCTGAAGGCCCTGGCTCCGCTCACACAGCTGAGCACGCTCCGCCTGACCAACACCGGCGTTTCGGGTCCGGGACTGGCCGATCTGGCACCGATTGAAGGACTCACAACGCTCTACGTTGACGGGCTGCCAATCACCGACGAGGGGGTTGTCTACCTGAAGGAGATTCCGCAGGTCAGCAGCCTCTATCTGAGCGACACGACGATTACCGATGAGGCGGTTCCGGTGCTCTCCGAACTCAAGAACCTCAGTTATCTCTATCTGGATCGGACCTACATCACCGAAAACGGGGCCGATGAGCTGACCTCGGCGCTGCCGGACACAATTATCCCTCCGCGAGAGATCCGGGCCGACAGCGAAGACTACCAGGCACCGGACAGCGAGACGGGAGTGGAGTCTGCCGACCCTGACAACGACACCGAAAGTGGCGAACAGCCCTGAGTCCCTGACAAGAACTGGCAATGCAACGAGCCCGCCCAGGTCGAAGCTGACCCGGGCGGGCTCGTTGATGCATGGTCCGCCATCAGGCGGATCAAGCGACGCTCAGAACTGGTCGGCGCTGATGACCTCACCACCGTTGGTGGTGCTCAGGCTCCGCCAAACGAAGACGTTGATCGTGTCCTTGACGAACTTGACGCTGCCATCCGCCATGGCGGCGTTGACGCCACCGGGGTGATAGCTGCGGGCGGCGAAGGTCTTGTCCAGCTCAGAGGTGACCGGGGTGCACGGAGGGTTGGGCGGCTGGCGGTTGCACCAGAAGTCGTCGATGACGTCCGGGGACCGGCTGTTGGGGGTCAGGAAGCCGTTGAAGCCAACGGCATCGCCCCACTGGGTAAAGCCGCGGAGGTCTCGGCCGTTGGCGATGATTGCCTCGGAGACGAGCAGGGTGTTGCTCAGGCCGTCCTTGATCGACGAGAAGCCAACAACCTTGCGGGTGGTGCGGCCAGGGTAGTACTGCGGAGCGATGTCGATGTTGGGCGAACCCATGTCATAGAACGGAGCACCACCGAAGTTGATGCCGAAGGCAGGCATGTTCAACTGAGAGACGGTGGTGTTGCCCATGTTGATGACGTAGTTGCGGTACTTGCACTCGAAGCGCATCCCGTTGACGGTCGCCGTGATGGGGTTGGCCGGGTTCGACCCCGAGTCGCTCGGGCAGAGATAGGCCGAGATGTCGAGGTTCGCAACGGTGCGGTTCACCGCACCGAAGTAGCGGTGCGAGCCGTCGGGACCATTGACGTTGTTGCCGTCGAAGTTGAAGGCGTTGTAGGCGGAAATCTGCTCGATCTGAGGCAGAATGAACAGCTGCCACGTGCCCCAGCAGCATCCCTTGCGGCCGGGGGCCAGGGAGCCGAAGGTGTCGTGATAGTTGTGCATCGCCAGGGCGACTTGCTTGAGATTATTGGTGCACTGCGCACGACGAGCGGCCTCTCGGGCCGACTGCACCGCCGGCAGCAGCAAAGCGATCAAAACGCCGATGATCGCGATAACGACAAGAAGCTCGATGAGGGTAAATCCCTTACGGAAACGATTTCGCATAAGTAAAAATCTCCGAAGCCTGCATGAAATGAAACGAGAACACGTCTCACCGAACCGACAGGGTCCGGTGAGCCACCGAATCAATCCGAGGTCAACTCGAAATTGATGGGTTCGTTGGACCCTGACGCCACGGTTGCGGTCAGCGTGGTCTGCGAGTTGTACTTCCGGGGCACTTTTTCCTCGGGGGGAGGAAGATAGGTATCGCCCGGGGCCTGACCGGCCGGGGGCTCAACCATTTCACCACCCGAGGAGTTGATCACCACGCGATACTCGCCCGGGACCGGTCCGGTTTGTGAGCTAAAGGTGTACGTCCCGTTGACGATCTCGGTAGCCGTCGAGGTTTCCGCGGTGGCTGAAGCCGGATCAAAGGTGATCAGGCCTGTTTCCAGCGGTTGCCCGTCAAGGGTCACGGTGCCCGTCACCGCCTGGCGATCGAGCCCGTCACCCCCTCCACAGCCCGCGACGGAGATCGTCAGCGCCAGCAGGGCCATTGTCGCGACTTGATGTGATCGAATCATTCGGATTCCGCATTCGGTCATGAATCGCTGCCTTCAGAATGTCTCAACCGTTCGATGTCCGGAACTACCCGGAGATCGAAGCCAGCGAATTCAAGAGCCTATGAGTGCACAAACGGCCCTTAAATACGCTGGGGGGCAGTTCCATCAACACTTGTTTCGTGGATCGCGCCTGAAAAGTCAAGAAAAAAGGCTTAATCCTTTCAGGCAAAATATCCTGAGTTTTGTGTTGAGAGTTCACAGAGACCTTGCCATCCCTCGGTTAGTTCGGCATCGAGGCTTCAAAGCCGTACCGATTTCCTTGACGTTCGTGGAGGGAACATGCTCCTGGTCGAGAAACAGGCAGTATTCTCTTGATCGAACAAGACGCCCTGGCGGCTAAAATCGTTCAATCCAGGCGGGATCGGTATACTTGGTGGTCAGCAGATCGGCGAGCAAGGCGTCGGGAACGGGCGGGGGCTCGAGCGCGTCGCCAGGGCCGATCCAGGCCTCTCGAATCGCTTGAAGAATTGCCGATCGCGGCATCGGCAGATTGGTGACGAATGCGTCGTGAGGCCGACCCGCCCGATAGGCCGGTTGACGTTTTGGAGGGGCGCCGAGATATCGGGCGATCCGGTCGGCCGGGAGATCGTAGAGAATGGAGGCATGCACGAGAAACCGTCGTTTCACGCGACGCTGGGCGCTTCCCGAGCATTTACGACCTTCGATTGCCAGGTCACCGGAGCCGAGTACCTCGACCGGAGCCCCATACGCCCGCAAACGCTCAGCGATTCGACCAAGCACCCATCGCTGCACGTCGTCAACCGCCATTCGACCCGGGGCCGAGTCAATGGGAAGGATCACGGTGAAGTTCAAGGCTCCCGTCCCAATCAGGACGGTCCCTCCTCCGCTGCTCCGGCGAGCGATGGCAACCCCGTCGGCGCGGCAACGCTCCACCTGTACGGCCTCGGCAATCCGACACGAGGCCCCCATGACGACGGCCAGTTCGGGCAGCTCCCAGGTCCGCAGCAAGGGGGGGGCGTCGGTCTGATCGGCGTCGATCAGCAGGGCCTCATCCAGTGCGAGGTTGGCAAACACTCCGGAAAGCGTGCAATCGAGCATGCGAAACGAGGGGAGGTCATCATCCGTCATTGGGCAAGTCTCGCACCGTGATCGCACACCATTCCGCGTTTCGAGGACCGATTCCCGGGGGCCTCGGCCTAGCTTGCGAACCGAAGAAACGTTGCGATTACTTACGACGCTGACGATTGTCTCGCATCAATGGAGGAGGAATCAACGGGGGACGCGGATCGCCGGTGGACCCCTTTGAGGATCACCGCTCGCGTCCGCCGGGCAAGCGGAGACGGTCCTCGCCGCCATCGCAGGCAGAGCGGCCAGGCGATCACCAGGGCCATCGAGGCGATCGAGATGGCCTTACCCACGGCCAGTGTCTTCGGCTGGAAACGGAGGTGGACCATGTGCTGCCCTTCTTCAACGACGATACCCATGAAATCGCCGTAGGCCCGGATGATCTCGGCCGGTTGGCGATCCACGCGGGCCGTCCAGCCGTGATGGTTCCGCTCGGAGATCACGAGGAGGCGGCGTCCAGGCGAATCAACCACAACCCGAAGGTCTCCGGGCTGGTCCCGGACGATGATCGGAAGGCTCGACGACGGTTCGCCGGCGTCCAGCGCGACCGGGCGATCGACGAGCGCGACGAGAGCCGGGTCGATCGTGTCGAGATCGCGATTCGGATCGTCACTGACGCGCGCCTCGGCCACCAGTCGGGCGCGGGGGAGCGGATCGGGAAGCGGAGTGGCGGGGCGGCCGACGCTCCAGGCCGCCGAGGCCACCCGTCGGCTCGACGATTTCGCGTAGTCAAGCCGACGCACGGGGGTCAGCCCGGCATAGCCCTCGACGAGCCCTCGACCGCTGAACATCCACATGTTATCACACGTAAGAATTCCAGGTCCGAAAACGGCTCGCTCTCCCATCGACCGCGTGGCCACAGGATGAAAGGCGGCCAGCAGGTCGAGCTTCGCTCGCGATCCCGAGGCGAGGTAGGTCATGGCATAGCCACCAAGGTCCAGCGTGATCAAGACGGCGAGGGCCGTCGGAGCCCAGGATACTCGACGGGCCGAGGCGATCACGAGGATCGAGACGATCGAGACCAGTCCGACCGAGAGAAACACGGCACCGGCCCGAGCCTGATGATCGGCCAACCACGCTTCGGGCGAGCAGGAACGGGCGGCAGCGACGATCGCCACGGAGCCGATCGTCGGCAGGGCGAGGGGCCAGAGCCGTTTCCAGGGAAGACGATCGCCCCGAGATCGCAAGGCAGTCAGATCGGCAAACGCCACCGCGACCAGGACAGACGAGGCCAGATGGACCAGGAGCACGAACCGCGCCGGAGCGCGGAAGACGTTGAAGCCCGGCAGCCGATGTGACAGTTCGAAAACCGGGAAATACTTACCGAACGCCAGCATCAAGCCGAGGCTCGTTACCACCACCGCCCAGGAGGCGAGATGGCTGTGCGCCAGGTGTCTGCGACGCATGAGGACCCAGACCAGCAACACAGGCACGGCAACGCCATTGTAAAGGCCGTATTCCTTGACTCGGGCATCAGAGAGGGTGCTGGCGGGCTCAACGCTCCAGCCGGGGACAAGGTCCTCCGCCGGAGCATAGACGCGGCTCTCGAACAGGTAAGGGACGAGCCATTGCACCGTATTGGTCGGAGGCAGCGAGAGCATACCGAGGAATTCCGCGGTCGGGGCCGAGCGTTCCGACTCCGCCAGCGCCCCCCATGAGGGTAAGACCTGTACGGCCCCGAGTCCCAGGCCGAGCACCTTCGCAACGACCAGGGCTGTCAGCCATCGCGGCCGACCACGCACCTCGAACCAAACGGAAGCGGCATACAGCCCTTCGATCATCATCGAAAAGAAGACGACCTGAGGATAGCCAAGTAAGAGCTGCGAGCCGGTGATCGCCGCCAGCGCCGCTCCTGGCCAGGATCGGCTTCGGGCCGATTCGCTCCGCATGATCAAGTCGATCGCCAGCAAGGCGAACGGGATGTGGGCCAGCACGGCCACGACGTTCACATGCATGTAGTGAAAAACAATGAATCCGCCAAAGGCCGCCATGAACCCGCCGAGCATCGAGGCATCGATCGGGAGCCCGCGACGGCGCAAGAGCAGGATCATCCCGAGCATCGTGGCCGGATAACTGATCAGAAATTCGAGATTGAATGCGGTCTCGAACCGAAAGGCCCGGTAGAGCAGGCGATGCCAGGGGTGTGCCAGGCCGATCTGCCCCTCTCCGTGCAGGTCGAACCCGCAGAAGAGTTGAGGGCACCAGGACGGGTCGGCTCCGGTGGCCAGGCAGCGGGCAAAGAAGATGCGTAACGGAATGTGAAAGAATCCGAGATCTTCGGTGGTGTAGACCTCTCCCCAGAGGCTCGGCGCGGCCATGAGAGCGAGCATCGCGACGGTGGCCAGCAAGAGCAGTTCCACCCGAATGCGCCGACCGTGGCCCGGGTGATCCGCCGATCCTCGATCGTCCATGGATTGCCTCGAGATCACCGATCCCCCCGTCGTCCGGCACCGCGCACGATCCATCGTGCCGACTGGAACGGTCGGAGTCCGGGGCGGATTGTACCGTTGATTGCTCGTCCGTCAATCCGATCCGCTCGGGAAGCGCAAGGCCGACACGACCGCGTCGAGGTCAGTCGCTGGAAAGTTCAGCCAGTCGACGCCGACGATCGGCAAGGACCGTTTGATAGCGCTCGACGGAAGGATCGAGGGCCACGGCATGCTCATTGACCTCGATCGAGCGAGCGAGCCAGTGACGAACCCCGTCGAGGTTGTCTCGCTTCCAGCAATTCTTGGCCTTTTGCTGATACACCTCGGCAAGCAGGTAGACAAACGCCGGTTCGGTGGGGTAACGATTGTGAAGTTCCTGAGCGATGTCCTCGTACAGTTCGGCCGTGCGCTCGGCCTCGTCGATCCCCTTGACGGTTTGTGATATGATGCGGCCTCCCAGCCGTTGCCACTGGAAGAAGAATTTCGCACCGTCGGGATGGTCGGCATTCCTCTGGCTGATCCCAATATAAGACATCACGTTCATCACCGGCGTCAGCGCGGACTGGCGGTCGATCCCGAGCATGTCGAGATCCGCCTCGATGGCATCGACGAGCGACGACACCGATCCCTCCCAGTCATACGCATAGTCCGTATGTTCGAGGTAGCCGAGCGTCGCACCGATCCGGTGCAAGAACCAGTGCGTCCCGAGCCGTTCCAGATTTCCCGCGATATGCGGAGCCGCCGGCGCTCGGCGCATTGCCTCTTGAAACGCGTTTCTCGCTTCGATCAGGTGGGGCCGAATCTCCCTCAACGGTCGATTCTGGGTGAGCAGGATATCCGCAGTGAGTAAATCGACCAGGCCGAGCCCATACAGGTTTGCCGGATCGATCGTCCCGGACTCCCGGGCCCGCTCCAGGCGAGCCCGTACCGGCGTAATCTCGGCCAGAATAAACGAGGCATCAATCGCCCGATCCTTGAAGAGAAGCGAGTATGCATAACTTGAGTAATGCGTCAACACGTCGGTCGAGAGCGTCAGATTTTCTTCCAGGCGAACAAGTTCACGATCAAGGCGGGCTTCCTCGGCTCGGGAGACCCGCAATCGGGCCGATTGGACAAAGACAAGGCTCACCAGTGAGACCGCCAGCGCCAGGCTCAATCCGGAAACCAGCGGATTGCGACGGCACCAGCGTGCCCCTTTGACGATATTCGAAGTCGGTCGCTGGCGGATCGGGCGGCCGTTGAGGAAGCGTCGGAGATCATCGGCCAGTGCCTCAGCAGAGGCATAGCGCTGACCCGGCGATTTCCGAAGGCAAGCCAGGCAGATCGTTTCGAGCGACTCAGGAACACTCGGATTCAGTCGACGGACGGAAACCGGGTCACGATCACGGAGATGGAGATAGGTTTCCAGCTTCGTCGAGGCGAGGAACGGGGGACGGCCGGTGAGCATCCGGTAGAGGATGGCCCCCAGGGCATAGACATCGGCCGCCGGGCCGATCATGGCACGCTCGGGAACCAGTTGCTCGGGAGCCATGTAGGAGGGAGTCCCGCGAGGCCCGAGAGCCATCGTCCAGGTAGCCTCGGCGTCTCCCCAGGGCAAGGCCAGGCCGAAGTCGGCCACAAGGGGACGCACCCGGTCGAGCGATTCATCGCGATCGCCGGAGAGCAGGATATTCGAAGGTTTCAGATCAAGATGAAGCAGTCCTGACTGATGCACGGTTTCAATCGTTCGAGCGATTTCTTCAACCAGCCGAGCGGCCGTCTCGGCCGATGGGTCAGGATCGAGCCGCTGTTCCAGACTGCCTCCGTCAAGATACTCCATGACCAGGCAAACCCAGCCGCCAGCCTCGTGGGCGTCGAACAACCGAACAACGCCGGGCAATTCGAGCTGTCGGAGGGTCTCGGCCTCGCGACGCCAGCGGGCCAGATCAACCGGGCTGCCACCGAGGCACTTCAACGCGACCGGAGATCCGTCGAGGACCCGAGTCGCCAGGTAGACGACGCCGTGGGCCCCACGACCCAGCTCGCGCCGAACACGATAACCGGGGAACGAGGGAGGGATGCCCGGCGGATCAGGCTCCGGGCCAGGCGAGATCGAGGGGAGCAGTGACGCCTCGGCCAGGAGTTGCTCAAGTTGGGCTCGGCATCGGCCACACTGTTCGAGGTGTGCTTCGAGGACGGCAAAACGGCTGTCGTCAAGGAACTCGGAATCAAGCTGGCGTAGTTCGTCGAGACTTGGGCAGGCCGCCGTGGCCATTGCCGCCTCCAGGGAAATCAGGCATCCGTCGATTGAAACCGTTCCATCTCGGCGCGAAGCATCCGAGCCACCCGCTCTTGATTCCGGTAGGTTGCCGCGTAGGTTTTGCCGAACAGGTGGCGAACTTCGTCGACCGACATCCCCTCAACGCGGACCATCCAGAAGATTCTCCAGCTCTCGGGCTGCACGCGTCGCTGGACGGTCTGCAAGACCTCGGCGGGGACTGACCGCACGGGATCGGTCTTCGAGCATCTCGTGGAATCGAGCGGCGGCAGCGGTCGCTCATCGACCATCACGTCGGGGTCAATGTTCGGCAAGGCTCGTCGTCGGGCTCGCAGGAGGTCAATCGCCCGAGACGAGACGACGCACCGAAGCCAGGCCCGGAAGGTTCGTGTCGGCTCATCGCGGAAGCTCGTGATTTTCCGGCTCAGCCAGATCATCACGACCTGGCAGAGTTCCTCCAGGTCATCCCCTTCAAAGCCAAAGCGCCGACCCCAGGAGCGGACCATGGGCCGATACGTCGCATCGAACCGGCCCCAGGCCGAGGCATCGCGCCAGTCGGCGACCTTCCCGATCAAGCCGCGATCCGTCTTGCCGCAGTCTGCGATCGCCATCGACCCTCCCCCGCAGCCCGACTTCAAAGAACGATTGCTCCCCCTGCTTGCCACGATCGTGTTCATTCCGATCGTCATCCCTGGTGAGGGAGCCGTGTGGACGCGTGCCATCGCGATCACTCCCACGCAGCGATGAGCAACGCTAACACCCCTCCGCAAATGCTGTCAAGCAATGGGTCTCGTCAGTCCGCATGACGTTGTATTTTTCTCACAAATGCTCCCGAAACCACACCTTGACGACCCGATCACGCAAACAAACCCATCGACCAGGCCCGATCGCCGCACCGTTGGTCAGAAGGAGATTTCCCCGATGCACCGCTTGAATGACCCGATCGGTTTCCTCAACGGACTAGGCCTGATCGCCGTCCTGCTGCTCGGCAGTGAAGGGCGGTCCGAGTTCGTGGTGACCGAATACGCGAGACTTCCCCGGACTCCCACACAGCTCACGTTCGGGTCGGACGGCTCGCTTTATGCGGGCTCGTCCGCAACCGATGGCGCCGACATTGGGCCGTCGTGGGTCTATCGGATTGCCCCCGGAGGCACCTCGGTCACGCGCTTTGGCAACGAGCAAATCAATGACCCAGATGCCGTCCTTTTCGACGCCGAAGGGCGAATCTCGGGGGTCGCCGGATCGGTTCTCGTGGGAGGATTGGCCCCCTGGAATGGCGTTCAGAACCGGGGCCGACTCTCGGCGATCCGCCCGAACGGAACGATCAACTTTATCAACACGCTCCAGTTTACCAATCCGCATCAAATGGCGTTCGATTCAACCGGACGGATGCTCTTGACGGATATTGGCGAGTCTCGCAGCGTGTTTGCCCTGACACGCGAGCCGGGATCGAATCTTCAGATCACGCGCTTGATCGAATTTAACAGCTTTGGAACCTCACCAACAGGTTTGGCAATCGGTCCTGGCGATCAGATTTTCACCAGCCACCGCGACGGCGTGATTCGAGTGCACAATGCCGATGGCACGCTGGTCAACAATGCCTTCGCCACCCTGTTCGATCCGAGCAGCGTACCACCCCAGGGACAATTGAGGACCCTCGCGTTTGCCCCCGGCGGCATGTTTGGCACCGACCTGTATACCCAGGGCCTTGCCGGTGAAATCGTCCGGATCGATGCCAGCGGCCAGACCGAGATCATCCTCTCGGGCCTGGGACCGATCGGAGGAATGACCTTTGGGCCTGACGGGGCGCTGTATCTGGCCGATCCCCTGAACGACCGCATCCTGCGGGTGACGCCCACCGTCATCCCCGAACCCTCGTCGCTGCTCCTGGTCGGTCTGGGAGGTCTGGCGGTCGTCGGCGTCCAACTGCGACAGCGGTCCAGACGGCTCGGCGGATCGAGGCCGCGGTGACTCCCTGCAAGCCGTCACCTCTCGATCCAAAATCGACTCACGGCAAGGGTCGGCGACTGGCAAAGGCGATGAACAGGCCGTCAGGCGACCAGGTGGGGTCGCGGTCGCCGAGAGGGTCGGGAAGCAACGGACGAACGACCTCGCTGGCGAGATCGAGAATCAGGATCCGGCTATTCGGGCGGCCAGGCTGGTCGGTAAAGGCGATCCGAGAGGCGTCGGGGCTGAGGCTCGCATTCTCTTCCCGGCTCGGGTGGTTGGTCAATCGTCGAGGAACGGCGGAGCCGTCTGCTGGGGCACGATAAAGGTCCCAGCGGACGCCACGGTTGGACAGGAAAATGACCTCGCGTCCGTCGGGGGTCCAGATCGGCTCGGTATCCATCGCTGGATTGTCCGAGAGGCGAGCCAGGCTCATTCCGTCGGCCGATCGGACGAAAATATCCCAGCTCGCTTCCTGTCGGCTGGAAAAGGCCAGGCGATCGTCAGTTGGCGACCAGCGCGGCCAAAGCCCCGCGCCGACATCCTGCAGAACCTCGGGCCGATCGAGCGGGACAATCGCCACGCGCTCATCGTTCCGTCCCGGGCGGGTCCAGTCGGTTGCAATCGTGCGTTTTCCACTGATCATGAAGGCGAGTTTTGACCCATCGTGCGACCAGGAAGGGGCGACTCCCCCAACGATCGTTCGAGATGGGCCACCGTCTCGGGAGACAATCCTTATCTCGGGTCGTCTCCCTGTCGTATCGAAGGCCGTGAACGCGATGAACCGACCATCAGGTGACCAGCTCGGGTAAGCCGCCCGATGAAACCCCTCGGGCCCAACCCCTGACGCCGCGACCGTTCGCAAGCCGTTGCCATTCACCCCGACCACGAACACACTGGCCGCCCCCTGGCCCCAGGCCGCAACCGGAACCGCCAGCGTAATCAGCAGCATCACACCCGTCGTTCTGGCGAGCGATTGGCGGCGGCTGAGACGATTTCGGTTCGCCGGATCGATCACGGTCTTCCCCCTCTTCGTATTCCCGTTGAAGCCGCGATCATTGCGAGCCTCGCGAAGATGTTCGATGATGGGTCGGCCTCATTGAACAGAATCGCTGCGGATCGGGGGCCGTTTCCTTCGAAATCGCACATTGGCCCCGAGTCAGACGAGCGCCCGAAGCGATCGCAAACGAGTGATTGCGGCATCGAGCGTCTCATCCTGCTTGCAAAAGCAAAACCGCACGAGGTGGCGGCCCAAGTCCTTGTCTCGGAAAAAGCTGGAACCAGGAACGGTGGCCACGCCGATCTCACGGACGAGATGCCGGGCAAAGGCCTCGTCGTCGGGCCGGTCTCCCACAAAGTTCGAAAAATCGGCCATCACATAATAAGCCCCTTGCGGCGGCTCGAAGTCAAAGCCGATCTCTTGCAGCGGGGGGCAAAAGCGATCTCTGCGGGCCTGGTAGGCCGACGAGAGGTCGTCGAAATACGATCGGGGCAGGCGATAGGCAACGGCTCCGGCCTCCTGCAATGGGGCCGCAGCACCAATTGAGATAAAATCATGCATTTGCCGAAAAGCCCAGGTCATCTTCGGCGGGGCGATGATCGTTCCGACCCGCCAGCCGGTCACGCCGAAGGTCTTCGACATGCCCGAGACCGTCACCGAACGCTCTCGCATGCCATCGAGCGAGGCGATGCAGACGTGGCGGCGGCCATCGTAGAGAATGTGTTCATAAATTTCGTCGGTAATGGCGATCACGTCCCACTTGCGGCACAGCGCGGCGACGTGTTCCAGCTCGTCTCGGCTGAACACGGTGCCAGTCGGGTTGTTCGGGTTGCAGAGCACGATCGCCTTCGTTCGGTCGTTAAACGCGGCGGCCAGCTCGTCGAAGTCGAACGACCAGTGGGGCGGGCGAATCGGAACGAAGCGCGGTTCGGCCCCGGCAATGATGCAGTCCGGCCAGTAATTCTCATAGTAGGGCTGAGTGAGAATCACCTCGTCGCCGGGATTGATGAGCGACAGCAAGGCGACGATCATCGCCTCGGTGCTGCCGCAGGTGACGGTGATCTCCTGCTCCGGATCGACCTGCATCCCCAGGTGCCAGGCGGCGTGCTCGGCAATGGCCTCGCGAAGGTTCGTCGAGCCCCAGGTGATCGCATATTGATTGATATCGTCTCGGATGGCCCGACAGGCGGCTTCCTTGATGGCCTCGGGAGCGGGGAAGTCGGGCATCCCCTGGGCCAGATTCACGGCGCCATACTTGCGCGCCTCGATCGACATGCCTCGGATCACGCTTTCGGTGAATCGTTCGGCTTTTCGAGATAAGAGCGGATGTTGCATCGTCCGTCGCCTTCGACTTCCGGATCGCGCCGCACGGCCGACTCGGCGTGCCCCTGATCGAGCATTGTCACCGATTGTCAGTCGGTCCTGCAACGTCGACTGTCGGAAGCTCGGGCAGGTGACGCCAGAGTTCACCAAGTCTTCGGAGATGTCGGAGATGATCCTCTCCTTCAGTCCCCTCAAAACCGAGCACTCGGAACGCCCCGTCATCACATCGCCTTGACAGAATCCACCCGTCGCCGAGGTCTTCGTTGACCTGCTCGAAGGTCCCCCCGACGTGGCGCACAAGGTCGTCAGCCGACTCGGCGGTGCTGCCGTAGCCGTCGGGAATGAGTTCACAGTGAGTGACGAGCATGGCCTTTCGGCCCGCGGTGGCGTCGCTCGCGAAGTGTCGGAACCCGACCATTTTCTCGGGGTCGAGGCGACGATCGGCCGGGTTCCCTTCATATCCACAATAAAGCGAATCGGCGAGGACCAGTGCATCAATCTGATTCACCGCCTCGGGCTGTCCCAGCAGCTCGCGCACCCCGCCAAACCCGGCAGAAAAGGAACTGACGATCAGGCGACCGCGGTCGAGATCGTGCTCTGGCACCCGCGTCTTGATCACAGTCCTTGCCTCATCGAGCAGGGTCGGAAATCGCTCGGGGTCCGAGAAGGGACGGGCATAGGCCGACGACAGGCCCGGCTCGTTGACCACCACAGCCACGGCTCTCCAGCCCGACTCCTCCAATGCCCGATCAATCGCCCCGACCGCGCCGTGGAGGTGGAGAACCAGATCGATTGGGCCGGTTCCTGGCAGTTCGCTCGGGACAATGACCGTCGCTCCGCTCGGAATCTCCACGCGGTCTTGATCGGCCTCAACGTCCTGGAAACGTCCGAGCATCACCAACACGGTGCAGAAGACAATCATGGATCCCTCGTGGTTCTCGTGAGCATTGTGGTCGGCAATTTCGCAATTCTTGCCGACGGACCGATCGACGGGCAACGCCCTGGTCGCTTGTGGTTTCGGCTGATCGGTTTGCACACCAGATTCGCTCGCATTCGCTTCCCTTGGTTGACAACATCCCTCCCCGTCCGCGATTCTCGATGGTGCACAGAACACGACCACACGATCGACGGATCGGACCTACGACCATGCATCGAATGCTCATCGCTGGACTGGCAATCGTGAGCGGGATCGGAAGCGTTCCTGGTCCTGTCGAGGAACCCGTGCGTCTTGAGGCCCCTGGCATCGAGAACCTGTTCCGCCTTTCGCCAAGACTCCTCAGCGGAGGACAACCGAAGGGGGAGGAGGCCTTCCAGACGCTTGCCGAACTCGGCGTGAAAACGATTGTCAGTGTGGACGGTCAGGTGCCCGACCTCGATCGCGCGCGGCAATACGGATTACGATATATCCATTTGCCCGTGGGTTACGATGGCATCCCGTCCGATCGAGCCCTCGCCCTGGCGAAGGTGGCGAAGGAGGCCAAGGGACCCATTTATCTTCACTGCCATCACGGCAAGCATCGCGGCCCAGCCGCGGCGGCCATCTGCGGGATGGTCGCCGAAGGTTGGGACCACGAACGTGCCCGGAACTGGCTCGAACGCGCCGGAACGTCGGCCGATTACGCGGGTCTTTATACAAGCATCGAGACGTTCACTCCTCCTTCGGCAATCGCCATCGCCGCGCTAACCGAGACCGACCTGCCCGAGCAGGCCGAGGTTCCCGATCTGGTCGAAGGAATGGTTGGGATCGACCTGCGCTGGGAGCACGTGAAGACCATCGCCGACGCCGGATTCCGCGTGCCCGACGATCACCCCGACCTCGACCCGTCACATGAGGCCACCCTACTCGCCGAGCACTACCGCGAGCTTGCACGGCTTGACGAGTCGAAGGAGAGGGGGGATGCGTTCCTCGCCTTGCTGCGCCAATCCGAGCGAAACGCGCTCACCCTCCGAGACGCCCTGCGTCCTTCGGTGATTGATCGAGAGGCCGCAACGACCGCCTTTCAGGCAGCGGCGAACGACTGCAAGTCCTGCCACTCCCACTTCCGGGACCGCTTGCCGTGAGTGTCGAGGACCGCGTCCAACGATCGGCCGTGGTGAAACGTCTGTCCCGGGATCTCAGGTTCGACCTCGTCGGGATCGCCCCGGCTGTCTCGCCTCCGGGGTATGCGTCGTTCCTCGATTGGCTCGCCGAGGGACACGCGGCGGAGATGACCTATATGCACACCCATGCCGAGGCGCGGCGTCACCCCGACTCGGTCCTCGAAGGAGTGCGGTCGGTCGTGGTGGTGGCCGTGTCGTACAACCCCCGCGAGCCTGATCCACCCTCAACAGGCCGTACCGGCAAGATTGCCCGCTACGCCCGAGGAAGAGATTACCACAAGGTCCTCTGGAAACGATTGGGGCAACTGAAAGGGCAGCTCGACGCTGCCTTCCCTCGATCGCACTCTCGGGCCGTGGCCGATACCGCCCCGCTCCTGGAGCGGGATTTCGCCCGCCTGGCAGGCCTGGGCTGGATCGCCAAGAACACCATGCTGATCAATCGAAAGATTGGCAGCTATACGTTGCTTGGTGCCTTATTGACCGACCTCGATCTCGAACCTGACTCTCCCCACGAATCAACTCATTGCGGCACCTGCACCCGATGCCTCGACGCCTGCCCGACCGACGCCTTCGCGGCTCCCGGTCGACTCGATGCCCGCAAATGCATCAGTTACTGGACCATCGAGCACCGCGGTCCCTTGCCCGATGAGGGTGCCGCCCCCCTCCACGGCTGGCTCTTCGGGTGCGATCTCTGCCAGGAGGTCTGCCCCTGGAACCGGAAAGCTCCCCCAGGAACCGACCCAGAACTGGCGGCCGATCCGAGGCGGGTTGCCGTCGATCTGGTCGAGCTACTCCGGAGCGACGACGAGACAACCGCCACCTTGATCCAGGGCACCGCCATCACACGGACCAAGCGCTCTGGCCTCCTCCGCAACGCTGCGGTGTTACTCGGCTCGGCGGGGGAGGCCGACCCGGACGTGATCGCTGCCCTCTCCTCGCGGCTCGACGACCCGGACGAGGTCGTCCGTTCGGCCTGCCGCCGCGCCCTGGAAAGGCTCGGCAAGGGCGGGTCTTTGTCCTTGCCTGAATGACGCGTCTGCCCGGCATCCGATCGGCGGACCGGACGCGACCGGGCCCACCCCGCCATCCCACAGGGTTCAACGCGGATCGGGGACCGGGTCGCCCGGCGGGGGAAGGACGACGCCCGAGGTCTCGGCGCCGGGCTCGATGTCCGCGATGAGGGCATTCCGCCAGGGGTCGGCAGGGGCGTCCCAGTCCTCCGGGGGCATGTCGAGCGACCGGACGCGGACGACCTCGGGGTCGGCGTGGCCGTCGTGGCCGGCCTTCAGGCCGTAGCGGCCGGGGGGCAGGACCGGGAAGGCGAAGGAGCCGTCGGGCTCGACCCGCGTCTCGGCGACGATACCAAGGTCGTTGAAGGCGACCACCCAGAGATACTCGCAATCGGCCCCATCGACCATCCGGCCGGAGAGGGAGCCGCCTGCGACGGCTTCGACCTCGATTTCCCTGCGTTCCCCGAGCCCGAGGCGGATCGGGCCGACGATCGTCGGCGCGTGGCCGGGCTCGTCAATCATCACGTAGACATCCCTTCCGGTGTTCCGCCGCTCCAGCTCGAACGCCCCGTCCCGGATCGGGACGCTCCGGCCCGACGGCCAGAACCCGTCGGCGACGACCCGGCCGCGCTGGACGGACGAGTTGACAGCGTTCGATCGCGAGAGGATCCCGAGGCAGGCCCAGCCGTTCGCGATCGGCTCGCCGTTACGGGTGGCCCGGCCGATGATCCGGGCGTCCTCGATCACCGGCGTCGGCGGGGCGTCCTTCGAGGTCATCGAGACGACGATCCCCTCGATCGGCCGCAGCGACTCTACCTCCGGAGTGAACGCCTCGGCGTCGTGGTAGCCATCGGCCGAGACGGCGAGGTGGTACTCGCCGGGCGTGCCGTACGAGAGGACAAATCGGCCCGGCTCCGGCTGCTCGAACGACGCCGAGAAGCAACTGCGGAAGACGGGAGTCCCATCGGCCTCGCGGAAGACCTGGCAGAGGACGATGGTTTCGATCCGGACCGGTTCGCCCGTCTCGGCATCGACGACGCGGCCTTCGATCCACGAGGCCGGCTCCATCACGACCCTCAGGTCCGCCACCGGGCGGATTTCCACCGGCTCGCCGTCCGGCCCCTGTTCCTTCCAGGAGAGGCCGTCCTCGGTCCGCGTCACCGAGCGCGACATCCGCAGGTAGCCGCGCTTCGAGACCTGGAATGGGAAGCGGTCGTGGACCATGCCGGACAGGGTGAAGGCCCCAGCGTCGTCGGTCTCGACGGCGTCGTAGTTCCCGTAGGTACGGACGCTCGCGCCGGCGATGGGGCGGCCCTCGGGATCGACGACGACGCCTTTGATCGGCGCGTCGGGCTCCAGGCGGATCGGCTCCAGTTCTTCCTCGCCGGGCGAGGGTGCGAGCCGGGCAAACGTCCTGCCGAGCTTGAAGCCGGGGACGAGCACCTGGACCGAGAGCCTGCCGGTAGGCAGCGGCGGGGTCCGGAAATGCCCATCGGCGTCGGTCTCGGTCGCGGACCTGATGGCAGCGACCCCGCTGGTCGGCCCCCGGGACTCGAGCCAGACCAGAATCTCGACCGGGCCGCCAGCCACCGGGCATCCGTCGGCGTCGAGGACCCGGCCGTTGGCGACCCGGCCGCGGTCGATCCGGATCGTGCCGAGCTCATGCTCGACCCCGGCGAAGAGCGAGAAGCCCAGCGGCCGGGCGTACCCCTGGGCGAAGCCGTCGGCCTCGACGAAGACGGGCTCCTTCCACGGGCAGGCCGGGGCGAGCGGGCCGATCCAGAAGCGGCCGTCGGCGTCGGTGCGGGCTTCGACCTCATCGCGGGACCCGGGAACCCGCGTCCAGACCCGGGCGTCGGCCACCGGCTCGCCGTCCGGCCCGACGACCCGCCCGACGACCGCGGCGGGCCGCTCGGCGTCGTCGGATGCAGACGACACCGAAGGAATGACCACGCAGGCGGCCAGGGTCAGCAGCGCAATCGGGCAGCGACCGGAGGCACGCATTGGCACGCGATTTCGGATCATGGGTTGTTCCTCTACTGGCCGAGGCGGTCGCGACAGCAGCCGGATCTTCGGGCAATCATGCGAACTGCGTGCAAGTCTATGCGCCAGCAACCGAGACCGCAAACCAAATCGCGGTGATGCGGCCCGGGCCCGAGACCGGCCTTCACTCGCCATCTCGCGGGCGGCGAGGATTGTCCGGGGAGTTCGTCGAGCGATACAGCTCGATTAGGGCCGAACTCACCTCGTCGCAGGCCTTCGGCCCCGCGTCTCCCGCCTGGTTGGTGGCAGCGAGGACAGCGAAGCGACGGTTCGGCGCCATCCAGACCACTGCATAATTCATGGTGTTGCTTCCGGCATGGTTCAAGACCGTGCCGTCTCCCCAGCTTCGTTCATGGAAGCCCCAGCCAAAGGCATAATTTCCCTCGGCCGGCTTGGCATGCAGGGTGGCGAAGGTTTGCGGAGTGAGCAAAGCGGGGCCCTCTTCTCCCGCTCGCAAGTGGCAAGCAACGAAGCGAGCCCAGTCCCCCAGCGAGGCATGCACGGTGCCCGCCGGGCCGAGGAGCAAGGGGTTGTCCGCCCCAGGGCCGGGGGCAATCGGCACCGTCCGGCCATTCTGGACAACATGCGGCCAGGGCTGATCAACCTGTCCCGGCGACGCCATCGGACCAAACCCACTTGACGACATCCCAAGCGGCTCGAACAGCCGCCGACGCATCAAGACCTCCCAGGGTGCCCTTCCCAGACGTTCGGCAATCGCTCCGGCGACGATGTATCCTCGGTTGGAATACTCATACGTCGTTCCTGGCCGAGAGGAAGGGGCCTCCGCCAGAACCCGACGTAGGTAGTCGGTCCGCTGTCGGGTCAGGGAGGCGCGTGAGGCCCTCATGGCACCCAACGACAACCCCGGCGCGGCCGTCTCTCCAGAGAATCCTGCGCGGTGGGCCAACACCTGTTCGATCGTCGCCGATCGGTAGTCCGGGTGCATCACCCGGGCGAATTCGGGCAGCGCCTCGGCCAGGGTCGTCTGCCACGAGATGACCCCTTCCTCGACAAACGTGGCGAGCAAGGTCGCGGTCATCGCCTTCGTGCACGACCCGAGATGAAAGCGATCATTGATGGTCACCGGCGGCCCGTTTCCCGATCGGCGAAGGCCAACCGCTCCCACGGCGACCGGCCCTTCGGGCGTGACAATCGCCCCGGCAAGCGCGGGCAAGCCGTGTTGCTCGCGAATCGGTTCGAGCAGGGCGGCCAATGCCTCGGCCTTGGCCTCGATGCGATCAGGTTCCTCACGACCCTCAACAGAAAGCGGAAGTCTCAGGAAGAGGGTCAACACCAGGCCCGTAAGGAAAACAGAACGCATGGGAGGGGCTCCGGAGGCCATCAGCGGCCAGATCGAAGGGGCGACTCATCATTTCACGCACTGCAAGACGACTCGATGGTAGTCCGACCACACTTCGGGAGCGAGAACCGAACATCGCCCGACGCCGGTCCTCGCTCTGTCATGCGTAATTTTCCGACCCCAATCGGCCGACTCGTTATTCGCCGGGCTGAGCGCGGATCCAGTCGACGGCGGCGTCGAGTGCCGGATCGCCACCCGAGAGCAAGGCCTCGCGAGACGGCCAGACCTCCTGATCGGGGATCACCCCAGTTCCCTCAAGGGTCGCTCCGCTGGCCGACACATAGTTGGCAAAGGCGTACTGAAAGCCGTCGCCGTTGGGGAGCTTCACCACAACGGAGGGCAAGGCCGCCCCCGCTGTCCGAGAGCCGAAGACCCGGGCGCGGCCAAGGTCCTGAAGGCCGCCAGCGAAAATCTCGGAGGTCGAGGCCGAGCAGCCATCCACCAGCACCGCCACCGGCCCCGGGAAGGTCTCGGCTCTCGGGAAGACGACAAAGTTCAGGTTTGTATCGCGGGTCGTCATGGTGCCGAGCTTCGAGCCCGACTCATCAATCAACCAGCCACAAATGCCCATGGCCATCGCGCCGATTCCACCAGGATTGCCTCGCAGGTCGAGAATCAGGCCCGGCGCGTCGGGTTGCCCGGTCATCGCCTCACCGATTTTGGGAATGAGAGATGCCGGATCAAAGAACGCACTCCAGTGAACATACGGGATTGTTTCATCCACCTTGCGTGTTTCGAAGTAAACCGTCATCGGCGGCAGGTTGCCAAACCGCGCAACCGTCCCTCGGGGACGAGCCAGGGTGAGTGTTCGCTCCACCTGCTCACCCTCGCCATCGCGGAAGGTGATCACACGCTCCGAACCGGTCGGCCCGCCAAGTCGGCGCTCGACCACCCGAGAGGCGTAGAGATCGTGCTGGGTGGAGTCGTTGTACGCCTCGGCCACCTTCTCCAGCACGGGGGCAACCGGCTTTCCCTCGACCTGCTCCACCACCCATCCGGCCTTGATACCGGCCTCTTCGGCCGGAGAGCCAGGTTCGACCAGCACCACCAGGGCTTCGCCGTCCACCGCCCGGATGTGCAGGCCGCTCGCACCGTCACCAGTCGATTCGGCGTCGTCGCCGTCGATCGCGTCGTACACCGATCGGGAAATGATCCCGAAATGCGATTGATTCAGCCGCTTCACCATTTCTTGAAGCGTGTCCCTCGCCTCGTCCATGGTTTCGGCCTCAGCCATCTTCGGCCGGAGTTCTTCGCGAACGGCGGGCCAGTCGACACCATTGAGCTCGGGGTCGAAATGCTTGTCGCGGATCGTTTCCCAGACGATGTCGAACGATTCGAGATTCAGACGAGCCTCTTCCTCGGTCAGTCTGGACGGTTTGGGCTCGGCGGCAGCCTCGGCGGAACGGGCCTCGGCGACCGGCTCCTGTGCTCTGAGGGAGAGCGGAACGACCAGAGTTCCCAGGACACCCAGAACGGACAGCAAGCGGTTCGGTCGAAGCATGGAGGTTGAACCCTTGTCAAAATGAAGACAGACGAGCCGGGCGGATTGCTCGCGGAGATCGATCGATTGTACTTCGCCAACACGTCGATCGTCTTGAGTCATCCCGCTCAAATCGCCCTGTTAATCATTGGGGACGACCGCTGAAGGCCTCCCCCCGCCTTGCCACTTCCGTCATAATCAGGTCGTCGTTGCGCTTTACCCTTGCCCACGGAGCCGTTGAACATGTCGCGTCTGGTCGTGATTCTCCTCGCGCTCGCGATTTCTCCCGTCATGGCTCAGGAGGCCATCGGCCCTCATGCACCCATGACGGCCGAGGCGACCGCGGCCCTCGAAGCCTTCATCACCCGAGAGGTCGAGCAGAAGGAGATTCCCGCCCTGTCGATCGCCCTCGTCGACGGCGACCAGATCATCTGGGCACGCGGCTTCGGCCTGGCTGACCCGGAGCAAGGCACCCCCGCCACGGCCGAAACCATCTACCGCGTCGGCTCCGTCTCCAAGCTGTTCACCGACCTGGCGGCGATGCAACTCGTCGAGACCGGAGACCTTGACCTCAATGCTCCCCTCACCGACGCCTTGCCCGAGTTCGCCCCGGAGAACCCGTTCGACACTCCGATCACCCTTCGACAGCTAATGAGCCATCGCGCCGGCCTGGTGCGCGAGCCTCCCGTCGGCCATTATTTCGACCCCGACGAGCCAACCCTGGCCGAAACCGTTGCCAGCTTGAATCAGACACGCTTGCCAATCGCTCCCGAATCAAAAACAAAGTACTCGAACGCCGGGCTCGGTGTCGTCGGCCTGGTGGTCGAACGGGTTGCAGGGAAGCCCTTTGCAGAGGTCATCCGATCCAGACTCTTGCAACCAATGGGCATGTCGTCCAGCGACTTCGAGCGCACACCGGAGATCGAATCCAGGCTTGCGCGAGCGATCATGTGGGGTTACGACGGCCGACGATTCTCCGCCCCTGACTTTGCGCTCGGCTACGCTCCGGCAGGCAGTCTGTACGCCTCAATGCCCGACCTGGGCCGGTTCCTCATCACCCTCTTTCGGGACGGCCAAACCGAGACCAGCTCGATCCTCAAGGGCGAGACGCTGACCCAGATGTTCGAACCTCAGTTTGACCCGAAGGGACGCTTTGGCCTCGGTTTCGCGGTCAGCGAGTGGAACGGGCATCGACGGATCGGCCACGGTGGCGCCGTCTACGGCTTCGCTACCGAGCTGGCCGCCTTGCCCGAGAAAAAACTTGGCGTTGCCGTGTCGGCATCACTCGATGTTGCAGACGTGGGCACGATTGCCGACCTCGCCTTGAAAACCCTGCTCGCCCTGAAGGACGGGGAACCGCTCCCTGAGCTTCCCCGCTCCGATCCCCTTCCCGAAGGACTCGCCCAGAAGCTTCGAGGCCGGTATCAGGACGAGGATCATCCCGACCGCGTCATCGAACTGCTCGATCGTGGCAATCGCCTGCTTCTGATGCCCGCCCGGAGTGGTTTCCTGCTTGAGCTGCGATCGGTGGCCGAAACTGAAGGAAACACGCTCATCCTTGACGGTCCCATTCTCGCCCACGGCGAAACCATCACCCGGGACGGTGACACCCTGACACTCAACGGGACCACCTACCGCAAATTGCCCGACGACGAGCCCCTTCCGCCCGCTCCTGAGGACTGGATGGGACTGATCGGCGAATACGGATGGGATCATAACATCCTTTACATCCTCGAACGCGAAGGAATGCTTTACGCCCTGATCGAGTGGTTCTTTCTTTACCCGCTCGAACCAATCGAGGCAGACACCTATGCGTTCCCTCTGACGGGATTGTACCATGACGAGACACTCCGCTTTGAGCGAGACGACGCAGGCAAGGCCCATCGTGCCATCCTGGGAGAAAGCGTCGTCTTCGAGCGTCGGCCGATTGACGGCGAGGATGGTTCAACCTTTCGAGTCGACCCGATTCGACCGGTCGCCTCGCTGTTGCCCGAAGCGCTCAACGCATCCCCCCCCCTGGAACAAGGCCCCTTCCATGATTCCGATCTTGTTGATTTGACAACACTCGATCCGACCATCCAGCTCGACATTCGCTACGCGACCGATAACAATTTTCTCGGCACCCCGTTTTACTCGTCGCCTCGTGCCTTCATGCAGCGGCCGGCGGCCGAGGCCCTGGTGCGGGTCCACCAGGCGCTCGAACCGCTCGGCTACGGGCTCTTGATTCACGACGCCTACCGCCCCTGGTACGTCACGAAGATGTTTTACGACGCAACCCCCGAAGAATCGCGCGGGTTCGTCGCCAATCCCGCCAGCGGGTCGAAACACAACCGGGGCTGCGCCGTCGACCTCACACTCTATGATCGATCCACGGGCAAACCCGTTTCGATGGTTGGCGGCTACGACGAGTTCTCCGATCGAGGTGGGGCGCATTACTTCGGCGGCACGTCTCGTCAGCGATGGCATCGGCGCTTGCTGCGTCGGGCGATGGAAGCGCAGGGGTTCACCGTCATCAACAACGAATGGTGGCATTTTGACTTCAAGGATTGGGCCTCCTATCCGATCGGAAACCAGACGTTCGAGGAGATCGAGGCTGGAGCGTCCTGACCACTCATGCATACCCACGATTTCGACTTTCACCTGCCCAATGACCTGATCGCCCAGCACCCGGCCGACCGTCGCGACCAGTCACGCTTGATGGTCGTCCATCGAGACTCAGGGACGATCGAGCACCGGGTTTTCGCCGACGTTCCTGACCTGCTCCGCACGGGCGACATTCTCGTGCGGAATGATTCGAAGGTCGTGCCCGCACGGTTGCTCGGCCGCCGCGAAGCCACCGGCGGGCGATGGGAAGGGCTCTACCTCCGCGAGCACGATCGCAACGTCTGGGAACTGATGACCCAGACCCGCGGCCGTCCTCAACCGGGGGAGCACATTCTGATCGATGGCGGCTTGCGCCTGCAACTGCTCGAACGACTCGACGACGGCCACTGGCTCGCCAGAGCTCTCGACCTCCGACCAACGTTCGACCTGCTCGACTCCTACGGCCACATTCCGCTGCCACCTTACATCCACCGCGAAGCCGACACCCCCGAAGACCGCGAGCGTTACCAGACCGTTTATGCCTCGGCCCCCGGTTCGGTCGCCGCGCCGACGGCGGGGCTTCACTTCACGGGAGGCATCTTTGATCGAATTCGTTCGCTTGATGTCGAGGTGGCCGATCTGACCTTACACGTCGGACCTGGCACCTTCCGCCCGATCAAGGCCGACCGGATCGAGGATCACGAACTGCACGCCGAATGGGTCTCTCTCTCTCCCGCCGTGTCCAGGCGGCTCAACGCAAGACGGTCGGCCGGCGGTCGGATTGTCGCCGTCGGCACCACGGCCACGCGAGTGCTCGAAACCTGTGTGGACGAGAGCGGGACCTTTCGCCCCTACACCGGCCAGACAAACATCTATCTCCATCCCGGAGTTCCCATCCGGGGGGTCGATTCCCTCATCACCAATTTCCACCTCCCGAGAAGCAGCTTGCTCGTCCTCGTCTCTGCCCTTGCGGGGGTCGAGCTGATCCGGAACGCGTATGCCGAGGCCGTCCATCAACGCTATCGCTTTTATAGCTACGGCGATGCGATGCTGATTCTTTGAGGGCAATCGCCATGCTCAGTCACCGCGACGCTCCGATCTCGACCGATTACACCGCCGCTCGCGATCGGTTCCGCCGAGCCGCGATCCAGGCCGGAGCCGCGAGCGACTCCTGGACTCTCGGCCCGGTGGAAGACGATCTGACGATCGACACCGCACGCCTCGGTCCCGAGGACGCAGAGGGTCTGGTCTTCCTGTCGAGCGGCCTGCATGGCGTCGAGGGGCCGCTCGGCTCGGCCATCCAGTCGCGCTGGCTCGAAGGAAACGGCCCGCGTCAGCTTCCCTCCGGGGTGGCGATCCTGATGATCCACGCCCTCAATCCGTTCGGCTTCGCCACCGGCAGGCGGTTTGACGCCGAGAATATCGATCTGAACCGCAACTTTCTCCAACCGGGGGAACCCTACCAGGGCAGCCCTCCCCTCTACGGAACGCTCGATCCACTGCTTAACCCGGCAGCGCCTCCGGGCCCTTGGGATGCCCTGACGTTTCAGCCTCGGGCCTTGTGGACTCGCTCACGCTACGGCATGCCGGCGGTGAAACAGGCGATTGCCGGAGGCCAGTACGATTACCCTCGCGGCCTCTTCTTCGGCGGACACGGGGCATCGCTCACGTCCCGCATCCTGGAAAATCATCTCCCCGCGCTGATCGAACCCGCTCGGCGAGTCATTCACCTCGATGTTCATACCGGTCTTGGCCCCTGGAACACCGAGACCCTCCTGATCCACGCACCGCGATCGTCTCCCACCTGCCGTCGATTTGTCGAGACGTTCGGCACCGATCGCCTTTCGCCGATGGATGCCGACGGAGTCGCTTACCAGACACGCGGATCACTGGGCGATTGGTGTGCCCACCGCTTCGGCGTCGGTCGATGCACTTACGATTACGCCTGCGCCGAGTTTGGCACCTATCCGGCGATCACCGTGCTTTCCGCGCTTCGGGCCGAGAATCAGGCCTTCCACTTCGCCGATCACAACAGCCCCGCCAGACGGCAGGCCGTCGCTCGCCTCCGCGAGGCATTCATTCCCGCCGATCCCTCCTGGCAACGCCGAGCACTGGAGGCGGGGCGAGACTTGATGGAACGTGCGATCGTCCACGTCGATCCCCGAAGGTCTCCCTAGATTCTCCAGGGAACCTCCCCGCTCGTCCTGATCAACGTTGGACGTGTTCGAGCATTTCGACAACGGCATGCCTCCGACTCTGCCTCGAAGGCATGCCCTTCGCAGACGTCCGAACCGCTCAGAACTGGTCTGCGCTGATTACCTCGCCACCCTTGCGCGTGGTCAAGGCCTGGTAGACCGGAATCCGGGCCCCCGGAACAAACCGGTAATGACGGACCGAGCTATCCCAGGCCGTGCCGACCGGATCTCCCGTCGCGGGGTCAATCGTCCAGGAGTCGATCGTGTCCTTCAGGAACTTGACCGACCCGTCGGCAAAGGCAAACATCGCACCGCCGGGGTGAAAGCTCGATGCCTGACGAGGAAAGGCGCTGCTCAGCCCCGTAATCCCTCGACGATGCGGGTTGATCGGGTGGTACGACTCGAACATCGTGTCCTGGTGGAATCCCGAGTTCCAGAAGTGATATGAGTTGATGGACGCGGCATCAAGATACGCGTGCCCGTGCTCTCCCATCACGATGGTGTTGCTTGTACCGTCGCGAATATCAGCCATGGAAACGGTGGAATCGTGGAAAATCACGCCGTTCAGGCTGTTCTTCCTGCCGGCATACAGGGCACCGTCGGCGCTCGGGCTGAGGCGGAGGTACCACGTTCCCACACTCGCCGCATAGCTCGTGTACGCCTGAGGGACCACGGTTCCCGAAGGAACGCGGTAAATCCCGGTAATCCCCTGGGTATTCGACACCTCTCCATCGCTGGGGCACCACAGCACCGAGTTACCCGCACCGGCAACCGTCGTATTCTCGCCGTGGATCCAGCGCAGGTTGAAGTTCATCGAGTTGTACACATTCTGTTGCTCGATGTAAGGCGCCAGACGGACGAAAACGCTGGTGTTCTCTCGCGTGAGCGTGGCCGAAGGCCAGTCTCGGACATTCAGGGCACTGGCCGGGAACACCGAATTGACATCAACATAATTGTGCAAGGCCAGTGCAAGCTGCTTCAGGTTATTCGTGCACTGGGCACGCCGCGCGGCCTCACGCGCCGACTGAACAGCAGGCAAGAGCAACGCAATCAAGACGCCGATAATGGCAATGACGACCAGCAGTTCAATCAGGGTAAACGCTCGTCGCTCTCGCGAGCGATCGGCGTGCTTCAGCAAGATCCTCATGGTCAGGATATCCTCTCAAAATAGGCGATCAGGGTGGGAACGAATCGAACGAATGCAAGTCAGCGATGCCACGGTAGCCCAGAGCCTGAGGGGAGAGGAGGAGGAGAGGTAGGCCCAGCGCGGTTCCGAGAAAAGGATCAGCGATCGCTTGGTGGGAACGTACGGACCGCTGTTAGCGTTCACCGCCTTCAGAGGTTTCTCGCGTGCTCGGGTCAATCGGGGCAGGGGCCTCGGGTTCGGCCTCTTGACCTCGAGGATCGACCTTAACGGTGCCCGCCTCGAATTGAGGATTATCACAACCAATGCTGAGACCCAGGCTCGCGATTCCCAGGCTCATCAGCACCGCAGTTTGAAGCTTTCGACTCCAATCGTTTCGCATCAGGTCCTCTCAGGACATGGTGAAGGTTCACGCTTGCTCAAGATCATCGAGCGGGGGTCGACGCATCTCGCGACCGGCAAAGCCCGGCCGATCGCTCAACACGCGCGCCCGAGACATCACGAGGCGAACGGCTCGACCCTTCCAATCACGGTTGGAAACGTCGATCAATCGATTCGTTCGGAGCAAGCTGAGGTGAATGATTCGAAAGATCAAGGATCAGAATCATTCCTCGGGCTGCCATCCAACGCAGAGCAAAGGGCAGCGTAGTTTTTTACCGAATTACACGTTCAATAACAAGGGTGTCGAACCGTGCACTCCCGTCAGAGCGCACGGTTCGGCCACCCCGTGGAACCAGATCTCGGCTCGTTCGATTAGCGCTCCTCACCCGCGCCCGTGGCGGCAGGCTCGACGGGGTTGCCGTCGGGGTCAAGCTGCGTCAGGGAGGGAACGAAGGGAAGCTCCTCCAGCGAGGAGGCGATGGCATCAACGTCTCCAACGACCAGCAGGGTCATGCGGTCGGGGATCAGGTGTGTTTGGGCGGCCTGCTGGACCTGCTCAGGAGTGACGGCTTCGACCTTGTCCTGATAGGTGGTGAAGTAGTCGTCGGGCAGGTTGTAAAGCACCAGATCCACCACCTGAGAGGCCACGCCGCCGGTCGTCTCGAAGTCGCCGGGGAAGCCAAGGATCAGTCGGCCCTTCGCATCGGCCAGTTCCTTCTCGGTCACGGGGCGATCGCCTCGAATCTCGGTCAGCTCCTTGTACAGCTCAACCAGAGCCGGGGCCGTGACGGCCGTCTGAACCGAGGTGCTGGCCGAGAAGGGGCCGGGGCCTCGTCGGAACGAGAAGGAGGTCCGGGCGCCGTACGTGTAGCCCTTGTCCTCGCGCAAGTTCAGGTTGATCCGGCTGGAGAACTGGCCGCCGAGCACGGCGTTCATCAAGGTGACCGGGAAGTAGTCGGGCGTATCACGCGAGAGACCGATCTGGCCAACCGCCAGCACCGATTGCGCCGACTCGGGACGGTCGACCACGTAAAGCGTATCCTTCGGAGCCGGCTCCGGATTCGGAAGCGAAAGTGAAGGGGCGTCGCCCGCCTTCCAGTCGCCGATGGCTGCCTGGCCGAGCCGTTCGATGATCGCATCGGCCGTCGTGTCGCCGACGACGATCAACGCCGCATTGTTCGGCCGGAACAAACGGGAGTGGAACGCGACGATATCCTCTCTGGAAATCGCCGGCACCGTCTCCAGCGTTCCGGAGACCTGGCGGCCGTACGGGTGATCGTCTCCATAGAGCAGGCTCGGGAAGACGAGCGAGGCAATCCCCTCGGCACTATCCCGGCGACGGAGCAGACCGGAAAGGAGCAACGCCCGCTGCCGTTCCAGGTCGCTCTCGCGGAAGGCAGGATTCAGGACGACATCGGCAAACAGCGCCAAGGCCGCGTCGGTATGCTTCGTCAGGGTCGAGAGCGAGACGCCCATCTGCTCCATGCCCGCCGAGGCGCTGATCGACGCTCCGAGGCGAGACAGCTCACCGGCTAGTTCCTGGGCGTCTCGGGTCGCCGTCCCTTCGGTGAGCAGGTTTGCCGTCAGCTCGGCCACGCCGTCCTGACCTTCGGGAACGAGCGTGGCCCCTCCCTTGACTACCAGCTGAAGGGTCAGGATCGGCAGTTCGGGGCGGTTGACCACCAGCAATTCCAGGCCGTTGTCGAGCGTCCGACGCTCAACGGGAGGCGGCGAGAACTCAGGGGCGTCGCCCAGGGTCGGCATGATCGAGCGATCGAATTCCTCGACGATCGGCTCATCATCCGGCACGATTTCGACCGGAGCAGCGTTGACGAAGACCTCGGGGGCCCGCTCGGTCGGTGCGCCGGGGGTCACGTCCATCCGAACGCGGTTGGGGGTCAGATACTTCTGAGCCACGCGGCGGACATCGTCGGCACGCACGTCAAAGAGCTTCTGCAACTGTTCCCGATACGCGAGCGGATCGCCGAAGGCGACGTTGTTGGCATTGAAGAAGTCGGCCCGCGTACCAACAGCCTGAAGCCCGAAGATCAGGCTGCTCTCGGTCGTGTTCTGAGCCTTGATCACCTCGTCCTCGGTCGGGCCGTCTTGCTGGAGTCGCTCGATTTCGGCCTCAATCCGGGCGGCCAGGTCGTTCAGGTCACTGTCGGGTTTGCCCGTGGCGATCACGTTGAAGGTGCCCGAGACCGCCCCGGTGCTGTGGTACGCGAACACCTGACTGGCGACCGACTCATCATAGATCAAGGCCTTTTCCAGGCGGCTTTCCTTGTCAAGCTGACCGAGCACGGCGGAAAGCACGTTAAGCGCTTCCTCGTCCTCATGGCCTTCGGGAACGGTCGGCCAGGTCAGGTAGAGGCGGGGCAACGAGACGCGGTCGGTGATCGCCAGATTCACCGGGGCCTCCAGCTCGGGAACCTGTTGCGGGGTCCGCTCGACTTCCGGCCCTTTCGGAATCGCGCCGAAGTAGCGTTCGACGAGCTGCTTGGCCTCGGCCGGGTCAAAGTCGCCCGCAATGCACAGGCTGGCGTTATTTGGATTGTAATAGGTACGGAAGAAGTTTTTCACATCTTCGAGCGAAGCGGCCGACAGGTCCTCCATCGAGCCGATGACGCTATGGTGGTACGGGTGTCCCTCGGGGTAGAGGGCCGCGAGCATCCGTTCGGAGACCTGACCGTAGGGGACATTATCGACTCGCTGCCGGCGCTCGTTCTTGACCACGTCGCGCTGGTTGTCGAGCGACTCCTGGGTCAATGCGGGCAGCAGAAAGCCCATGCGGTCGGCTTCGAGCCAAAGCGCCAGTTCCAGCGCGTTGCTCGGGACCGTCTCAAAGTAGTTCGTCCGGTCCGTCGTCGTGCTGCCGTTGATCCGGGCGCCGAGCGGTTCGAGCGGGGCGAAGTACTCGTTGTTGTAATTCTCCGAGCCCTGGAACATCAGGTGCTCGAACAGGTGAGCGAAGCCGGTGCGTCCTTCGGCTTCGTTCTTCGAGCCGACCTTGTACCAGATGTTCACGGCGACCACTGGCGTCGTGTGGTCCTCGTGAAGGATGACCTCCAGGCCGTTGGGCAAGGTGTAGGTTTCGACCTTCAGGTCCGGAATCTGGGGGGTCCTCGGCTCGTTCTGAGCAAAGCTCAGGGTCGAAACCGACGCGACCAGGGCCAGGGTGGCCATCGCGAAAAGGGAGGCGTGTCTTGGGTGCATCTCGGTGGTGCTCTGGGGGTGCCGAACGCAGAGGCCGATGCTTCGGTGCCGAGCGGGTGCAGACGCGCATCGGTTGCCAGGTCTCGGTGATTCACGAGACGGAACGAAGACCCTATCTTGCCCCTTTACCCCTTCGATCGTCCAGAGCAGCCGACCGAGGATCGCCCCCGATGGTCTCTTTCCCTGTCACGGTGAGTCGAGGGGCTGGATGGGGGTCGCCTGATCGTGAATCAAGACCCACCGGCTGCCCTCTCGGGCAAAGGCGAAGGTGTGGAACGCGCGTTGCAGCCACCGATCGCGGTCGGGAGGCTCATCGCGGTACGTCACATGCACAATCGCCAGGCCCAGGGCGTCGCACTCGGTCAATTCTTCGAGCCGGGTCTCGATCGTCCAGGTCGAGGACGCGAACCAGTCACGGTACAGGGCGACATACTCGTCGACCGAGCGAAGGCACCGGCCATCGGGCCGAATCAGCGTCAGCTCCCCCTCAGGGAGCGTCATCATCAGAGAGGGCAGATCACGCGACTTGATCGCGCGGAGATGCTCCTCCAGCGATTCTCGAAAGGTCATTGCATACCACTCCTGCCTCGGACCGAAGACGGTCCCGGGCAGTCGGAACGTTTTTATTGAACTCGATAACCCAGGATGTCTGATCGACGAAACCGCAAATCCCGGGCCAGGCCTTGCTCCCCTTCGAACCAATCCTCCCGACACTCAGAAACCAGGGCGACCTCGGAACGAAAATCGGCCGAGGAGCTGTGAGCTCCCCGGCCGTTTCTGCAACATCCCAGGCTTGAGCGTGCTGGGGCCATTGGCCGTCGATCGCTCAGCGAGCGCCAGCGCGGTTCTTGATGGCCTCGGGAATGGCGAAGGTGCCTTCCGGGAAGTCCACGCCATGCTCGACGGTCTGGATCGTGGTCTTCACCTCCTGGCCAAGGAGCACCTCGGTGCTGACGAACGGAATCTTCAGGCCGTCGACCTCTCGGTAGTCGCTCACGATCGACTCGACCGGAATCTCACCCATCGGCGACTCGACGATCCGGCGAGACTTCACCAGCAGACCCGAATCGACGGCATAGAACCGCGTTTCGACCCGACCCTCCTTCGGGGTCATGGCCACCACGTAGCACTTGGTGCCGTCAACCTCCATGATCTCCTTGGTCTCGGCCGCTTCGTAGTAGTCCTGCCATTCGAGGTCAGAGTAAAAGGCTGCCTCACGCAGGAAGGCCGCCTTCTCAGCCCCTTCGAGGACCCGCTCACCGCTGACCGGGTTGATCTCATAGGCAATCGTTCCATCGGTGCCTTGCAAGAATGTGCCGACGTTCTCCAGTTCCAGAGACGTCTTCATGCTGTTCGGAGCTTGCTGCTCAAGGCTTAGCTTCCCCTTCAAACCGGCACCAACGAACTCAATCGTGCCGGTGACCTTGCGGGTGCTCAGCGCCTTGTAGGCCGCCTCGCCTCCTGTGGCCTCGATCGACTTCGCAAGCACCTCCTCCGCCTTGGGCAGCGCGTCCTGCCCGACGGCGGGAGACACCGTCGCAACCAGCAGCCCCAGAGACACCAGGCGGAGCAGGGGGGGACCGTAATTCAGAGTCATCGACGTGAAGACCTTTCTCGAGAGTCAAGAAACAGGGTAAGGGAGGATTGGTGAAACTGAGAACGGGGGGGAGGACCGACGTCCAACGGACGAGGGCCGGACCTCACTCCGAGCGGTCCGAGCGACAAGAAACGGAAACTCACCGTTCGCTCGCCTTGCGAAGCTCGGGTTGTGGCTGGTTCTTCGCTTCAGAGACGTCTTGCTTGAGTCGCTCGATCGCCTCGGCCAGCTGGCGATCGTCGCCTCGGGGCCATTCGCCGGGCTCGGGCCAGATGATCACATCGGGCACGGCGCCGTTGAGTTCCATGTCTTCACCGGTTCCGGCCACGTACCACCCTCGGAACGGGAGACGAAGGGTGCCGAGGTCCATGATCGAGGTCGCCCCCGTGCTGACCACCCCTCCGGCCGTCGGCACGCCGACCAGTTGCCCTCGGCCGAGGGTCTTGATCGCGTGGCTGAAGATCTCGGCATTGCTGAAGCTGTTCTGGTTGCAGAGCACGACAATCGGCCGAGACCAGGAGGCAAAGACCTTGCGATCCTGAGGATAGCCCGGGTTCCCCCCTCGGGGAACGGTGATCGCGTGAAATGGCTGCGTCAGGCTCGTGAGCAACAGGTCGGCCGTCGAGCCGCCGCCGTTCTCCCGAACGTCGATGATCAGCCCCTCCTTGCCCGCGGCGGCCGAATACAGCTCTTCCTGGAACTTCGAGAAGCTCGCCCCGTTCATCGCCCGGATGTGCAGATAACCGAGTTTCCCTTCGCTGGCCTCCTCCACCGCCTGACGGTTCCCCTTCACCCAGGCGTCGTAGAGCAACGCTCGGGCCGCGCCAAAGGAAATCGGCCGCACGGTCACCGAGCGTTCCTCCCCTTCGACGTTCTGGACCATCAGCGTGATGTCTCGGGCCAGGGGGCCGTTGAGCACCTGGGTCAGGTCCATGTCGGGATCAACCGTCTGGCCGTCGATGGCGACGATGAGTTCTCCCGGCTTGATCGCCGATCGGGTCTGATCAGCCGGACCGCCCGGCACCACATCGCGGACCTTCAAGCCCGGGCCCTTGTGCTCAGGATCGAACCGCACTCCGAGGTGGGCGGTCGAGATGCTCCAGTCCCCCCGGAGGGGCTCGATCGTGTCGTTGCCCCTCGGCGAGAAGCCCAGGTGCGAGCCTTTCAGCTCACCGAGCATCAGGCGAACGACCTCGGCGAACATCGACCGATCGACGCTCGACGCCGCCAGATCCAGGTACTTCCGCCGGATCGCGTCCCAGTTGCGGTTGTTGAGGTTCTCGTCGTACCACCGATCTCGCATCGTTCGCCAGGCCATGTCGAAGGCCGCGCCGTACTTGGCTGCCCGGTCGAGTTCCTGCTGGGCCGAGAAGGTGGACTTCGACACCGAGTTGCCCGACCCCGCGATGCTCGTCGGAACTCCTTCCAGATTACCGACAATCAGATCGCCTTGTTTCAACCATCGAGGATCGCCCAGCGTCTCGCTCGACAATCGCTTCGGAGCGAGTTCCCCCGTCGGCTCAATCGTGTACGTCCCCGACTGACCGTCGATGTTCGCCCGGAAGGCCAGCCGCTTCGAATCCGGAGACCAGAACAATCCCCCTTCCGACGAGTTCGGAATCGATACCCGGCGAATCCGCTCGTGGATGTCGTCGAAGTCGATCACGACCTTCGGAGTCTCCTCCTTCTCGTCCGATTCGTCCGACTCCTTCTCCTCGTCCTCCTCGTCGGAATCCTTCTCCTCGTCCGTCTCGTCGTCGGGCGTGCCGTTGGCCTTTGGCGTGTCGGCCTTGCCGTTGGGGCCGCCGTTCTGCTTCCGGGCCTTGCGGATCTTCTCGATCGCTTCCTCGATCGTCCGGTCGCGGCGGCCCAGTTCGTCATCCTCACGGCGGAGGAAGACGAAATGAATGTCCACCTCGCCATCGACCTCCCGATTTCCGCTGAAGGCCAGAATCTTCCCGTCCGGAGACCAGGCTGGGTTGCCGTCGTTGCTCGGGTGCTTCGAGACGTTGAACGGTTCCTGAGAACCGTCGATCGGCACAATCCAGACGTCGGCGTTGAACTCGTCGTCGTCTCGGGCGAAGGCGATCCACTGCGCATCGGGCGACCAGCAGAACTGAGGGGCATTCCAGCCTTCGAGCATCCGCTTCGGATTCGAGCCGTCGGCGTCCATGATCCACAGGTCGCCGTTGCCCTTCACAAAGGCGACCTTCGACCCCTCGGGGCTCCACTCCAGCCGAGACTCAACAGCGGCATCCTGCGTGACTCGTTCCAGGTCAAACGCCGAATTCTGCCACCAGAACAGCTCGTCGTCGGTGCGGGTCGCCCGCCAGAGGTCGGTTTGCCCTTCGGTGTCGCTCACGAACAGGATCGACTCGCCATCAGGCGCAAAGACCGGCGACCGCTCCTCCTCAGGAGTGCTCGTCACCCGGACCGGCTCCTTCAAGACCGTGTCCATGACCCACAGATCCCCCCCGGCGATGAAGGCGATCTCCAGGCCATCCTGAGAAAAGGCGACCTCCGAGGCGCGATCGAGGCTCACCCGGCTCAACTCAGGCACCAGGGCCGCGGCCTCGTGCTGGATCTCGATCTTCGCCGGCTTCGGCCGATCGGCGGTCGGATCGATCCGGTAGAGATCGAACAGGTGCCGAAACACCAGGGTCGAGCCATCGGCCGAGAGGGTCGGGAAGACGACCGAGTCGTCATCGAAGCTTGTCAAGGCCCGGTCCTCGCCTGATTCGAGCGCGTGCTCCCTCAGGTTCAAGGCCCCGTTGTGCTCGGCCACGTAGTAAAATCCCTCGCCGTCGGGCTTCCAGAGCGGCCAGCGGGCCCCCCCTTCGGGATCAAGCACCTTGGTGAACGCGCCCGACTCCCGATCATAGCTCCAGATCTGGGCGTCCTGCGATCCGCGATACCCCTTGCGCCACCAGGCCACCCCTTCCCGAACAAACAGCAAGGTCGATCCGTCGGGCGAGAGCGATCCCTCCGAGCCATAGGCGTCGAACAACGGATGCTCGGCCGATCGCTCCTCGGCGTTGATCAAAAAGAACCGCTCGGCGTGCCTCCAGAAGTGGTCCCGCGAGGCATTGACCAGCAATTGCCGGCCGTCGGGCGACCACCCTTCCAGGCGGTAGCCCTCGCTATGAGCCGTCAAGGGGACCGGAACACCCCCCGAGGCGGGCATCCGATAGACCTGCCGGCCGTCTTCGCGGTCCGAGACGAAGGCGATCGTCTCCCCGTCGGGGGAAAAGGCCGGTTCGGTGTCGAGGCCGGGATGGAAGGTCAGCCGACGCGCTGTTCCTCCTTCGGTCGAAACGGTCCAGAGATCGCCCGCCCAGGAAAACACCAGGGTCTTGCCGTCAGGAGATAGCGCAGGCGATTCCGCCAGTTGGATCGGCTTCGAACCATTCGCCCCCGCCGAAGCGGCCCCCCCAAGCAAGGCTCCCAGAAGGGCGAACCACCCTATCGCAATCGACCGGATGGATCGGGACGCAACAACAGACACCGGCATGGCCTCTTCCCTCAACGATGCTTCACGCAATGGTGCTTTGGCGGATCGCCCATCTTACCGAAAAGGACCGACGAGGATCAGCCCCCGTCCTGTTCCTTTGTCCGACCGTCCCTATCGATCCGGCACCGGGCTGACGACCCGGGAGGAAACCCGAATCACTTTGACAACCGCCGACACCGCGAATTAGGCTTGAAGTCGGCCGTCACCAACGGTGGGGCAGCGCCGTATCCCTGATCAATCGGAGGATGCGGGAGATCGGTCCCTCCCCCAATCCTGTCCCGACTCCGTTCAATCCTCGATCTCTGGCACCACGAGCCATCACATCCATGAGCATCAAGCCGTTCGACCGCGACGCCCTTCGCGATCGCGTCCGCAACGCGACCCCCTTCCCGAGCCTCTGCATCGATGGCTTTCTTGAGGAAGACTTCGCCAATCGGGTGCTCGCCGCCTTCCCGACCTACGAAGAGGCCTCGTCGATGGGCCGCGAGTTCGCCGCCCTGAACGAGCGCGGCAAGGTCCAGCTCACCGACTCGTCGAAGTTCCCCGAGCCGATCGCCGAGCTGAACCGCCTGCTCGCCTCTCCCGAGTTCCGCGACGATCTCTCCTACATCTTCGAGATCCCCGACCTGCTCGACGATCCGAAGCTCGTCGGCGGCGGAATGCACCAGACCGGCCCCCAGGGGCACCTCGACGTTCACGTCGACTTCAACTACATCCGCGACCGGAAGCTGCACCGCCGCCTGAACATCCTGGTCTACTTCAACAAGGACTGGAAGCCCGAGTGGGGCGGCAACGTCGAGCTCTGGGACAAGAAGGTCAAGGTCTGCCACCACTCCTTCTCGCCGATCTTCAACCGCTGCGTGATCTTCGCCACCAGCGAGATCAGCTACCACGGCGTCACCGCCGTCAAGTGCCCCCAGGGAAACACCCGCAAGTCGTTCGCCGGTTACTACTACACCGAGCAGGCCCCCGAGGGCTGGGACGGCACCATCCACACCACCATCTTCAAGGCCCGCCCCAACGAAGTCCTCAAAGGCAAGGTCCTCATGCCCGCCGAGAAAATGAGCCGATGGGTCCGCCGCACCCTCCACGACGCCAAGAAGCTCATCAAGAGCAAGTAAGCCCTCTCCCTCGCCGATCAAGGACGCGAGCGGCCTCCCGACGTTCCGCGTTTCTCTTGGCCGCCCGCTCCCAACCCTCGCCCCCCTCGCGGGGGAGAGGTGGCCGTAAGGCCGGGTGAGGGGGATCCCTGCGACGCTCAAGAGCCTGGCTCCGTCTACGCCGTCTTTATTCTCACTCGGCAAAGGTCGAACGAGGAAGCATCACCGCAACCCCCTCCCGACCCTTAACCCATCGAGGGCGGCGCCGCTGCCCCTCGGTGGCCGAGCAAAAAGACATTCCCGGCCCCGACGGTCGACTCCAGGGCGGCGATCAACGCATCATCATGCCGGACCCGCCACGACGCCCCGGCGCGGAAGATGGCCCGGTGGGCGTTGGGCAGGCCGAAGACCTCGAAGTAGACCTCCAGGTTCCCCTGGTACTGACCGAGCACCCGGCCGAGGCGGTCGAGTTCCTGATCGCCGTGCGCCCCCTTGTTCAGCCGAACGACCAGGCCCCGGCACAGCTCGGCCCCGGCCCGTTCGATGGGGATGATCCGGCTGACGATCAGCTCGGCCGGCTCGCGCTGGCGGCTAAGCTGGCCCCGGACGAAGCAGATCAGGTCGTCGCGCACCAGGTCCTGCTGCTTGGCGTACTCCTCGGGCCAGAGCATCGCCGGGGTCGAACCGGTCAGATCCTCGACCGAGAGCTTGGCCATCCGGGTCAGGCCCGATCGGCTCTTCTGCACGTTGCGCGGCTTCACCCCGGCCAAAATGCCGCCGAGCACCACCTCGACCTTGTCAGGCAACTCGGCGAGCTGGGCGACCGTGTGGGTGCGGAAGGCCTCGATCAGCGCCTCATGCCGCGCCAGGGGATGGCTCGACATATAAAAGCCCAGCACTTTCTTTTCCTCGGCCAGCCGCTCGGCGTCGGACATCTCGGGAACGTCGGGCAGGCTGGTGACGATCGTCTCCGGCTCGGCCACGGCGACGGCGGCATCGAAGGCGTCGAACAGGCTCTTTTGCCCTCGCTTGCGGTCTTCCTGCCGGGCCTGTCCCCCCTGGACCGCCCGAGGGAGCACGGCCAGAAGCTGGCTGCGACGGGCGCCCAGCGTGTCGAACGCACCGGCCTTGATAAGGATTTCCGTCACCCCCTGGCCGACGTCCTTCGACGGCACCCGCTCGCAGAAGTCATCCAGACTGGTGAACGGGCCTCCGGTCACTCGGGCCTCGACGATCGTCTCGACCGCCTTGAAGCCGACCCCCTTGATCGACCCGAGGCCGAAGTGAATCGTCTTCTCCTGATCGGCCGGGCGGAAGCCGACAACCCCTTCGTTGACGTTCGGCGGCAGAACCGCCAGACCCATGCGTCGGCAATCGTCGATATGCTCAACAAAGAACTTTTCCCGCTCCGAGCCGTCCATCTCGGACGTGAGTACGGCGGCCATGTACTCGGTCGGGTAGTGGGTCTTCAGGTAGGCGGTCTGGTAGGCGACGAGGGCATAGGCGGTCGAGTGGCTCTTGTTGAAGCCGTAACCGCCGAAGAACTCGATCAGATCAAAGATTTCTTTGGCTTTTGCCTTGTCGAGCCCCCGCTCGACCGCGCCGAGCATGAACGCCTCTCGACCAGCCGCGATCACGTCGGTCTTCTTTTTCGAGATCGCTTTAATAGTTGCGTACGCTTTGCTCAGCTCGATGCCGCCCAGCCGGTTCAAGATCCGCATGACCTGTTCCTGGTAGACCATGATCCCGTAGGTCTCTTCCAGGACGTCCTTCATGACCGGGTGCGGATAGTCGGCCGCCTCCCGGCCGTGCTTCCGGTTGACGTAGCTATCGACCATGCCGCCGTTGAGCGGGCCGGGACGATACAGGGCGTTCGTGGCGATGATGTCCGCGAAGCGGTCGGGCTTCATCTTGATCAAGAGGTCGCGAATGCCGGCCGATTCGAGCTGGAAGACCCCCTTCGTCTCACCTCGCTGCAACAGGGCGAACGTCTCGGGGTCGTCCAGCGGCAGGGCGTCGAGGTCAACCGGGTTGTCCGGGTGCCGCTCGTTGATCATCGTCACGGCGGCGGCCAGGCTCGTCAGGTTCCGCAGTCCGAGGAAGTCGACCTTCAACAGCCCCGCCTTCTCGACGTCCCCCATGTCCCACTGGGTCGAGACGACTTCCTTGCTCTTGTCCTTGTTCGGGATCTTCTGCAAGGGGCAGAGGTCGCGCAGGGGGCGGTCGGCGATCACCACGCCCGCCGCGTGCGTGCCGACGTTGCGCACCGTGCCTTCGAGCCGTCGGGAGAACTCGATCATCCGGCCGATGTCGGGGTCGCGATCCGCCTCGGCCCGCAGGGCAGGCTCCTTCTTCAAGGCCTCGTCGAGCGTGATGTTCAGGACGTTCGGCACCAGCTTCTTGACCGTCTCGACCTTCGCGAGGGGAATCCCAAGGGCCCGGCCCACGTCGGTCATCGCCGCCTTGGCCTTGAGCGTGCCGAAGGTGCCGATCTGCGCCACGTTGTCGCCGCCGTACTTCTTGCGGACGTACTCGATGACCTCGTAGCGCCGCTCCTGGCAGAGGTCGATGTCGATATCAGGCGCCTCCGATCGATTCGGGTCGAGAAATCGCTCGAAGAGCAGGTCATACGTCAAGGGATCGACATGACTCAGCCTCAGGGCATACGCCACCAACGCCCCGCAGGCCGAGCCTCGAGCGGTGGTGGGAATCCCCTGCTCGTGGGCGTAGCGGACGAAGTCCCAGACGATCAGGAAGTAGGCCGAGAAGCCCATCCGGGCGATGATCCCGAGCTCGTGGTCGAGCCGTTCCTGCGCCTCGGGCGGGATCGGGTCGCCGAAGCGCTCGCGAAGGCCCGCCTCGCAGACCTCGCGGAGGTACTGGTCAGGGGTCTTCCCCTGGGGAGGGTCGAAGGCGGGGAAGCAGCGCTTGCCGAGGCCGAAGCTCTCATAGTTCGGCTCGACCGACTCGGCGATCCGCTGTGTCAGGGTCAGCGCCTCGTCGAGCCCTGGCATCGCCGCGCTCATCTCCTCGGGGGAGCGGACGAAGTACTCCTGCGAGTCGAATTTCAGGCGGGTCGGGTCGTCGAAGGTCTTGCCCGAGCTGACGCAGAGCAAGACGTCGTGCGACTCGGCGTCCTCCCGGGTCAGGTAGTGAGCGTCGCTCGTGGCGACCAGCGGGAAGCCCCTGCGGCGGGCGAAATCGACCGAGCGCTCCAGGTGCTCGGCCTGGACGTGGTAGCCGTTGTTCTGGATCTCGACGAAGACGTGTTCAGGTCCGAAGATGCGTTGATACCAGGCAACGAGCTTCTCGGCCTCCTCGACCCGGTCGTTGAGGATCAGGTCGGAGTACTCGGAGGAGACGCAGCCGGTCAGGCAGGTGATTCCCTCGGCGTGGCGTTCGAGGATCTCGTGGTCGATCCGGGGTTTGTAGTAGTACCCTTCGAGGAAGGCCAGCGACGAGAGGCGGATCAGGTTGCGGAACCCCTCGCCGGTGCGGGCGAGCAGGGTCAGGTGGAAGTAGTGCTTTTTCTTCTGGACCCCGCCGGCACTGCGGTCAGTCCGGTGGCGGGGGGCGACATAGGCCTCCATGCCGACGATCGGCTTGATGCCGGCGGCCTTCGACTCGCGGAGGAACTCGACCGCCCCGTACAGGTTGCCGTGGTCGGTCAGGGCCAGCGACTCCATCCCCAGGGCCTTGGCCCGGCGGGTCAGCTCGGGCAGGCGAGAGCCGCCGTCGAGCAGACTGTAGTGGCTGTGGCAGTGCAGGTGGACGAAGGGCGGGGCGCTGGGCATCTCGCTCTCCTCGGGCGGATCGCGGTCTCGGACGTCGGGGGGGGGCCGGACGGGCGGTCGCTCGGCTCGGTCGGAAGGAGGGCAACGGACCGATCGGCGAATCATCGGCAGCAAGAAATACTGTACCGACGAACACACAAGAGTGTACCGAAAAATCCGGGTTCCGGCCAGGCGCACGGACGTGTCGCAAGGACGTCCGTCCAGTTCCATCGTACCCGGTATCGGCTTGGCGACGCGGTCAGCTTCGGAAAGCTCGCGGAGCGGAGGTCGGGTCGTCGCGGTGGGGCAGGATCGCAAGGGTTTGGCGAGGCAATCCGATGGCGCAGGGTGACGGGCCACCGAGCGAGCAAAGGGAGGAGGGAGGAGGGCCGAGCCCCGGGTCAGCACTTAGGAGGCGGATGCCACCTCGTGGAGGGCTCGGGGGGCGCGGCGGTCGGGCCGGGCGTGGCCGAAGCCACGCCGCGGGTCGACCGCAATCGCAGGCGACGACATTAGACGGAAACCAGTTCGGCTTCGGGCTCGACCACCGTCTCACCTTCGGGCGTCTCGTCGTCCGAGTCTCCCTTGCCGAGTCCTTGAACCAGGGCGCCCAGCTGAAGGGCGAGCAGGCGATCCGAAGGGGTCTGACAGCGGAGCAGTTCGAGGAACGCCTCGGCTCCGATGATGACCGCCTTGGGCTTGCTGTGGATCGTCAGGACATAGCGGTTGTCGTTGTCTTCGAGGGATTCGAGGACCTTCGGGAGGTCTCGGTGCAGCTCGCGGCTGCCGATGAAACGAACGCGGGACTGGGGCATGTCATCCTCGTTGCCGTGGTGTGGCCAGGAGAAGGCCAGGAGCGGAACGTCCGGGTAGAGCGGAAGGGGCGTTCCTTCAACCTCGCGATATGCGAGTTGAATCGTATCCAAGGACCCCCGACCCGTCAATCGAGTCTGAGGCGAAGTTTTCGAGACTTTCTCGGAATTGGATCATTCAAGGCCCGTCGGCACCGTCTCCGGGACGCTCGGTCGGGCCGCTGCGATCCGGGTCGCGGCCCTCCGGGGTGGGAGCGGGAACGTCGGACGAGACCGGCAAATCCGGGGCCTCCGAGGTGGGCTCGGGGCGAGATTCCGGATCGATCGGGGGCTCGGAAGGAGCCACGATGGGAACCTGCGCGTCGGCGGTCGGCTCCTCAAGGCGGTCGAGCACCGCCTGGGCGTTGGCGATGAGCTGGAGGAACTCGCGATCCCCCTGAGCCGGCGTCGCATACGATGTGATCAATTGATGAAGCTGTGCGAGCGCGGGTTCCGATAAACCGTTACGCTCGTTGATCAGAGCCTGCTGATACAAATTCAAGGCAATCTGTTTCTGTTCGCGCAGCGACTCCATCTGCTCTTGCCAGCGTTGCTGGCCGAGCAAGAGCCAACCCCGCTCCTCGGGATCGTTGCGGCGGGCGAGTTCCTGGGTAAACCGCTGCCACTGGGTGGCGATCAGGGCGTGCTGTTGCAGGCGTTCGAACGGAACGATGTCCGACAGGACCGTCTTGTACAGGGCCTCGACCGGGCGATTCTCTCGGGGTCGGCCCAGGGGGGTTGGGCTTGCCAGCTGGACGGCGCGGCCCTCGGCCTCGTCCAGTGCAATGCGGTCGCGCCATTCGGCGAACTGCTCGCCGTAGGGGTGGTCGGGGAAGCGCCGCTCGATCGGTTCGACCGCCTCGCTGAAGGCACGTTTCCAGTCGGGGCGGCTGTCGGACTGCATCAAGGTTTCGGCTCGGGCGTAGAGCGTCTCCATGCTCGGTGGCCACATCAGATAGGTGACCAGTCCGATCAGGGCGACGAGGGCGAGGGCGAGCCCTCCGGTTTCGAGCCGTCGCCGTCGTCGGAGGTCCGGATCCACGTCTTCGGCGGCGACCCTAGCCCGGGCCCTGGCTTTGGCCTTCGACGTTGACTTCGATTTCGACGAGGTGCGGGAGCGGGAGTCGCTTGCGGCGGGGGCCGAAGCGGACGAGTCGCCGTTGTGTGAGAGTAGGACGGTTCCTCCCGCGTTGGCGACCTTGGCCCGGGCGCGATCGAAGGCCATCTCAACCCGATCGCCGCGCCGATGCCGTTCCCGGAGTTCTTCGAGCTGATAGGCCACCTGCGCGGCGTCCCAGGCCCGATCGCTGGGGGTCTTCGCCATGAGGCGGACGACCAGGTCGTCGAGGGCTCGGGGAATGTCCGGGTTTTTCTCACTCGGCCGGGGGGGAGGCGTGTTGAGGTGGGCCTGCATCAGGACGACGGGGGAGTTGCCCACGAACGGGGTCTGGCCCGTCAGCATTTGGTATAGCAGGCAGCCGAGGGCGTAGAGGTCGGTGAAGTGGCTGATCGGGATCTTGCCGTGGATCTGCTCAGGGGCCATGTAGGCGACGGTGCCGAGGGTGCGGCCAGTCTTGGTCAGGTCGGTCGTCGCGTCGAGATCCTTGGCGATGCCAAAGTCGGTCAGCTTGAGCTGGCCGTCCTTCGTCAGCATCAGGTTCGAGGGCTTGAGGTCGCGGTGCACGACCTGATGCTCGTGGGCGAACTGGAGCGCCTGGCAGAGCTGAATGCCCAGCTCGACCACCTCCTCCCAGGGCAGAAAGCCGCGACGCTCGATGACCGAATCGAGCGGCTCTCCTTCGACGAACTCCATCGCGTAGTAATAGATGCCCTGGGCCTTGCCGTGGGCGTAGTAGCGGACGATGTTCGGGTGGCGCAACTGGGCCAGCAGCTCCGACTCGCGCTGAAACCGCTTCAGCGCATTGTCGCGCGCAAGATACTCGGCCGAGATGATCTTCACCGCTGCGGTGCGCGTGCGGCCATCCTTGAGGTGACGGGTGGCCTTGAAGACCTCCCCCATCGCCCCGGCACCAATCTTGCTTTCGAGCTGAAACGAGCCAAGCCGCTGGCCGATCATGGAATCGAGACCTGACGCGATCGAAGCGAGAATCGGACGGCGAAGACTTCCGGATCGCATCCCTGCACACACGATTCCCCGAACATCGCCGCCAACGAGTATAACGGCCGATCGGGTTAGGGAGCGACCCCCTTGCCCGGGAAATTCCTGGATGGGTGACGTCGCGAGGGAAGGCAAGCCCGCCTCGGTGTCCGTCCAGAGACGCTCGGAGGCCTCCTCGATCGTCCGGGCTCCCCTTCCTCGGGACTGCTGAGCCAACGAGGCGGTCTCTCGATGCGCCGGGTGCGCGGCTCGGTGCGCCTGTCGGTGCGCTGAGGGGTCATCGCGGAAATGGTTGATGAAAAGGGACTTACGCTCGATTCGATCGTTCGTTTCGGGAATCGGGACCCGCGAGCCGTGAGGGGGGGTCGACGGTTGGAGGTTGTCGGATCGCGTGTCCAAGGCGGGACGGTGAGTTGCCGCGAGGCTTGCGTCGGTGCGCCGCCCATTGCGCGGGCTGGTGCGCGGAACGACATACACGGAAACCATTTCAGGAATAGACGTTGCGAAAAAATCGAGCGTTCGTTTCGGGAAGTGTTCGTGGCGGGGCGGTCGCTGGATAGCCAGAGTCCGGGGCGTTGAGGTTCGCAGGGACGGACGCACCGGGTGCGCTGCCCGGTGCGCGGGGCGTGCGCGGTTCGGTGCGCCAGGGATGAAATGCGAAGACGGTTTCATTGCAAGAGGTTACGTTGACAAGAGCCGTTCGTTTCGGGAATTCAAGAGGAGATTTAGAAGGGTTGGTGTCGTTCGATCGAGCTGAGCCTTCGAAGCCCACAAAATCATTCAACCACGCAATGCCAAATCAGCCGTGAACGAGGTCCGGGAATCGGCAGTTCCTCGATAAGATGATCGGGAAATCGGGGAGTGTCAGTCACGGAAAATGGGCGTTTCGCCTGAGATTGAGGGGGGCTCGGTGCGTTGGCCGGCGTCTCGAATCCTGAGGGCCAGCCAGAGGAAGGGGCTAAGGACGCCGAAGACGAGCCCGGCAGTCAGGATCAGCCAGGCCAGAATGAGCGCGAAGCGGAGGCTCGCCAGGATGAGGGCCACCGCGGCAATCAGTCCGCAGAGCGAACCGATCGAGAAGCGAGGAGGCAGGCCGAGGCGATCGGAGAGTCGTTGCGCGACGGCGACGGATGCGCCAAGCATCGCCGCGATGATCGCCAGGTCGACGGTCAGAATGCCGGGGGAGAACCACGCGGGAGGGCTTCCCGGCGGGGCCATCACGCGAGGCACAGAGCGATAGGGGAAGGGGAAGCCGTAGATCGCGGAATCTTCCTTGCCGAGGTTGCCATCGATCGTGGCCAGGATTCCCACGGCCAGGCCCACCCAGATGAAGGTGAAGCAGCCGAGCGGGCCGGGCCATCGCCAGCGCGATTGCGAGCGATCGGCCCGGATTGGCGTCTCGGGGGCCTCAAACGGGTTCGCGGGGGCAGGGCGATCGGGACGGGAAGGCATTTGTGATCCTCGGCTCTGGGGCGGGGGTGGTCCGGGTTCCGAGCAGCGGACCCCGGGAACGCAAAGCCCAGGGTTCACCCGGGGTCCGCTTGCGCGGAACCCGGGCCACCCGACGCGGTTTCCCACGGTCGGGCCTTGACAGGACGGTCGGCACCGGTACTCTGTGGTGCGTAGTAGCGATCAGGGAGGGGATGGGGATGGATCGGTGGGAGACGCAGGTTCGGCGAGGGTTGGTGGAGCTGGCCGTGCTGGCGGCGGCGGCCCGGGGGGAGACCTACGGGTATCGCGTGGTCGAGCAGCTCGGGAGCTTGCCGGGCCTGGCGCTGACCGAGAGCACGGTCTATCCGGCCCTGACGCGGCTCGCCCGCGAGGGGATGCTCGCGGTCCGGGTCGAGCCGTCTCCTGCCGGCCCCCCCCGGCGCTACTACCGCCTGACGGACGACGGCCGAGGCCGGCTCGGACGGATGGCGGACTCCTGGCGATCGCTGACCGAGTCCCTCAACCTCCTCCTGGAATCGGGGGGGAAGGAACCCTGAATGATGACGCTCGAAGACGCGGGACCGCTGACGCTCGAAGACGCGGGACCGCTGACGCTCGACGCCTCGCTGCAAAACCTGATCGACGCCCGGCTGGACACGATCGACCGGATGCTCGTGGGCCGGGTCCCCCGCGCCGACCGCCTGGCGATCGCCCGGGAGGTGGAGGCCCAGATCTTCGACCAGCTCGCCGGCCAGTCCGCCGACGGGATCGGCCGGGACGAGGTGCTCGCCGTGCTCGGCCGCCTCGACCCTCCCGAGGCCTACCTGCCCGAGGACGGCGAGGCCGGACCGGCCGTTTCGGGAACGGGCGAGATGAGGGTTTCCACCCGGCCCATTCAGGCCCGCCGATCGGGCAAGGCGAGCGGGATCGTCGGCATCGTGGCGTTCACGGTCACCGCCCTCTGGACCGCTCTTTCGTACCCGTTCGCGCACCTTTTCAACTCCGAGTTGATCCTGTTCACCGGTTTCTTCGGGTCCGGCTTCGTGGGGCTATGCGCGGGGGGCACCGCGGTGGCCCTGGCTGCTTTCGCCCGCCTGCGCGACGCGTGGGCGATCTGCGGCCTGGTCAACGGGATCCTGACCATCCTCTTCGGGCTGCTCAGCCTTGCCGCGGGTGTGTGTTGGCTGCTTCTTATTTCGGTGTGACCCCCGCCCCCCGCCTTCCGGGGCGGGGGCTCACGGCCGGGTGGCCCGGGTTCCGCGAATGCGGACCCCGGGAAGGGAAGCCCCGGCCTCTCACCCCGGGGTCCGCTGCGCGGAACCCGGGCCACCCGACGCAACAGCGGAACCCGGGCCACCCGACGCAACAGCGGAACCCGGGCCACCCGACGCAACAGCGGAACCCGGGCCACCCGACGCAACAGCGGAACCCGGGCAGGATGGCCCGGCGGCCGGAGATGGCCTCAGGCTCCTAATGGCCCGCGGAGTGCTTGAAGCCGGCTTCACCTGCTTCATTCGTAAGTCCGAGGCAATGTCGGGTCCATTTCCAACCGCACCGGCCGGATCCCGGCATACCATCGGGCGCTCGACCACTCCCAACGCTCCGGTCGATCGACCAGCCCACGGCGGACGGGATTCAGGTGGACGTAGTCGATCATCTGTGCGAGGGTCGTCTGCTCGGTGACGTTCCGATCGTAGCCGCCCCCGGGTTGCCAGAAATGGAACGTCGTCGACCCGTCCGGGCGTCGTTTCGCCAGCCGTCCCATCCATCCTGGGGCATGTATCTTGAGGAAGTGGATCGCCTGCCGGGCCACCGGCCGCTTGATCTGCCAGAGCATCCGGGAGACCTCGTACCGCGGTTCCCTCGGACAGACAATCAGATGGACGTGCTCCGGCATGATGACATAAGCCCACACATCGAACCGGAGGGATTGCCTCGCCTGCTCGATCGACTCGATCAACCAGCCTCGCGTCCGGTCCCTGGACAGCAGCGGGAGCCCTCGGAAACACGAGAAGGTCAGCTCGTGGGCATCCCCAGGATGATTGATCCGCCGGCGCCGGGGCCCCGAGCCGCGGCCAGGCATCGGAATTGGGCCCATCGACGTCACGCATCCCCCGAGGACCAGGGACGATCATCATTTCGTCCACGCTGCCGTTCCCGGGGATCGACTCGCAACCGATCACCTCCGAGAACACTCGCGTTGATCGCTGATTCAATCATTCCGTGGGTCCCCGCGTCCAGCGTTGAGTGCCGCGCGGCCAAACCCGGGGTCCACGACGCGGAACCCGGGCCACCCGAGGAGGGCCACCCGAACGGCGTCGAACCCTGGAGGTGGGTGGCCTGGGTTCCGCGCCAGCGGAACCCAGGAACGCAAGGCTCAGCATCTCACCCGGGGCCGGCGACGCGGAACCCGGGCCACCCGACACCGGTCTGCTGAGGTCGAGACGACCCCAGCCACCCTAATCCCGAACGAACTCCGAGGTCGAACGTCAGAAGCTCGGCATGGCGCAGGGCTGGCCGCCGCCGGCGGGGAGGTAGGCGAACTGGGCGTAGTCCATGACTTGGCGGTCGGAGTTGAAGCGCCAGCCGAGGGTGCGGAGGTTGTCTTTCACGCGGGCGATCCAGCGGCGGGGGAGGCCGTCGTGGTCGCGGTCGTAGTAAAGGGGAATGACCTGATGGGCGAGGGTGTTGATCAGGTCAAGGTAGTCGCGTTCGTCCTGGATGGAGGGAACAGCGTGGGTGCGGCCCGAGCCGATGGCGAAGCCGTTGCGGCCGTCGTAGCCTTCGGCCCACCAGCCGTCGAGGATCGAGCAGTTCAGGCCGCCGTTCATGGCGACCTTCTGGCCGGACGTGCCGCTGGCCTCCTGGGGGCGTCGCGGGTTGTTGAGCCAGACGTCGACCCCCTGGACGAGGAACCGGGCGACGTTCATGTCGTAGTCTTCGATGAAGGCAAGGCGGCCGCGGAACTCGGCCGAGTTGCTGATCTTGACGATGTGCTGGATGAACTCCTTGCCGAAGCGGTCCTCGGGGTGGGCCTTACCGGCGAAAATCATCTGCACGGGGCGGTCGGAGGCGTTGACGATCTCGGCCAGGCGCTCGGCGTCCTTCATGACCAGGGTGGCCCGCTTGTAGGTGGCGAAGCGGCGGGCGAAGCCGATGGTCAGGGTGTCGAGGTCGAACATCCGGTGGTAGCGATCGAGTTCGTCGGCACGGGCGCCTCGGGCCTCGGCCTGTCGGGCAAGGCGCTGGCGGACGAATTCGAGGAGGCGGGCCTTGAGCACCTGGTGGGTTTCCCAGAACTCGCCGTCGTCGATCTCCGAGGCGGTATCCCAGACCTCGGGATAGCGCATCCGGGTTTCCCAATTGCTGCCGAGGTGGCGGTCGTAGATGGCCTTCATTTGCGGGGCGAGCCAGCTTAACGTGTGGACGCCGTTGGTGATGTGGCCGATTGGGACTTCTTCCTCGTTGCGGTTCGGGTAGAGCGGGTGCCACATCTGGCGAGAGACCTTGCCGTGCAGGGCCGAGACGCCGTTGGCGTGCCTTGAGAGCTTCAAGGCCAGCACGGTCATGCAGAACGGCTCGTTGTGGTCGCCCGGGTGGACGCGGCCGAGGCCGAGGAAGTCGTCCGGAGGCAGGTGAAGCTGTTCGCGGAGCTTGCCGAGGGTGTCTTCGACCAGATCGGCACTGAAGCGGTCGTGACCGGCGGCGACGGGCGTGTGGGTGGTGAAGACGGTCATCGAGGCCACGTCTCGGACGGCCTCGCCGAAGGGGCGGCCCTCGGCTTCCATGACGGTCCGGGTCAGCTCCAGACCGGCGAAGGCGCTATGCCCTTCGTTCAGGTGGATGACTGACGGGTCGATTCCCGAGGCGAACAGTGCGCGGACGCCTCCGACGCCCAGCAGCAACTCCTGGCGAATCCGGATGCGGGCGTCTCCGCCGTAGAGTCGGCCGGTCAGGGCGCGGTCCGACTCGCTGTTCTCGGGGACGTTGCTGTCGAGCAGGAGCAAGGTGGTGCGGCCGACCTCGACGCGCCAGACCTTCGCGTGCAAGGTGCCGGATCGGCTCTCGACGGCCACGCGGACGGGGTCGCCCTGAGGGGTGAGGGCCTCCTCGATCGGCAAGCGGGCGGGGTCGTTGTAGGGGTAGCTTTCGTGCTGCCAGCCTTCGGCGTCGAGCGACTGGCGGAAGTAGCCTTCGGCGTAGAGGATGCCGACGGCCACGAGGGGAATGCCCAGGTCGCTAGCGCTCTTGAGGTGGTCGCCGGCCAGGACGCCGAGGCCGCCGGAGTAGATCGGCAGGCTTTCGTGCAGGCCGAATTCCATCGAGAAGTAGGCGACCGGCCGGGCGCGGAGGGTCGAGGCGTGGATCGCTCCCCAGCTATCGCGGTTTTCGAGGTACTCGTTGAGGCGGCGGAAGGCGTAGTCGATCCGGGAGATGAGGGCCATTTCCGAGGCGCGCTGGACGAGCAGCTCGTGAGGGATCCGGTCGAGGAAGACCACGGGGTTATGGTCGGTTTCTCTCCAGAGCACCGGGTCGAGTTCCCGGAAAAGCTCGATGACGTGCGGCTGCCACGTCCACCAGAGGTTGCGGGCCAGTTCTCTCAGCTTGTTGATAATGGTGTCCTGGCTGACCATCTCCGCTCCTCGGGTCGCATGGAGTCCAAACGCCCCGGTCGATCCGGACGGGGGCTCGTGCCCAGTCTTCGGGCCAGTTCGGGCCGTCAGTATCCTCAATACGCGATGAATCGCCAACCCCGTACAGAGTTGCGGCTCATTTTCGCGGAATTGCCCGATTATTTGACCGCGCCCCGGTCGTCGCAACCCGGTTCGGAGGGAGATGATCAGGGGAGCGACTCGGATCCGGGCTGCGCATCCGGCGCGGGGTCCGGCTCCTGGTTGACCGGGGGTTCAAGCGCCGATCGGGCGAGCAGATGGGGGATGCGGGCCGGGTCGGCGGACTCGACGACCCACTGGAGCAAGGGCCGGGCCTGGTCGGTCTGGCCTTCCATCTGGAGGGCGATTCCGGCGTAGGCCCGGGCCTCGGCCTGCTGGTCGGGGGTTTTGGCGGCGGCGATGAGGTCTTCGAGGGGAAGATCGCCGAGCAGGTAGTCGAGAATCGGGCCGGGCCAGACGGAGAGGTCGCGATCCTCGGCCGCAGCGGCGAGCAGGCCATCGGCCTGAGCCTCTCGACCTTCGCGGCGGTGTTCGAGGCTCGCGAGCAGTGCGGCGTAGGGGGACAGGGCCTCGTACCAGCCGACGAGCACGAGGAAGGCCTCGGCATCGGCCGCTCCGCCGTCGAGGCCAAGGGCGACTCCGAGGGCCGCGCGATTGAATCGGGCGGCGGCGTGGTTCGGATCGACCCGAAGCGCCAGGCCGAACTGATCGTAGGCGCGCTTCGGCTCCTTGAGGTCGAGCCAGGTGAGCCCTCGGTTGTAATAGGGCAAGGGGTCGAGCGGGGCGAGCTGCACGGCGCGGTTCAGGTCGTCGAGAGCCTCGTTCGGCCTCCCGTCGGCGCGGCGAAGGTTGCCGCGGTTGAGCCAGGGAGTGCGCCATTCGGGTTCGAGCCGGATGGCCTCGTCGAAGTCGGCTTCGGCGAGATCGGGACGGCCGCGATCGGCCCAGAGCAGGCCTCGGGTCAGGTAATCCTCGGCCGACGGGTTTGCGGAGGCGATCCGCTCGGAGGCGGCCTCCAGAGCCTGGTCGAAGGGCAAGACGCGGTCGCTCTTGATCCAGCCGGCAAGGTCCTCGGCTTCGAGCCAGAGCCAGGGGCCGTTGACCTTGCCGACGGTGTAAACGCGGTGGATCGCTCCCGAGGCCACGATCCGCGCTTCAATCTTCAGGACGTCGTCGATCGAGGCGAGGACGACGCGGTCGCCGGGTTCGATTCCCTGCGCCTCGGCCCGAGGGGCGGCCATCAGGCCCAGCGATGCGACGATCAAGAGGATTGCAACGTCGCGTCGGTGGCCGTTGGGGTGGTCGGGGATGTCGACTTCTGCGTTCACCCTTGAGTGATGTGTTGTGGGTGGCCCCGGTTGCTTGCCAACCGGGGTCGCGGAGCGACGAGAGGCTTCGGTGCGGCCTCGCGTTGCCTCGCGCGGCTGCGCCGCCCCGGTTGGCGAGCAACCGGGGCCACCCGATGCAAGGGGCGACTCATCATTCGATGGCGGAAGCGGTACAACGCGAGGGACTTCGCATTCATTCAGGACGATGAGGGCAAGTCCGGGGCGAAACCGTCGGCGGAGGTTCCGGAGGTTCATGGCGTCCCTCGGCTCGATCAGAAAGGTGCGAATCCAGGGCGTTGAGGAATGGGGGATTCCGGATGGGAGTCCGGAATCCTCGCTTCCTTCAATCCCAATCGTATCGCACCACGACGAGCGGACCCAGAGGGCGGATCAGCGGACGGGGGAGGATCGGACCCGGGCGCTGGGGTCGAGGCCAAGAATTCGGCCTCGGGGGCGGGGGATGTCGAGGACGATCGGGTCGGACGTTTCGACGGCATTCTGGTTGCCGACGACGTCGAAGACATCGAGCCTGACGTGGAATTGGGCCGGGATGTTGGGGGGTAAGGGCCAGACGAACCGGCCGGAATCGGGCAGGGCGGGGGTGATTTGCTGCCAGATGGCGTCGGGGGCGTCGGGGCGGATCGAGACGACGACGGGAGTTTCGGCCGGGTGCGGCTCGTCGGTCCGCCATTCGACCACGAGCGATCCGGCCTCGTCTCCGCTGCCGATGCCGACGGAATCGAGCGCAACGCGGGGGGGGGTCGTATCGACAATTACCTCGAACTCGGGAGGAGTCCCCGGAACGGGGCGGGGGTCTCCAAGTCCGTTTTGCGACTGGACGACGATTCGGAGCCCGTGGCGGCCGTCGCCTCCCAGATCCACATGAAACGGCGACCGACGATCCGGGTCGGTGCCGAGCGATTCCCAGTTCTGCCCGCCGTCTCTTGTGACCCACATCTCGACGACTTCGAGCGACTCGACCGAAGCATCTTCTACGCCGTAACTCAACGGGAAACGTGGGCTTGCAACGATCCTTGCCCCTCCTAAATCGGCTGGAGGAGCGGAACGGGCGGGCGTTGGATTCGGAGCCGGGGCGGGCATCGGTCGAGCGGGCTGAGCCGGATTCGGCGATCGGACCGGAGCCGAGGCATTGGTCCGAGGAGCGGCCGGGGGCTGATCGTCGATCCCGGCGAACGGGTCGTCCGAGACTCCCGAGCGGCCCGGCGAAGGGTCGGAGGAGCGTCGGGCCAGGATCGGCGGCGGCGCGGAACCGGCCGAGGGGACGGACACCGTTCCCGGGGCCTCGGCCAGACCATCGGGCAAGAGCTGCTGCGCGGAACCCCGATTGCCGGACGCGTCGGAGACGGTCACGCGGACGGTCACGGGCAATCCCGTGCCCACCTCCCAGCGGGCCTCACCGACGATTCTCGGTGAAGTCTTGACCTGCCTCCAGGCGTTGGCCGGGGCCCCTTGCACCTGATATTCGAGCATGAACGTGGAGAGATCGAGGTGCTCGTCCTGGACCTCCCAGACAATCCCGACCACTCCCGCCCGACGCGGCAAGGCACGCACCACGACCGAGGGAGCCGTGGTATCGACGACCACGCGGAGCTTCGGGCGCACTTGCTCCATGTCGGGCGGATAGAGGCGGTTCTGGCGATCTCTCGTCCGCACGGCGAACCAGTATTCACCGTCCCGAGCGGCCCGGTACGGGAACGCAAGCTGATCGGGAGCCGTGTTGCCGGCATACTCCCACGACAGGCCGCGATCGGACGAAACGTAGAGATGGACCTCCGCGATCTGTTCCAGCATCGCGGGGTCCTGAATGTTGAACGGGATCCGGAAGGAGGGCTTATCGGAGTAGGTGATCCGCGGCTCGGCATTTTGGGGGATCGGCGCAGCCCTGGCAGGAGGCGCGGCATCGGGCGCGAGCAAGGCCGAGGCCAGGGCGAGGCCCAGCCCGACGACCTTCCGGCACGCTCGATTCGCGGCCGATGCTGCCACCTTTCGCCCTCCCTGGCCGAGCCGGGCCGGACCGCAGAGCCTGGCCTTCCCTGGCCGGCTCTTTTTTTTGCGGAGTCCGCTTCGGATGCGTCTTCGGTTCCCTCGGGGGCTTCTCAGCGGGCGAGACCGCCGCGCAGGGAAGCCGGTCGGTCATCCCGAGGTCCGGTTTCAACGGGTTTATCGTCGTGACCGGTTAGACGGCTTGAGATGATCTTGGGGGGCGTCTCGGAAAGCCCGAGTCGGTCACTCGGAGGTGTCGACCCGAGGGGGTTGTTCCTCCGCATCGCGGATCGCCTCTGCCAGGCGATCGGCGCCGCCGACGACCGGCAGTTCCAGCGAGGTGGCGTCGAGATCGACCGTCAGCTCCGTTCCCGGCTCGGGCCAGAGGGTGAACTCGCGGTCGCTGGAGAAGATCATGAGGGCGATCTGCTGCCCCTCGGGGATGATCTGATCGTCGGGCTGGAGGTCGAAGCTTAGGGTGACGAATTCGCCGGGGGTCAGCGGCGCACTCTCGGAGAGCGATTGGGAGTTCTGCGGGTCGGCCCAGCCTCGGGTGATGATGTTGTCGGTGATCGACGAGCGGGGGCCGGATTCCCAGGGCAGGGCGACGAGCCAGACGGACAGATTGGCCGCCGGCGTGTTCGAGGCCAGCCGAATCGTCAGCCGGGGGGTGCCCGAGAGGTGGACCTCGGTGCTCAAGGGAGGGGTGGCGTAGAGGAGGCGATGGTTGGTCCATTCGGCCTTCGCCAGCGTCGCGCCGTCGAACGAGACGTTATCGACGAGCGTCTCGGTTCCCTGAGCGTCGTCGAGGGGATCGAGCACGAGCCCGCCGGCCTTCGGTGCGCCGGGCGTCGGGTGCAGGACGGCTGGCTCGGCGTCGGGGTGCGGATAGTCGGGATAGGCGGTCGGCTTCGTGCGGTCGTCCTGCTCTCGGACGATCCAGGCCAGAGGCTCCTGCTCAACGCCGTTCTCGACGCCGAGCAGATACCGGGTGAACCATCGGTTGACCTGATCCGGGGGAGGCGGGCCGCCGTGCCCTCCTTGATGGAAGTAGATCTGTGCCGGGACTCCCTTGGCCTTGATCGCCTCGTAGATCCGGACGCTGTGCTCGGGCATCACGTTCCAGTCGTTGAAGGCGTGGGCCATCAAGGTCGGGGCCTTCAGCGGACCGAGTTCGTTGAGGTAGTCGCGGCCGGCCCAGAAGTCGTTGAGGTCGCCGGTCAGGCGGTCCATCTGCTCGGCCATCTCGGTGTCTCGGACGGTGCAGTCGCAGTGCGGGCGGCGTTCGGGGTTGCCGCTGCGGACGAAGTCGTAGAGGACGTCGATGTCCTCGCCGAGATAGCCGCCCGGCGATCGGACCAGGCCGTGCGACCGATAGTAGTGGTAGTACGACGTGTTGGGCGCGATCGGGATGATCGCCTCCAGGCCCTCGACGCCGGTCGTCGCCGCGGCCAGGGCGAGCGTGCCGTTGTAGGAGGTGCCCGTCATGCCGACCTTCCCGGTGCACCAGTCGGCCACGACCTCCTCGTCGCCGTCGGGGGAGGTAAATCCTTTCGCCCGGCCGTTGAGCCAGTCGATGACCGCCTTCGGGGCGAGCGACTCGTTGTCGCCGCCGATCGTCACGCACCCTTGCGAAAGCCCCGTCCCCGGCGACGACGAGTGCACGACCGCGAACCCGCGAGGAAGCCACGTCTTGACCTCGTCGTTGGAGATGATCGGCCGGTTCTCGCGACGGCGGATCTCCGGTGGGTCCGGGCGCGCCGGGGGCTCGGCCCCCAGCTCGTGCCGGACGTCCCACATGAGCGACTGCGCCGATCCCGCCGTGCCGGCGAAGTAGGGGCTGGAGACGTAGATGGCCGGCACCTTCAGCCCCTCCGTCTCGGTCTGCTTCGGCCGGGTGACGCCGACGTGCATCCGGTCCGGCTTGCCGTCGTCGTCGGAGTCGAACTCCGCCTCGACCCACAGGTCGTGCCGGACCCAGAGGTCCGGGTCGCTGAAGGCCGGCACTTCCTGCGCCATGCCGTCCTCAATGTGATGCTTCGCCTCGGGCGCCTCTTGCGCTGCGGCCGTGCCGACGAACCCCGCCAGCGCCGCCAGCGCCAGCCCGATTGCCCGACGCCCGACGTGTTCCCGATCGCTCGACCCCCGACGCGTGGTGATCGGCTCGCTCTTTGATCCAGCCTGAATCGCGATCATGAATCCTCCGGGTGTACTTCGTCGGGTGCGGGGAACCATCGGGCGGGCCGTCGGCCTGGGCCGGCCGAGGGCTTCGGAATCGAGAGGGATCGTAGCCCCGGCCCTCGGCGCTTGCAAGGAGCTTCGATCCCTCTGTCCGGCCGCGACCTTGTGGTTATTGCCCGCGGAACTTGCGGACGATGGCGACGTATTGCTCGGCGAGGGAGCGGAGGCGGTCGAGGTTGCCGGTGCGGATGGCCTCGGGCTCGACCATGGAGGAGCCGACGCCGAGGCAGCAGGCGCCGGCCTTGAGGAAGGATTCGGCGGTGGTCAGGTCGACGCCGCCGGTGGGCATGACGCGGACCTGGGGCAGGGGGCCGCGCAGGGCTTTGAGGTAGCCGGGGCCGCCGACGTCGGCGGGGAAGACCTTGACGATGTCGGCGCCGGCCTCCCAGGCGGTCAGGACCTCGGTCGGGGTGAAGGCGCCGGGCATGATCGCCTTGTCGTAGCGTCGGCAGAGGCGGATGACCTCGGTGTTGACCGTCGGCGAGACGAGGAACTCGGCCCCGGCCAAAAGGGCGGCGCGGGCGGTCTCGGGGTCGAGGACAGTGCCGGCCCCCAGGACGATCCGGTCGCCGAGCGCCTTGCGGACGACCCGGATGACCTCGGTGGCGTCGGGGACGGTGAAGGTGATCTCGGCGGCCGTCACGCCGCCGTCGGCCAGGGCGCGGACCACGTCGGCCAGTTGTTCACCCGATTCAGATCGGACGACGGCCACGATGCCGCAATCGAGCACGCGCTTGAGGGTCGCTTCGCGAGACATGGACGGAAAAGCTCCGAGTTTGAGAGATCGGGGACGAAAATCCTTTGGGTGGCAACGTTGCATGAGATCGTTGATCGTCGTCTCGTGATCGCTCCAGGGCAACTGCGCTGATTGCGATCCGGACGAGGACCCCTTACCCCGGCCCTCGTCCCCGCTGGGTGGAGAGAGGGGGGCAGATTGCCAGTCCTCTCCCTCGCAAGCGGGGGAACAAGGTGGCCGCAAGGCCGGGTGAGGGGGCTGGAGGTTCGATCGCAAGGTCGTGCGTCCTGAACAAGGCACCCTCACCCGGCCCTCTCCCCCACGGGCGGGGGAGAGGGAGCCGGATTGATCCCTCGCCACCACGGGAGGGGGAGAGGGAGCCGGAGGCTGGAGGCAGAGAGTGCAAACCGTATCGAGCGGGACGACGTTCCCTCACACGAGGAGGGAGCCCCATCGCGACCGAGGTTCAGGGACCTCATTGGGGCCATCATGGCGGTCGGGGGCGGTCGGGGTCCACAGGGCGGTGGGGGCGTCGGAAGATCGGGCGAGGGGTTTCCCGGTTCCGGGCGGGCGGTTAGGGTAAGAGTGCGTCGAGCGTCTCTCGGGAGCAACGATTCGCAATCGATTCGGGCGAGCGATCAATCGCGTGGTGGTGAGCATCGAGACGATCGGGCCGTTGCTGCTGTCGATCCGGGTGGCGCTGCTGGCGACCCTGACGGTGGTCGTTGTCGGTCTGCCGATCGCGATTCTGCTGGCCCGGGGGCGGTTTCCGGGTAAAGGGTTGCTCACAGGGCTCATGACGCTGCCGCTGGTCTTGCCGCCGACGGTCCTCGGCTACGTTTTGCTGTTGATGCTCGGACGCCAGGGGCCGGTGGGGAGGGTGCTGGAGCATCTGTTCGGCGGGGTGCCGGTCTTTCACTGGTCGGGGCTGGTGATCGCGGCGACCGTGGCGGCCTTTCCGCTGTTCCTGCTACCGGCTCGGGGGGCGATCGAGGCGGTCGATCCGGGGCTGGAAGACGCGGCCCGATTGCTCGGCCGACGCGAGTCGAGCGTCTTGCTTCGGGTGACGCTCCCGCTGGCCTGGCGAGGGCTTCTGGCCGGAGCCTTGCTCGCCTTTGCCCGAGCCCTGGGAGACTTCGGCGCCTCGTTGATGGTCGCCGGCGACATTCCCGGCCGGACCCGCACCGCGGCGATGGCCATTTATGATTCGGTCGAGGCCGGGCAACCGGCCACCGCGGCCTGGCTCTCGACCCTGATCGCGTCGGTGGCCATTGTGCTCTTGATTGTGGTCAATCGGGTCATGCCCGGCTCCTCGAAACCGGAGCGCACGCCCTTGAAGCCGAGCGAATGAACCACTCCCTTCCTCTGAGGAACCGAGGAACGCCCCGGCCTGATCCCCCCGATTCCGAACCTTCGGAACGGCCAGATCGGGAGCTTCCCTCAACGACCGATGATTCCCGAGCCCCGGGCAATGGCCTCCCGCTGCTGGAGGTCTCCGTGAGGCATCGGGTGCATCCCGGATTGGTGCTCGACGCAACCGTGACCGTCGGCCGCGAGGTGGTCGTGCTGTTCGGGCGGTCGGGGGCGGGGAAAACGACCTTGCTGCGCCTGATTGCCGGGCTCGATCAACCGGACGAAGGCCGGGTCCGCCTGGGCGGCCGGCTTCTCCTCGATCGACACACGCGGGTCTGCGAGCCGCTGCGACGGCGTCGGATCGGCATGATCTTTCAGGACGACCGGCTCTTTCCTCATCTGAGTGTCGCGGGCAACCTCCGGTTTGGCCTGGCCGGGTGGCCGAGGCGAGACGCCCAGGGCCGTCTGGCCGAGGTGGCGGCGCTCTGCGGGGTCGACGCCTTGCTCGATCGGCGGCCGAGCACACTCTCGGGAGGGGAACGGCAGCGGGTCGCGCTCGCCCGAGCCCTGGCGCCGAGGCCCGAGCTGCTGCTTTGCGACGAGCCGTTCAGCGCCCTGGATCTGGACGCCCGAGACGCCCTGGTTGATCGCCTTCGCCGCATCCAGCGCCGCGAAGGGGTGCCGGTGCTGTATGTCACCCACAGCCCGGCCGAGGCCTCGCGCCTCGGCGATCGCCTGCTGCTGCTCGACGGGGGCCGGATCGTCGCCGAAGGCCCCCCCGGTGACCTTCTGAGCCGGCGGTTTTCCCTGCGGGACGACGGGAATGGGACGACTCGGGCAGACTCTCAGACCAACACGTTGCGAGGGATCGTGACCGGGCACGAGGAACACTCGACCCGCCTGCTCCTCGACGGCGGCCCGGACCTGATCGTCCCGAAGGTCAATCACCCGATCGGGGCCGAGGTCGTCGTCTCGGTCGGGGCCGATGAGATTGACCTGCTGCTCGGGCCAGTCGCCGGGCTCAGTGCGCGAAACCTGATTCCCGGCGAGGTTGAGCGTTGTGTGCCGCTTGGCGCCTTGACCGAGGTGATTGTGACCACCGGCGCGGTACGATGGAGTGTCCGCATCACAACCGAAGCCACCGACGCCTTGGCGTTGCAACCGGGGCTCGCAGTCCGGATGATCGTCAGGGCGAGGAGTGTTCGGGTCGGCACCGAGGGGTCTCAGGACGGCTTCTGAGTCGGCCCGACGCTCACGGGTCGAGACGCCCGGCGTTCCCTCGACGACCGTCGCGCATCGCCGTTCCGAACATCCGACGAACCTCCGACCTTGGAGTGACCGCCCCGACGCGAGCTCCCGAACGGCCTTGAGCAACCGCTTGAAGGGGCCACGACGCAGCCCCCAGACACTCAAAGGCCAAGCCCCCCCAAGGGACCGCGTCGAAGACCCCAGCCGTCCTCGCTGGAGATCAAGGCGCGTTTTGACCGTGATCGTGATCCATCGGCCCTCCCCCCCCGTTCGGGTCGATCTCCCAGACCTTGCGACGAGCTTCGGCGGGTCGCGATCCCCGAGGCTGTCCCCTTCGCTCGATCGACCGCACCTCTGAGCCGTACTGATGGAATCGCCTCGATCCGAACACCTCCGGAACGCGACCGACCGACTGGCCGAAACCATCGATCTGGCCACCGCCGAGGCCATCGAGCGCGGCGAGGTTCCCGCGAACGCTCCCGAGTCCTCGGGAGTCTCGGGGGGGCAAAGCCAGCAAGACGGCCGACCGGTCGAGGTCGTCGAGGGCGCGGTCGATCTGTCGGACGAGACGCGGCTGTTGCTTTGTGTGCGGCTCAGGGCGGTGGCGATCATCTTGCTGACGGGCTTCGGCGCCTTCTTCGTGCGCAACCAGTTTCTCGACCCCGGATCCGCCGGGGTGAACCTGTTCGTCCGGATTTTTCACGCGGTGGCCCTGGTGACGCAGGGGGCCCTGATCGCCTTGCTCTCGGAGCGGAACGACTGGTCGATGCAGCGGCTTCGCCAGTTCGAATTTGCCCTGTTCAGCTCCGCTTTGGCCTTCTTCGGCACCTTGCACTTCGCCTCGACCACCCGATGGATCGAGCGGGGCGATACGGTCATCCGCAACACGCTTGCCAGCGAGTCTCCGCCCGACCTGGCCACCATCAGCGCCCTGGTTCAGGCCGCCGGACGGTTGATTGCCAGTGTCGAGATGACGGTTATCTATGTGATGATTTTAATTATTCTCTACGGGCTTTTTATTCCGAACCGGTGGCGACGTGCCGCCATTGCCGTCGGCCTGATCTTCGCGATTACCGGCCTGGTGCAAATGTCGGTGATGATTCGGACCGCCGGCCGACAGTCAATGGTCGAGCAACTGGCGACCTTCGAGCAGATTTCGACCAACCTGCTCATCCTGTTTCTCGCAGTCCTGATCGCCGTCTACGGCACCCATTTGATCAACGCCTTGCGGGTCGAAGCCTTCGAGGCTCGACGGCTTGGCCAGTATGTGCTGCGCGATCGAATCGGCGGCGGCGGCATGGGAGAGGTGCATCTGGCCGAGCACAAGCTCTTGAAGCGCCCCTGCGCGATCAAGCTCATCCGACCCGACCGCGCGGGCGACCCGGTCGTCTTGCGCCGGTTCGAGCTGGAAGTCCGCGCGATGGCCCGCCTGACCCACTGGAACACGATCGAGGTCTACGACTACGGCCGGACCGAGGACGGCACGTTCTATTATGTGATGGAATACCTTCGCGGCTTGCCGCTCGATACCCTGGTCGAACGTCACGGGCCGCTCGATCCGGGACGGGTTGCCTACCTGCTCCGCCAGGCGTGCGACTCGCTGGCCGAGGCCCACTCGGCCGGAATGATCCACCGCGACCTGAAACCGGCGAACCTGTTCGCTGCCATTCGAGGAGGACGGTGCGACGTGACCAAGGTGCTCGACTTCGGCCTGGTCAAGACCGTCGGCGGCGACTCGGCCGAGACCGGTATCGACCGGCTCGACGTCGTTACGGGCACGCCGCTCTACATGTCTCCGGAACAGGCGACCGGCGACCCGAGGCTCGACCTCCGCAGCGATCTCTACGCCCTCGGCGCCGTCGCCTACTACCTGCTGACCGGCCGGCCGCCTCACCTGGGAGACACCCCGTTGCGGGTGATGGCCGCCGTGGCGAGAGATCCGGTCGTCCCTCCCTCTCGGCTCCGGAAGTCGATGCCGGAGGACCTGGAACGGGTCGTCCTGCGCTGCCTGTCGAAAGATCCGCTCAACCGGTTCCCGACGGCCGAGGCCCTTGGCCAGGCTCTGGCCGACTGCTCGTGCGCCGAGCACTGGAATGCCACCCTCGCCGCGCAATGGTGGCGGACCTCCGAACCCGAAACCCTGGCGAAGACCTGATCCTGTCCTCTTCCTTCCACCCTCCTTTGGACGGCCGCTGCTCATGGACCCTGACACGCCGATTGACGCGATCATCCACCTGGCCTTTGCCTTCGACCTCGGGTACGAGATCGACCTGGAGCGAGCCCGGCCGTTGCTCTCGGGAGAGGCGGGCGGCCTGACCCGAAGGCGCCGGACCCCCGAATCGATCCGGTATCGCCCTGCCCCGCTTCGGCTGACGCTCGACGCCTCGGGCGTGGCCCTGCCGGCCCCGGCCCGATCGGTCGAGCCGCCCCGGGCCGACCTCTCGCTGTTTGACTTCGGCGCCATCTCGCTCGTCTTCCGGTTCCCGGTCAGCATGACCCCCGACGAGTTGCTCACCCTGGCCGGAGAGCTGGCCGAACCGGCCGACCTGACCGCCTCGGCCCGGCTGGTGCTCGCCCCCTGGCTCGACCGCATCCGGCCGGTCGTCACCGAGTTCGAGGTGAGCGACCTGAGCGAGGAATACGTCATCTTCCAGCTCGGCGAGGCCTCTCCCGACTGGCTCGACACCCGTCGCGAATGGCTGGCCGGGCTCGTCCGGCTCGAAGCCGGCTCGATGTCGCCGCAGGAGATCCAGGAGGCCACCCGGCTTTCGCTCTCCTACGCGCCGAACGACGCCATCGTGATCGACTGGGCCGCCGCCGTCGTGGCCGACCGCGATTGCGACGACACGATTCAGGTCCTCGAATTCGCGAATGTTCAGTTGCTCGAATATCGACACATCGACGACCGCCTCGACGACCGGATCGAACGTGCCTACGCCACCATTCACCCTGATCGTCCCCGAGTCCGCCTGCCGATGGTCTGGTCTCCCACGCACAACGACGCCGTCCGCCAGGTCCGCGAGCTGGAGATCGAGGCCACCAGCCTGTTCGAGCGGGCCGATAATGCCCTGAAGCTGATCGGCGATCAATATCTGGTGCGGATCTACGACCTCGCCTCCGCCCGGTTCCACCTTTCAGAGTGGCAGAACTCGATCCGCCGCAAGCTCGAAACCGTGGGCAACGTCTACGACCTGCTCCTCTCTCAGGCCGGCCACCGCCGCGCCGAGTTCCTGGAACTGATCATCATCCTGCTGATCGCGATGGAAATTGTCCTCGCCTTTTTCCGCTGATGTGCATTCGTCTCTCTCACGCGATTCCTAGTGCCTCCTGCCTCCTGCCCGTACATCGAGAATTTCCAGCTCTCCCGAGAAGGACCGATCGTTCAGTGCGTGCGCAATCACGGTTCGATGGCACCGGTTCGCCTCGGCACAGGCGCAGAGTAAGCAGACCACCGCCCCTGGTTGCCGGACTCGATCGGCCAGGCGAGCCAGGCCGCGATGCACTGGCCAGTCTCCGGAGGGGTCGGCCAGATGGGCACGAAGGACGGCCATGCTCGGGTCCTGCCGTTGCGGGTTGCCCAACTCGACGATCCACTCATACGCAATCCCCGATTGACCGAGCAGCGTGTTGATCCCTGCTTCTCCTGCGTGAAGATGCCAGGGACGAGGGCCGTAGGTCCGCTTCGGGTCGAGGTCGGACGAACACGGGGCGATCCGGACATCGACCAGCCGGGTAATCCCCCGATCGACCAGAGCCTTGACCAGCCGATCCGCCCGCACCGAAGCCGCCCAGGCTCCATAGCCAACCGTCCAGAGCTGCCGACGCGATGCCATCGGTTTGCTACCTTTCTTCGCTTCGACTGGTCCCCGAGGCGATCGTCGCCTACCATGATCGGCGAGGGGAACGGATTGCCGTCCCTCGACGATCCCGAGCCGATGAGGATACCATCATGCCCCGCCTCGCATCGCCGGTTCGCCCTGGTCTGGCCCTGATGTTCCTGCTCCTGGCCAGTCCCGTTCTTGCACAGCAAGTCCAGAAACCTGCCAATCAGCCCCGACCGCAAACTCCGACGCACGACCACGACCACGACCACGACCACGACCACGGTCATCACCTTCACGACGGTACCTACCGCGGCCGGGTGATTGCCGAGGTGATGAGTTACCTCGGGGCCAACTGGCTGATGCGGCCCTCCCGAGTGCAGGAAGAACGGCCCGACGAGATGCTTGACTCCCTCAAGATCGAGCCTGGCATGACCGTGGCCGACGTCGGCGCGGGGGTCGGCTACCACGCCTTGAAGATGGCCCAGCGCGTCGGCCCCGAAGGAATCGTCTACGCCACCGACGTGCAGCCGCAGATGCTCCGGATGCTGGTGCAGCGGGCCAAGCAGGCGAAGATCAGCAACGTCAAGCCCGTGCTCGTCACCCAGGACGACCCCGGCCTGCCTCCCGGTGAGATCGACCTGATCTTGATGGTCGATGTCTACCACGAGGTCTCCGATCCCGAAACCACGCTTCGAGGCCTCCGAGCCGCGTTGAAGCCCGGCGGTCGGCTGGTGCTCGTCGAGTTCCGCGCCGAGGACCCGAACGTCCCGATCAAACCCGAGCACAAGATGACCCTCGCCCAGGCCCGCGCCGAGGTCGAGCCCAACGGCTTCCGCTTGAAGGAAGTGCTCGACTTTCTCCCCTGGCAACACATCATCATTTTTGAAAAACCCGAAGACGACGCCCCCGCCGCCGAAACCGCGGTGACGGAGGCCGAAGCAACATCCTCCCCGTGAACACACCACGAGGCCCCGCCCATGCCCCGTGAGCAGACCCAGAGCCTATTCGACGAGCCCGACGACGACGATACTGATGCCGTCGACCCGAATGCGCCGCTTGCCGATCGGATGCGTCCCCGGTCGCTCGATGAGTTCGTCGGCCAGGAGCATCTGATCGGCCCCGGCAAGATGCTCCGCCGGCTCGTCGAGGGGTCGGGGCGGATTCCGTCGATGATTCTTTGGGGGCCTCCCGGTACGGGAAAAACGACCCTGGCCCGGTTGCTGGCGCGCCGGGATCGGACGCGGTTCGCACCGCTCTCGGCGGTGCTCTCCGGGGTCAAGGAGCTTCGCGAGGCCATTGCAACCGCCCGCGACGCTCGTCGTCATTTTTTACATACACTTTTGTTCATTGATGAGATTCACCGCTTCAACAAAGGCCAGCAAGACGCCCTGTTGCCCGCCGTCGAGGACGGCACGGTCACGCTCCTGGGAGCGACGACCGAGAACCCGTCGTTCGAGGTCAACGCCGCCTTGCTCTCGCGATGCAAGACGGTCATCCTCCACCCGCTGGATGAGTCGCAGATCGTGTCCCTCCTGCGGCGAGCGCTCGACGATCCCGATCGCGGCCTGGCCTCGCTCCATCCCGACGTGCCAGGGGCCGAGTTGGGACGCTTGGCCCGCTTTTCCGGCGGGGATGTCCGTGTCGCCCTCTCGGCGCTTGAAGCCGCGGTATTGTCGATTGCGCCGGGCAAGGACGGCAAGCGCCTCGTGGATGAGTCCACCATCGTCGAGGCCCTCGGCCGCTCGCGATTCGCTTATGACAAAGGGGGGGAAGACCACTACAACCTGGCGTCGGCCCTCATCAAAAGTTTGCGGAATTCCGATGCGAATGCCGCGCTCTACTGGCTGGCTCGCCTGATCGAAGGCGGGGCCGATCCAATCTTCATCGCGCGTCGACTTTGCATTCTCGCCAGTGAAGATGTGGGCCTGGCCGATCCGAATGCGATGGTGCAAGCTCACGCCGCGGCCGAGATCACCCGACTGATCGGCCTGCCCGAGGCCCTCTATCCCCTGTCGCAAGCCACACTGTATCTCGCCCGCGCTCCCAAGTCGAACCTGATCAAACGCGCCTACCAGGCCGCGGCGAAGGATGCGGCCGAGACGGCGAACCTTCCCGTGCCGCTCCACCTGCGCAACGCCGTCACCCCTTTGATGGCCTCAGCCGGATACGGCAAAGGCTATCGCTACGTTCACGACGATCCGGCCGCCCGAGAGGCCATGACCTGCTTGCCCGAGTCCCTGGTCGGCCGCTCGTACGTCGATCCCGAGGAACTTGGCTGATCGATCAGGATGCTCCGGTTTTGCTCCCTCACCAGCGCGGCTGTCCCGTGGCGTTAAGGACCGAGTTCCAGCCGTCGCCCCTCACGTCGATCCGCTTCTTGCCGGAAACAACCGTTCGAATCGGCACGTGAACCATCGTTTCTCCCCAGAAGCCGATCACCACGTCGGTCTTTCCCGCCATCGCCGCGTGGCCGGCGGCGCGGGCGAACTGATCGCTGAGAATCCGGTCTCGGCTGTTCGCTGGAACGCTCCGAATCAGATAGCTCGGATCAAAGTACTTGAGATTCAACTCCAGGCCAACCTCGGCAAAATGCTGTGTGATCCGATCGCGGAGGAATGTCCCAATGTCCACATATTTCCGATTTCCGGAGGCATCGCGCCCCAGCTCCGTTCCTTCGAACAGGTGTTGACCCGCCCCTTCGGCCACAACGATGACCGCGTGACCCCGGCGCCGGATGCGCTGCTCGACGGCGTCGAGGAAGCCGCCCGAACCCTCCAGCGGGAAGGGAATCTCCGGAATCAAGACAAAGTTCGACTCGGTGCTGGCCAACGCCGCTCCGGCGGCGATGAACCCGGCATCGCGGCCCATCAGTTTCACCAGGCCGATGCCGTTCGGGGTTCCCTTCGCCTCGACGTGCGCCCCTCGGATCACCTCCTCGGCTTTTTGCAGGGCGGTCGAGTAGCCGAACGAGGAGGACACGTACTGAATATCGTTGTCGATCGTCTTCGGAATGCCCACGACCGCCTTGCGCAGGCCGCGCCGGGCAACCTCCTCAACGACCGCATGCGCCCCCCGCATCGTTCCATCGCCACCGACGCAAAAGAGCATGTCGATTTCTCGATCGACCAGAAAATCGACCATCGTCTCGGCCGGTTGCGGACCTCGGGAACTTCCCAGGACCGTCCCGCCGAGGTTCTGGATTTCCGACAGTCCCTCCAGGGTCAAGACTTTCGGTTCCGAGGCGATCTCCGGGTTCAACCCGCGATAGCCTTCGCGAATCCCCAGAATCCGCCTCACGCCGTAGTTGAAGTGCAGTTCGAGCGTCACGGACCGGATGACGTTGTTCAACCCCGGACACAGGCCGCCGCAGGTCACTATGGCCGCCGTCACCCGACTCGGATCGAAAAACAGATGCTCACGAGGCCCCGCCTTCTCAAACCCGAGATCCCCTAGGTCAGCGATGTCCGGCCCGATTTCTTGCTGGAATCGCACCCGGGTTCGGTCGTCCACAAACTTGACGTTCGCCTCCGAGGCCATTGGCGACCGGACCCGGCCGGGACCAAGTGTAATGATCCGAAGGTCTTCCTGGCTCGGCGTCAGCATCTCTGTTCCTTTTGATGATCGCATCACGAATCCTTCAACCGATCCGATCGGGATTGGCTCCCGTCCTCACGTTCTCGAAGAACGCCAAACGGGTCGGCTCGCTTTGCCCCGATCGCGGATCGGCGATTCCTCGATCTCAAGCGGATCACTCGGCGTCGTCGAACGCCTCGACCGCATGTTCGGCCACTCGGACCACATAATTGTTGGGATCATCGAGCGCGGCTCTGAGCGACGGCTCGGCCCCGGCCGCCCGATCTCCGAGGCGATCCATCACGTTGATCGCCGCCAGGCGGACCCAATCGTTCGCGTCTCCCATCGCCAGGATCAAGGCTGGCACCGCCTCGTCCATCCGGTCGAGCCGGCAGAGAGCATCAGCCGCGGCCACCCGGACCCACGGGCTCGGGTCGTCCAGCGCCGCTACCAGGCGACCGGATACCGGCAGGCTCGACGCCCCCCGAATCGCCAGGCCCGTCGCCCCCCACCAGCGAATCCCCGAGTCCTCGTCATCGAGCAAGGCCGCCAGGGTCGCCACGTCCGAAGGGTCCCCTCGACCGGCCAGCTCGGCCGCGTCGAGCATCCGGTCGATCGGATAGCTCGCCTGGTCGCGCCTCGCCCCATCATACGGCGAACCCGAGCCGAACCGGGTTCGCATGTCGGCCTCGTGCAAAAGGCCAAGATCGATGATCTCCGTTTGCCAGCGCCGAAGCTCGGCCCGCAAGCGGTCGAGCGTCTCGCGGTACTCGGGATCAAGGGCCAGGTTGTTCACCTCAAACGGGTCAACCTCGACGTCGTACAGTTCCTCGACCGGCTTCGACAGCGTCATGAAGGTTGCGGCAGGCCCATTGAGGGCTCCGGCATCGGCCAGGTTTTGCCAGTCCCGCATCGTCGGCATCTCGTACATGTAGCCGATGTACTGATGGTGGAAATAGGGCATTTGCGGAAGAAAGTTTCGAATGTATTTGTATTTTTTGTCGCGGACCATCCGCAAGAGGTCGTAGCGCTCGTCCATCCGATCCCGGAATCCATGCACATAGGTCCGTGGTTCGCCCTCGTGCTCGCCGAGGAAGGCCGAACCCTGCATCTGCTCGGGAATCTCAATGCCCGCCAGGCTCAAGACGGTCGGCGCGAGGTCGACGAAGCTGATTATTCGGTCGGTCGTCTCTCCGGGACCAGCCGGGGCCAGGTGAGCATATTTCTCCGGGAATCGGACGATGAGGGGCACCCGAATGCTCGAATCGTAGAGCCATCGCTTACTTCGCGGCATCCCCGCGCCGTGGTCGGAATAAAAGAAGACGATGGTGTCGTCGGCCAAACCGTCGTCTTCAAGTTGCTGGAGAACTTCCCCCACCTGTTTATCCATGTAGGTGATCATGTCGGCATAGCGTGCCCAGTCGCGTCGGACGGCCGGCGTGTCGGGATGATAGGGGGGCACGGGAGCACGCGCCGGGTCGTGCCGTTCTTCGGGCGAGAAGTCGGCCACGCGCTGCTGATACTGAGCTTCGGGAAGGCGGATCTGGCTCTCGTGGCAACTCGTGAAGTTGAAGATGGCGAAGAAGGGCTGCCCCTCCTCCCGATTCCGGTAGGTGGCACGGTTGCTCGACTCGTCCCAGGTTTCGGGGGAATGAGTGAAGTTATAATCGGTCTTGACGTTATTGGTGCAATGGTACCCGGCCTCTCGCAGAAACTCGGGATAACACCGTACCCCCTCGGGCAGTTGTCCCTCGCATCGCATGTGCTGGGTGCCGATCGATGGGGGGAACATGCCCGTGATGATCGTCGAGCGGGCCGGGGCGCAGACGCCGATGGGGGCGAAGGCGTTCGTGTACCGAACCCCTTCTGAGGCCAGGCGGTCGAGGTTCGGCGTCACGGCGTAGGGGTCGCCATAGCAGCCGAGGTTCGGGCTGATGTCCTCGCAGGTAATCCAGAGGATGTTCGGCCGATCCTGCGGCCTCGTACCGCCCGCCAGGGCCGCCGAACCGCCCAGGGTCAGCGCGATCAGAATTCCCAGGCCAAGCAAAGGGGGCCGGCTCGCTCGATGCGTCATGGCGTGTGTCTCGCGTGGGTTCAGAGAGCGCTTCGCGGGCGATCGAGAACGATCGGGACGGGCATCGCGGGGGGCGAATCGGCCGGTTTGCCCGGTCCGACGCCTGCCATCCGACCGATGCAGGACTACCAGATCCCGGAGCCCCCGGCAAGGCTCCCCGCCGGTTGCGTTCCGGAACCCTCGGGGCTAAAGTAGAGCGGTCGATTGTTCAATCCATCCATCAGAACTCCCCACTCCCCGAAGTGCAGGAACCGCCCCCCATGTCCGACGCTTTCGAGCCCCAGTTCGTCGCCGAGGATGTGGACCATGCCACGGTCGCTCGCCTCAAGGCTCGGGAAATTCGTCATCCCGAGGTCGCCGTCGAGTTGGGTTCGCAGCTCCGGGCACTGGTCGAGCAGCACCAACGGACCCGAATCGTCGTCGACTTGCAAGACACCCGATACCTCAGCAGTACCGCCTTTGCCACCTTGCTGAACCTCGGCCGGTTGCTGCAGCAGCACCAGGGGAAGATGGCGCTTTGCAACCTCGATCCTGATGTGATGGTCGGAGCCCGAATCATCGGCATCGCCCAGGTCGCCCCCATCTTCGACTCCGAAGCCGACGCCATCGCCCACGTCTCGGCTTGATCGCACGATCCCGACCGACACGCTCGGCCGATGCGGCAGGCGCACTTGGGAAGGCGTTTCGACCCGCTCGGCGCGGTTTTTGCCCTGCTATCGGAGCAGTGGGCGAGACGATTGATCGTTCTGGATTCGGCCACGGATGTTCCTTTGGCGCTCCGACCGATCGCTCGTCTTCGAACGCCGGGCCAGGCCGAGCCGTTCGACCTTCTCGATCCTCCTCGCAGACCGAAGGACCGACACCATGTCGCGTACCCGCCGTTCTTCGCGACCCCCGAATCAATCGGCCCGTGCCTTCGGTGGAGTGGTCGTGGTGGCCGGGGTCATCTTCACCCAGGCCGAAGGGTTGGGAACATCCGCCCCATCGCTCGACGCTCTCCCACAGATCAGGGATTCCGCGTCTGAGGTGAACCCCGCTCCGATCAGCGATCCTCCGGCCGACGTCCCTTCCTCGGCCGATCCCGCGGTGGCGGGCGCGCCGTCGGCGGATTCCGTCGAGAATCCGGAGCTTGTCCCGACGGGATTCCAGACCGATGATGCCGAGCTGATCGCTCGGTTGGAGCGCCTGCTCCGCACCAATCGCGAGGAACTGGCGAAGCAGAAAACGCTGATCGAGGACCGCCCCGATTCGGACTACTCGCGCGCCGAGCGTGAGTTCAACCAGCTCGACGAACAGTTCAAGAAAACCGAGGAGGCCCTGCAAGCCGCCCTCAATGCCGGAGAGACCGAGACGGCCGCCAAGCTCCAGTCCGAGCGAGACGACCTGGCCCGCCGCCGCGATCTGGCCAAGGACCGCTTCGAGCTGGAAGTCCGCGAGCGTAAGGCCGCCAAGGAACAGGTCGACATCCTTTCGAAAGCGATCGAATCGGACGAACAGCGGCTTCGAGAGCTGCTGGGCGACGAACCAGAGCCGCCTGGGGACGAACCGGCCGAGGAGCCTTCCCCACCGGCCGACGCCCCACCGGCCGACGCCCCACCGGCCGCCGAGACCCCGGCCCCCTCAGCCGAGCCCGAGGCCACCGAGCCCGCGCCCGCCGAGCCGGCCCTCACCCCAACCCTGCCCGGCATTCCCTCCATTACTTCCACACAGGAGGCCCAGCCGACCCCCGCCCCCCCCGTTCGGGAAGAGGTGGCCAAGGCTCAGAAGGAGGTCGAAACCCGAGCCGACGTCGCCGCCAAGGCCGAACGCCGATCCCAGTCGCTCGACGAACGCCTGGACCTGATCAACCGCAAAATCGCCTCCACCCGAGAGCAGCTCGCCACCGCCCAACGCAAGGCCGACAACGCTCGGGAAACCCGGAACGTTCTGTCCGAGGAGTTCCGTGAGAAGTCATTCAACGGCGCTCCTCGCGAAGCGCTTCAAGCGCTCCGCAGCCGCATCGCCGAGGCCGACAAGGCCGTCATGGAGGCCACGGCCGAGGTCCGCGATCGCACGGCTCGGCTCGAAGAGGTCCACGAAGAACGCGCCCTGATCAGCGAGGCACGCGAGGCCGTCACCCGAGAAGCCGCCGAGGCCCGCCTGGCGCTCGAAGTGGCTCAGGCCACCCTCCGAGAAACAACCAACCCTTTCTCCTTGCAGAACATCTCTCGATGGCTCGTCGAGCGAGGGCCGGGAATTCTCATTATCCTCGTGCTTGCCTCGTTCTTGATCTGGATCATCAATCGCTTCGGCAGCCGGGTGGCCTCGCTCATGGCGCAGCGGAGCAACCGAGGATCACTGGCCGAGCGGGAAGACCGGTCCCGGACCCTCGTCAGTGTCTTCGAAAACGCCTCCTCGGCCATCATCATCATCGGAGCGGGCCTGATGGCCCTCGACTACGCAGGCGTGCCCATCGCCCCGCTACTCGGCGGTGCCGCCGTGCTCGGCCTGGCGATCAGTTTCGGGGCTCAGAATCTGGTCTCCGATTTCTTTTATGGTTTCATGATTCTGCTTGAAAATCAGTACAAGCTCAACGACGTGGTTCGGATTAACGAGCATTCCGGGCAGGTCGAGCGCATCACCCTGCGGATGACGGCACTCCGAGACATCGAGGGAAACTTGCACTTCATTCCCAACGGTCAGATCACCTCGGTCATCAACATGACCCACGGCTGGTCGCGTGCCCTGTTCGACATCGGCGTGGCGTACAAGGAGAATGTGGACCACGTCATGGAGGTCATCCTCGAACTGGGCAAGGAACTTCGCCGGGACCCGAAGTTCCGCCCCTTGATCCTGGAAGACCCGACCATGCTCGGCGTCGACGGCTTTGCCGACTCGGCGGTGATGATCAAGTTCTTCATCAAGACACGCCCTCTGCAACAGTGGGTCGTGAAGCGCGAGTTGCTTCGACGCATGAAGAACCGTTTTGACGAGCTGGGCATTGAGATCCCGTTCCCCCACCGGACCGTCTACCATCGGACCGACGACCCTGCCCTCAGCCGCTTTTCCGTCTCCGTCGAGCCAACCCTCGGCAGCGACAACGGGCACACCCCCAGCGAGCACCCAGTCTGATCCCGAGCACCCGAGCGAATCCTGATTCGTGATTCGATCAAGATTCGCTCGGGATTCTGACTCCACCGCATCGAGTGATCACCGCGTCTGGGCTGCTCGATCGGGGTCGTAATCCGGGTTCGGCCGAGGAAACTGTGCGTTGACTTCGGCCCGCCACAGGGCGAGCCGCTCGGCCAGCTCGGCCGCCTTCTCGGGCATCGATTCCGCAAGATCCCTGGATTCGCCGATATCTTCCGCCAGGTGGTACAGCTCGACCCGATCGGCCTCGAAGAACTCGATCAGCTTCCAGTCGCGGGCCCGGATGGCCGAGTAAGGCGTCGCGCCGCCGGGATGATAGTGCGGGTAGTGCCAGTACAGGGCGTCGCGGTCGAGGGAGGCCTCGGGATCGCGGAGCAAGGAGACCAGGGATTGGGCGTCGGGCAAGGCCGCGACCCCCTCAGCCCCGGCCACGTCGAGCGCCGTGGCGAACAGGTCGTTGCTGATGACCGGCTCATCGCAGGAGGTTCCGGGGGGGACCGTCCCCGGCCAGCGGACGATCAGGGGAACGCGGACCCCTCCCTCGTAGGCCGACCCCTTCCCGGCCCGAAGCGGAGCGTTGTCCGTAATGTCGCGCAGGGTCAGGCCGCCGTTGTCGGAGGTGAAGATGATGAGCGTCTCCTCGGCGAGCCCCAGCTCATCGATCGCCCCCACCACCCGGCCGATCGCCTCGTCCATCGTGTGCACCATCGCCGCATACGTGGGGTTCGTCTGCCGCAAGTCTGGGGTGAGCTTCGCCCGGTAATACTCAACCAGCTCCTGCTTGGCCTGGAGCGGGGTATGGACCGCGTAATGGGGCATGTAGACCAAGAACGGCTGATCTTTGTGCTCTTTTATAAACTGCACCGCCTCCTCGGCCAAGCGATCGGTCAGGTCTTCCCCGTCGGGGCCCTCCTCCAGAGTGGGGATGTTGTACGGTGCGAAGTACGACGGCGGCTGACCCCGGCCATAGCCGGCAATGTTGCGGTCGAACCCGTGATGCGTCGGCCACTGCTCCGGCTCGTCGCCGAGGTGCCATTTCCCAATGCTCACCGAGGCATATCCGAGTGGTTTTAGGGCCTCGGCCATCGTCGTCTCATCGTGCGAGAGAAACTCGGTCCACTCGGGGATGGCCAGCTTCGCAAACGGGCGTTTGTGACCGTGAATCCAGTCGGTCACGCGCAGGCGGGCCGGGTACTTGCCTGTCATGACGGCCGCTCGGGTGGGGGAGCAGACGGTGCAGGCGGCGTAGGCGTCAGTGAAGGACATCCCTTCGCGGGCCAGGCGATCGACGTTCGGCGTCTCGTACAGATCGCTGCCGAAACATGCGAGGTCGGTCCATCCCAGGTCGTCGATCAGGAACAGCACGACGTTCGGCGGCCGATCCCCGGCGGCCTCTGCCGCCGTCGCCATCGAACCGATCATGCCCAGCAGCACGACAACTCGGCACATCATAAACAAAAACTCCTACTTTTTGATGTTTTCAGTCATACCAGGACTCAGCCTTTGAAATATTCGGGTTCGTTGCCGGGTTTCCACTTGATGTTGCAGCCGATGCTCGGCTTCTGCTCGGCTGGGACGGGCTGGCCGGAGAGAACGGCATCGACGGCGGCCTTCAGGTCCTTGCCGGTCAGGGGGATGTCGTTTCCAGGCCGGCTGTCATCGAACTGGCCGCGATAGACGAGGGCATGGGAGCGGTCAAAGACGTAGAAGTCGGGCGTGCAGGCGGCCTTGTAGGCCTTGGCCACCTTCTGCGTTTCGTCGTAGAGATAAGGAAACGTGTATCCGACCGAATCCTTCTCCTCTCGCATCTTCTCGGGAGCGTCGTCGGGGTGAGACGTGGTGTCGTTGGAGCTGATGCCGACGACGGCAACCCCGTTCGATTGCAGTTCCTTGGCCACGTCTCGCAAGGAGTCTCGAATATGTTTGACATACGGGCAGTGGTTGCAAATGAAGGCCACGACGAGGGCGGGGGCATCCTTGAAGTCGCTCAGTTGGACGGTCTGGCCGTCGGTATCGGGCAGGGCGAAGTCGGGGGCAGGGGTGCCCAGGGGGAGCATGGTCGAGGGAGTCAGGGCCACGGGAGTTGCTCCTTCGGCTTGCGGGTTCCATCGATGCAGGCCGGATCGGCCTCTTTGCGAGTTCCATCCATCCGGGGTGTTCAGAGTAACGCGAAGCAAGGGTGAGCGGTAGGTCTGGGCCTCGAAGACCACGAAACCGCGGTAGGTGTCGAGGTCCGTTGCTCGCGCAATCACGACCCGAGCGAATCTTGGTGCTGGCCGAACTGCGAACGCGGGTCTACAATCAGTGCCGCCTTGTGAAGGAAGCCAGGGATAAAGTCATCAAGGATTTCGAGGATCTTCCATGAAGATTGTTCACCAAGCATTCTTTGCTCTTGTTCTTTCCATCGTGATTGCACCGTTGGCCGGGGCGTCAACAATCACCTTCACCACCACGCTCGACACCTTGCAGGAGGTGCCGACTCCTAACATTCCTTCGGGTTTTGATCCGAAAGGGAGCGGAATTCTGAAGCTCGACACGACGTCGCTCTTGCTGTCGTGGGACATTGAGTACGAGGGGCTCACTGGGCCGATCGTCGCGCCGGGCGCCCACCTGCACGGCCCGGCAGGTCCGGGAGTCACCGCCGGAGTTCAAGTCTGGCTGGCCGGCGGACCGAGCGGTGTCCCTTTGCCGCAACCGGCCTCCGGCCAGTTGATTGGCTCGACCACCATCACCAGTGCCCAGGCCGATCAACTGATCGCCGGCCTCTGGTATGTCAATATCCATACCGCGCTGAACCCGGCCGGCGAGATCCGAGGTCAGGTGCTCGCGATTCCTGAGCCCTCTACGCTCGGCATGATGGGCATGGGAGGGCTGGCGGTTGGGCTGTTCGTCCGTCATCGACGACGACGAGAGGACCGCGTGGCCTGAGTCGCGGTAACCGCCACCGTGGTCGGCTCGATGCCGGTTCCGCTCAGCGTCGGAGCAGGCATCGAAGCTCGGTCATGGGGAGGGCGTTGAGCAGCACCAGGGTCCCGAGGTAAACGGCCGCGCCGCCGAGGACCGCGGGAACCACGTGCCACAGGGCCAGCACCAGGCAGACCGGCACCATCATCAGCGAGGCCAGCAGCGGAGGGCCGAGGTGATGGTGCCAGGCCGGTGCTCGGCCCTCGGCCCGCAGGCGGCGATACCCGGCAAGGGTCAGCAAGGACGCGACGATCAGGACCGCCTCGGCCGCGCCGACGAGGCCGAACTGGAGGCGGAAGACCGCCGTCAACGGGCCGATCAGGACGGCGGCCCCGATCAGCATTCGAACACCGGCCGCCTCGCGATTCAGGGCGATCAGGGCCGACTGGTAGAGGAAGGCCAGGGTCAAGAGCGGGATCCGCCAGGCCCCGACGGCGAGCAGGAGCCCCGCCCCGGCATACTCGGGGCCGAGCAAGAGGCCGATCAAGGGGTCGGCCAGCACAGTTGCCCCGACGGCCACAGGTACGAGGCCGAGCATCAAGGCCCGGACCATCCCGTCGAGCGCCGCCTGGCCTTCGGCGGGAGAGGATCGCCAGCATCGGGCGAGCATGGGGAAGACGACCTGGCGGAAGATGATCCCGAAGGTCAGGATGGCGGCCACGACCCGGTGAGGAGCGCCGTAGAGGCCGACGTCGGCCCACTGGCTGAGCAGGCCGACGATCAGCAGGTCAGCCGAGCCGATGACGGCCTGAGAGACCTGGATGACGTAGACCGGCCTTCCACGTCGGAGGATCGTCCGCAAGGCCCGAGTGCCCCGGAGGGTCAGGCGAGGGGGGCCGAAGGATCGCAGGTAGCAGGCCCAGACCAGGGCGATCCCGCAGAGTTCTCCGGCCACGAGGCAGATCGGCACCCACTCGATCCGGGTGATGTCGGTGACCCAAAGGCCGACGCCAAGGGCGTAGATGGCCGTCCGGATCAGGAGCGAGACGGCGACCAGGGTCATCCGCTCCAGCCCTCGGTAGACGAAGTCGAGGCCGATGGCGGTGGACAGGAGCATCAGGCCGTAGAGGGACAGGAGCAGCCACTCCGAAGGCTCGGAGAAGGCGAACCAACCGACAGCGACGAGGCCGGTGAGCAGGGCGACGGCCAGGCACCCCCGGATGGCCAGGATGTGGTTGACCAGCGGGCGGATGAGGCGGGGGTGGCGGGCGATCTCTCGGGTGGCAATGACGTCGAGCCCTTCCCGGACGAGCAGGACGAGCCAGAAGACCACATTGAAGGCGAACTCGATCCGGCCGTAGCCTTCCCGGCCGAGCCGCTGGGCCAGGGCCAGGGTGACGACCATCGAGATGGCCCGGCACGCGATCTCGGCCGCGCTCAGGGCGGCGAAGTTCGAGGCCATTCGTCGCGAGTTCGAGGCCTGGGCCGAGGGGGGGGCCTCATGGACCGCGACAGGGGGGGCGAGGGGGGCGGCGGACAGATCCTGATCCCAATCCGACGGCAGGGCCGCGGGGGGGCGAGGGGGTCGGACGGGGCTCCGCAAGCTCGACGTGCTGGGCATGCGCGATCGCACTTCCCTGTGTGCCAGGCGTCAGGTCAATCCGTTTGAGAGACGCCTTGTGGGGGCGACCGACACCCGCGTCGCAGGTTGCCGAGGCCCCGATTCGTTTTTCCTCAACCGTAGGACGCCGGAGCGCCCGGACGAACTGGATTGTTTAAAAAAAGGGACCGCATTGGCGAACTTCGAGGACGGCGGTCTCCGGTGATCCGGCTCGGTGAGTTTGAGGTCTGGCCATCCTAGACCGCCCTGGGAGGGGCGTCAACGCAAGGTTCGACCGGCAACGACCCGGAACTTGAAGGCGATTGCACATTCTTCCATAGGGGACGTTGCCGGGACCGGGGACTTCAAGGCGTCGGTCCGTCAGTCCGGCGTGCTGATCTCGAAGACGACCTGAACGGAGACGCTGAGCTGCTCCTCACCCGGAGAGACGGGGACCGACTCGGAAGCCATCATCATGGCCCGGCCCATCATCGGCTGGGGAGGGGGCAGGAATCCGCCGGACTCGTTGACCGAGACCGGGACGCCGAGGACCACGCCCAGTTCCCCGCAAAGCTGCTCGGCTTTGCGTTTTGCGTCGGCGACGGCGCGCTTGCGAGCCTCGTCGAGCAGGGCGCGAGACTCCTCGATTCGGAAGCTGATGCCGTTCATCTGGTTCGCCCCGGCGGTGACGACGGCGTCGAGCAGCTCGCCCAGTTTGTCCAGATCGCGCACAGTCACGCGGACGGAGTTGGTCACGGTGTAGCCGATGATCCGAGGGGTGAAGGCTTCCTGGGGTGGGCGAGGGCGGCCGGGCTGGGGGGGCTCGGGCTGCGCGTAGCGGGGGTTGAGGTTGATGTTGGTCGTCTGGATGTCCTTGGCGGCCACGCCTCGCCCTTTGAGCTGTTCGGTGAGGGTGCTCACGGCCTGGTTGTTGGCCGAAAGGGCGTCTCGGGCGGTCTGAGCCTCGGTGACGACCCCGACGGAGATGTCGGCCACGTCGGGGGCGGCGGAGATCTCGCCGAGGCCGGAGACGGTGACGGTCCGCCGATCATGAGCGTGCATGCCGTGCTCCTGGGCGAGGGCGTCGGGCAAGGGACTGATTAGGGCCAGGCAGAGGGCAACGGCCGGGGGGGTCAGGCGGTTCATACACGCGTCTCCCGAGGGCTTGGGAACTTGGGGACCGTTTTCTTGGAAGAGTGGTCGAAACGAGGGCAATCAAGGCGACACGGGGCGGGGCAGGATTGCGTCCCTCGTTCTCTTTCCACAACGCGGGGCCGAGGCGGGTTCTTAGGCGTCTCCCCGGTGGCGGAGGCGATCGAGGGTGACGGCGGCGATGATGATGACGCCGATGATGATGTCCTGCACGGGGTTCGGGAATCCGGCGTGTACGCTGCCGTTGTTCAGGACGGACATGATGAGGACGCCGATCAAGGTGCCGAGCACCCGGCCTTCGCCGCCACTGAGGCTGCCGCCGCCGATGACCACGGCGGCGATGACCTGAAGCTCCAGCCCCTCGGCCGTCGTCGGGTCGCCGGTGCCGCCGAGGTAGGTGAACTGCATCACCCCGGCCAGGCCGGTGAGCAGACCCGCCAGGCTGTAAATGGCCAGCTTGATCCCCGAGACGTTCAGGCCGCAGAGCCGGGCGGTGGCCTCGTTCGAGCCGACGGCGTAGGCATATCGGCCGAGCAGACTGGAGCGGAGCATCAGGGCGATCAGAACGCTTAGGCCGAGCAGGATCCAGACGCCGGGGGCCAGGCGGGCGACTTCCTGCACGACCGGCCCGGCCGCTCCCGGAACCCGGCTGAGCTGGGCCTCGATGCCGGGGGGCAGGGTGGCGTCGGTCGCCAGAAGCCCCTTGAACCAGGGGGTTTTGTCCGCGTCGTCGATGTAGACCGAGGTGCTGCCGGCCGACCACTTCGCCAGGCCTCGGAACGCCTTCATCGTGCCCAGGGTGACGATGAAGGGGACGACGTTGAGCTTGGTGATCAGGGTGCCGTTGACCAGGCCGCAGAGACCGCCGAGCAGGACCCCGGAGACCATCGCCACCGGCAAGGGGACCGGCGGCACCGCGACCGAGTCGCCCCCGGCGAGCCGCTGAAGCCAGTCGCCGCCGAGCGCTCCGGGGAGCATCGGCACCGGCAGGTCGAAGCCGCCGACGAGCGAGGCGGCCAGGACCGTCACCAGGGCCACCGCCGAGCCGACCGAGAGGTCGATGCCACCGACGATCATGATGAGGGTCATCCCCAGGGCCGCCGTGCCGACGATGACCGATTGCACGGCGATCGTCCGCCAGTTGTAGGCGGACATGAAGGCGCCCGAGTCTCTCGTCAGCCAGGCAAACAGGGCGATGATCAGGACCAGGCCGACGAACGGCCCGAAGACGGTCCAGACCCAGCCGAGCGTTCCTCGGACCCGAGCGGCCCGCTGGCCGGCGGTTGGCGCGGTGGGCTCCATTGCGTTCGACACCCAAACTCCTCCCGTCCAGGGGCCGACCCGACCCCGGAGCGTCCTCGATCGCGGCTCCTCTCGGTCGCCCGGAACCTCGACGGCGCGGAGGCTCCTCGACCTCGACCGCTCGATGATCGGGGATCGTGAGTCGGGGATCAATGGCCGAGGGGCCATCGGGGCGGGGGAATCGGGTCGCACGAGGGGGGGCTCCGATCGGGGTTCGGTGGGGATGGTCGCTGGGCGCATCCCGGCCCTGGGAAGGGTCGGGAGAGGGGGTTCGAGGCTTCGATCAGGGGCCGATCAGGACCGCCAGGCGTCGTCTCGGGAGCCGCTGGGGGCCGGCGGCCGGCTGGGTTCGGGGCTGAAGGAGGGATCGGAGGGGGCGGAATGGCCGTCGAATCGGGGCTCGGTGCGCTGATCGGCGGCGGAGGGATCGGCCGAAGGCTCGCAACGCATCTCGTGATCTCGAAGGGGATTGAGACGATCGCCTGAGGCTTCGGGAGGGGATTGCGGGGGTTCGTTTCGGGAATCGACCGGGCAAGGCGCGGCGGGAGGAGGCGGGGCGGGGTCGGGGGCCGCCCGGTTGGGGAAGCCGGCGCCGGTGGAGGGGGTTTCGGCGACGCGCTTGCGGGAGACGTGGGGGTGGGCCTGGTGCCACTGGCGGTCCTGATCCTTGCTGCGTTCGACGCGGAGGCGCATGAGCTGGTTGATGCCTCGGGTCATCTCGGAAAAGGCTTCGCGGCGGTAGCGCTGGCGGAGCTGGCCGTCCTTGGTGGTGTCGATGAGGCCGAGGTGGGCGACGGCCTCGGCTTCGGGGCCGTCTTGCGATTCCCAGAGGGTCTGACGGAGGGTGTCGAGGCGGTCGATCTCCTCGGCGATGAGCTGACGAAGTTCAAGGCGGGCGGGAACGGGGTCGATCGGCGGGCCGAAAGAGGGATCGACGGGCATTCCGGAGCAGACGCGGGCGAGCCGCCAGAGGGAACGAAGCCAGGGGTCGGCGTCGGGGCCGGGGGCCTGCGGGTAGACGCCGAGCATCCGCAAGGCGCGGGGGCAGTCGTCCTGGTCCCAGCGGAGCCCCTGGGCGAGCTTCGCGTCGAGCTGCTCCCAGTGGCGCAGGAGCCACTCGCAGCCGAAGGAGGTCGCTTCGAGATCGGCGACGGTGTTGATCGGATCGTGGTTGAGGTTCTGCGCGAGGCTGCGTACGCGGTGCCGCTGCTTCGCTTCCCAGCGTGCGACGGCCTTTCGTGTGGCGTCGCCGAGGGATGCCTCCTCGACCTTTCGGCAGCGTTCGAAACGCGCATAGGCAACGGCCGAGGCGCGGATGAGGGCTTCCTCGGCCTCGGTGTCGGCGCCGAGTTGCCTGGTCCAGCGATCGGCGAAGTCCTGCATGAGTTTCGCCTCGTCGTCTCCGATCGGCAGTGCGGCGGTCATCCCGTGTCGCCGGGCGTTTTGCCTGCTGCGCCGCTTGCCCCGATCGGTCCGAGGGCCGGGGGAGCGCTGGGGACGGCTCGAATCGTGGTCGAGGGAGGCGGGATTGCTTGGGCTCATGGTGGGGGCCTCGATGGTTGCGGTGCGATTCGGTGCGTGCTGCGGTTGTCCGCGGAAGCGCGGGGGATACAGCGTCTTCGTCTCGGCCCCTGGGCGGCTCCGTCGCCGCGCGTCGGGGGATGAGGGCCTGGCTGTCTAAAACCATCGAGAAAAGGGGGAGCCTTAGTCACAAGAAATCAGACGCGGGGACGGAATTTCCGCGCAAGAGCGCGATGACCACGACTTCGGGAGCGGGTCGGGCGGGTTCGCTGGGGGCATCTCGACCTCAGTCCTCCCGATCCGTCTCGAAACGGCCTGCGGTCAGAATGACCCCAGCGAACCCACCGCAAAGCATGGCCATGAGATGGCTTCGCCAGATCTGATCACTCAAGCCAAACAAGGATTTTTTGATTTTTTGACTTGCAAGGCTGGTCGCGTAGGGATAACGTCGGACGACCGCCGCCTGGACCACACCCACGGTACTCGCGAGCGAGGGCGGGTGTGCAAGACAGGTGCGCAGGAAAATCTGACACATCAATCACCATAGGATTGTGCTCATGAGAAGCTTCAGAATGCTGGCCGTGGTGGCGGTTGCGTCGGCCGTGATGGCCGGTGCAACGAGCAGGGCAACGGCCGAGTCGGTGCTGACCTTCGATGGGCAGCCGACGGGACTGTTCACGAGCCTGACCGAGAACGGTTACCGGCTGAACTTCGTCGGGTTCGGTGACAGGCAGATGGTCAGCGACCTCGGAGGCGGCAACAACGCGCTTCTCGACAGTGATCCCGGCAACGCCTCGGGGGCAGAGGTTACAATTACCAGGCTGGACGGCCGGTCGTTCAGCCTCATTTCGATGGACATCGCCAACCTGAACAACCCCGGAGGCGGGCCGTTCGAGGTCGAGACCGACGAAAATAGTCGCGTCCAGTTGACCAGTGGCGGTGGCGACCGCATCGCCTATCGGACTGGGTCGAGTACGTTCAGCACGATTCGCCCGAGTGGATTCACGAAGATTCATTCACTCTCTTTGAACATCGTGAGTGGCTTCGAGCTGGATTCCGATGGCAACCTGTTCCCGCTCACCTTGGCCGTGGACAACATCCATTTGAGGGCGGTTCCCGAACCATCGAGCCTGGTCCTGGCCTCCATTGGCGGCCTGGCTGGGCTCGGGGTGTGGCTGAGGCGTCGCCGAAGGACTGCATGAACTCTCGGGTGGCCAAGACCCGTTGCGTGGGTCTGGGCAGGGTGGTTGGGGGCATCTCGACCTCAGTCCTCCCGATCCGTTCAGGGGAGGAGTTGCGGGGCTCATGGTGTGAGACTCGATGGTTGCGCTGCGCCTGATGGTTGTCCTCGGCGGCGCAGGGTGTGGGCTCCCTCGGCTCGGCACCGGGCGGCTCCGTCGCCTCGCACGAGATGGGAAGGCCTCGTCTTCAATCCCATCGAGAAATTGAGGAGTGATCGTCATAATAATCTGAAGCGGGGACGAACTTTTCGAGCAGGAGTGGCGTGATTTCGACTTCGGGAGCGAGGCTGGCTGCAGTCAGGATGACCGAGCCACACCGTGACCTGGCCGATTTTTTCTCGAGAAACGACTCATTTTCTGATCGCGTCTCGAAGGGCCAGGTTTGTATCTTCAATGATTCGGGAGCCGACGAAGCTCCCGAGTTCACGTCAAATGATCCACACTTCATTCGAAGGGCGATCTCTCATGGCGAAACCATCTGCCCAGTCCAGGGTTGCCGGGAAAACGTCGATTGAGCTGAAGGACGTCGTGGAGAAGATGGCTGAGCTGATTGGCATGACGACCCAGCTTTCCCCGAACGTACGGAGCGAGATCCTGCGGGATCCGGCGATGCTCGTCGGGGCGGTGGAGCCTCGGAAGTCGAGCCTCAAAGACCACAAGAAGGAAGTCCAGGTCTTCAAGACCTCAAGAAATCGTGAGCGGACGCCCATCCAGCCTGAGGATCTCCTCAGTGAGAAGTCGCTCAAGCGCCAGGTCGAGCTGCACCAGGCCATTCTGCGGAAGCTTGGAATCGAGGACGAAGTCAACGAGCTTCAGGCCATCAAGCCGGAAAAACAACGCACTCGGCCGAGCAAAAAGACGGATCGCGGATAGGACCCGATCGGTCCTGGGTTCCGAACGATTGCTTGAGATTATTGGAGGTGCAGAATGAACGGCATTGGAGACTTCCTCCAGTGGTTGGCCTGCCTGATTCTCTACAGCCCCATCGAGCCTGATGAAATCGATACGGAATTGAACACTGTCAATGAAAAACAACAATTTGTGCCGATCCTTGATTCATGCGGCGGTGCGAATACGTTGACGGCCAACTTCACCAACGCCAATGTTGGTCGGATCCGAGGCCAGGCGTTTGGCTGCAGCAATTTCGTTCAGAACAAGCGCGGGGTGATCGGAGCCGATTTCGCGTATCTGTCGGGGATTGCCGGGGGAGACATCCTGACCGGGATCGAGTACGAATTCCGTGCTCGGGTGGCCGCGAGAGGGCGAATGCGGCACTTCCCGGCCGAGACGCCCGGTGGCTCACCGCCATTCGGCCGGAATCCCGCCCCCTTCACCATCGGGCTGGTGTTCACCTACATCAGGATCTTTCAAGTGAATGACGCGGGCGATCTTTTTGAGATTGAACGATCACCGCAGATTCTCCATCGCTCCGTCACTCATCCTGCCAGCGCGGGGGTGATCTTGCTTGATCCCTTCGACCTGGACGAGGAGGTCTCGCTGCGCTTCACCCCGATCAACGACGGCCCGGTGTTCTTCGAGGTGGAAGTCTCGGTGCAAGGAGGGGCGACGGGCAGCTTCTCAGACATTCAGATCGGATCGTTCGAGGATGCGTCCTCGGGGTTCGCCACGGTCGAAGTCAGCGTCCCGATCGCGCAGAAGGTGCTCGAAGACGACGCCTGCGCGGAGCTGTTTGGGAGGTGATCGGGATCGGCTCGCATCCTTCCGATCCGTTTGACGGAATGGCTGGGGTCAGGATGACTCCAGCCACTCCGCGGTGATCCGGGACAGGGGCGGGGTGAAGGTTCAGAGGGTCGGAGGCTGCGCGTTTACGAAGAAGCGAATGCGATAGGTTGCCGGCTTTCCCTGGGGCGTTCGGATGGTGAGGATGCTGCGGTCGTCCTCGGGGTGCTGGATGGTGACCTCGCCGTTCTGCAACGTGGTGTCCTGGGTTGCGGCGGACCAATCGCGGAGGACCTCGCAATCCCAGAAGCCCTCTTTCAAGGCCACCGGAAGGATGTTCGGAGGATAGGGGCCAGGGGGAGCCATGCCGTAGTGCCAGAGCTTTCCATTGATTCGGATGAACGGCCCCATCAGGGAAAAGTTGCCCGGAGGCGGTTGCCGACCGCCCGGATACAGGAGGGCAATGGCGGTAAAGGCCTGGTCCATCGGGCCGTTTTGGGGAATGAACCGCCCGACATTGAAGGTGACGGTCCCTTGCAGGGGAATCTGAATGCTCAAGGCATCGAGGGCCCCTTGCTCGTCGAGCACCGGGGGATCAGCCGGGAACTGGGAGAAGAGGGGGCGCTGAGCCAGGGGAAAGGTTAGCGCGAATTCCTTGAGGGTCTCTCCGTCTCGCCTGGCTCGAATCACACAGTCGATGTAGCCGGCTTGCGGATCATCGACGTGGACCGTCGAGGCGTTCCAGACGTTGGGAGGGAGTAATTCGTCGGCCTTGACGAGATCGGTCAACTCCACGCGCATGGAACGGCCGGATCGAAGCTCCAGAGCGGCTTGGTCCTTGGGAACGCGGATCAGGCGAGCGAGGTCCGAGAGTCGCGTGCCGCTCGGGGGGTGAATGACCTGGTCGGCAATGCGCAGCAATTCGTCCTCGGTGGGCTCGTTGGCCGACTGCCCACGTCGCAAGAGCAACTGAAGATCGTTGCGCGTGTCGGGCGCCAGGTTCACGACAAGCTCATCGAGGTCTTCAGCGAGGGCCGCTTGCTGGACGTTTCGGGTCTCACCGTCCGGGGAGAGTTCGACCTCAATCGTGTCGGGGCGGATGGCGCCGAAGTCGGAAATGACACGGATGTGGAACTCCATCGGCTGGTCACGATCGTCCCAGGTCGCGACTTCGGTACGCATGCTGAGTCCAGGCTGCTTGAGAAACTCGAGCAAGCGTTTGTAACCGACTGCAAAGCTGGTTCGTTCTGCCGGCGGGGGCATTTTGGCGACGACGACCCCGATGACGCGGCCTTGCTCATCGACGAGCGGACCTCCGGAATTGCCGGGGTTGATGGCAGCGTCGAACCGAACATCGGTCAGGTGGCCGTTCTCATCACGAGCCAGCGAGCTGACACGCCCCTGGTTCATGGTGATGGATGGGTTTTTTCCGCCTGGAAGCGTTCCGAAGGGGAAGCCGAACGCTCGGACGACCTGTCCCAACTGGAGTTCCTGATCGGGCGAGAGGATTTCGAGAAACGGCCAGTCGGTCTGGCCCTCAACTTTCAAGAGGGCGAGATCCCACTCGTGATGGGCGCTGAGCAGCGTCGCCTTGACTTCCTGCTCCTGACCAAATTGACCGGAGTTCACGATGAGCGGAACCTCATCGAGCAGTTGCAGGCTTTGCAGGACATGCGCATTCGTGACAAATAAGCCATCGGGGCGAATGCAGAACGCCGAGCCTTCACCGAAGTCGGACTGTTTGACGAATGCGGTCGCCTTCGTGATCTGTTCAATGGTGGTTTCGGCTTGCAGAGCGTCAGAGGATGCAAGCACCGTTGCCACGACAATCATGTGAGAAATGCAGAATCGCTTGTTTGTCTTCATCAAATCACTCGCAGAATCAGCGTGTACTCATCTCCGAACCCGAGGACGCAGTGGTGGGGCAACGCCGGTCTGAGTCGACTTTACCCAGCCCTGGCATGCTCAACAAGAAACCATTCGCTCCAGTTGGTCTGGGATTGCTGGGGATTTCACTTCCTGGCCTTGCGTGCGTGAGGGAGGGACGGGCCGTGGTTCAGGGCGTTGCATGGAGAGGAGAGGTCGGGTATGGGAGAGAGGTCGGACGTTGGGAATTTCGAGGGTTGACAGGGAATAAGGGCCACTCCCGATGAGATGGATGACGACGGCGCTGATGATCATGTTGGGTTCGATTCATGCCTTCGGGGCAGAGGATACCCCGAAGCGGAAGACGAAAGTGGAGATCCGGGGGGAGGCGTTTTTCCTGAACGGGTCGCCGACGTATGAGGGGAGGGAATGGAACGGGAATAAGATTGAAGGGTTGTTAATGAACTCAAGAATGGTGCAAGGGATCTTTGATGACCTGAACCCGGAGACGAGGCATCGGTGGGCGTATCCGGATACGGGGGAGTACGACGCGGAGCGGAATACGAGGGAGTTCATCGAGGCGATGCCCGAGTGGAGAAGGCACGGGCTCTTGGCGTTCACGATCAACCTGCAGGGGGGGAGTCCGGAGGGGTATTCGAGGGAGCAACCGTGGCACAACTCGGCGATCAAAGAGGATGGGAGCCTGAGGCCGGAGTACATGGATCGACTGGAACGGATTCTCGATCGGGCGGATGAGCTGGGGATGGTGGCGATTCTGGGGATCTTCTATTTCGGGCAGGATGAGCGACTGAGGGATGAGGAGACGGTCAAGCAGGCGGTGGACAATGCGGTGGACTGGGTATTCGATCGAGGATACACAAATGTAATCATCGAAGTGAATAATGAGTGCAACGTGCGGTATGATCACGACATTCTCAAGCCGGATCGGGTGCATGAGCTGATCGCGCAGGTGAAAGGGCGGACGCGGGACGGTCGGCGGCTACTGGTGGGGACGAGCTACGGCGGGGGGACGGTGCCGAAGGAGAATGTGGTGCGGGCGTCGGATTTCTTGCTCGTGCACGGCAACGGCGTGAAGGACCCGGCGAGGATTGGGGAGATGGTGCGTCAGTGTCGGGACGTGCCGGGGTATCGACCGATGCCGATCCTCTTTAATGAGGACGATCACTTTGATTTTGATCAACCAACGAACAACATGGCGGCGGCGATCGGGGAATTTGCGTCGTGGGGGTTCTTCGATCCGGGGAAGAACGATTACGAGGACGGCTATCAGTCGCCGCCGGTGCGTTGGGATTTGAACACGGAGCGGAAGCGGGCCTTTTTCGAGAAGGTGAAGGAGGTGACGGGAGAAGGGGAGTGAGCGGAGGGGAGGTGCGTCGGGGTATTATGTCGTGTGCCGACCCACCTTTCGTGCAAGATAGAAACCGTAGCTGTAAGAGGCGCGGTACGTCTCGTAGAGTGCGATTTCTCGAATTTCCGCGTCGACGATGGCTTGCGCGTCGGCGCGGTGATCGTGCCGAGCGAGGAATTGGTCCAGGCGATGTTGGATCGGCCGGTAGTAATGGTCGAGCCAGCAATGCTCGGGCAAGACAAAGTAGCCGATCGGCATATAACCATTCTGTTCCAGAACGCGCAGTTTGGAAGAGGCGACGTCGATCTCGGGATATTCCCGCTCCCAGTGGGCCTGGAGCTCGGCCGGCCGGGAACCGGTGGTCCAGGTGATCTCCGACACGGCCAGGAGGCCGCCGACGTTCAAGAACCGGTTCCAGGTTTTGACGCCGTTCTCAAATCCGATGTTGTAGATGGCGCCTTCGGACCAGATCACATCGAATTGCTCATCTGCAAAGGGGAGCGCATCCATCGACGCGCAAAGGGTTGTGATTTTCTCAGAAAGGCCTTGCTCGCTTGCGCGCGTTTCAAGCACGTCAAGGAAGTCCTGAAACAGGTCGACCGCGGTGATCGTTGCGTTGAGGAGGCGAGCGAGGACGAGGGTGGACGCGCCGGTGCCGCAGCCGATGTCGGCGATGGTGAGGGGCTTCGACCGGTCGACCCGGGCCAGGGTGAGGGCGCGTTCCGTCTCTGCATCGCTGCCTGGTCCCTGGCGGGTTGCATCTTTATGGAAGTCGATCAAAAGACGAACGTCGTCCACGAATCGCTCCAACCAACGGAGGATCGGCCGATCCCCCAAGCTGAGGGGGAGATCGGCCGGGGTGGTGGGGTTCAGAACTCGCGGTCGCGGAGGCGGCCGGGTTCGGGCTGGGGATAGATGCCGCTGGCGAGGAGCTGGAGTGGGGCGGGGGAGTCGAGCGTGAGTTGATCGACCTCGGGGGCGAACTCGTGGTCGTGGTTGAGCATTTCGTCAAAGGTGACGATGCGGCCGGTGTGGGCGGCCATGCGGCCCATCGCGGTCACGAGGCTGGCCTCGGCGCCGCGCTTGACCTCGTTCCAGGGTTCGTCGTTGCGGATGGCGGCAATCAGGTGGTCCCATTCGAGCTGATAGGGGTTCGGCTCGGGCTGGGGGAAGGCCCAGACGGGTTCGCCCTGGTCGATGCGCTGGTCGGCGTAGATGCGGGTCTTGGCCGGGGTGTGGGAGTTGGTGGAGATGACGGCCGAGCCCTTGGTGCCGTGGGCGTAGCTGGCGAACTCCTGGTGGCAACGGGGGACGTTGCGGGTGTAGACGAACAGCTTGGTACCGTCGTCGAAAGTGTATTCGATCGAGTAGTTGTCGAAGTTCTGATCGACCTTGTCTTCGCGGTAGAGCCGGGCCCCCTGGGCCTGGGCGGTGACGGGCCAGGCGTCCTTCATCCAGCACGATTCGTCGATGTTGTGGATCATGTAGTCCATGATCACGCCACCACTGGCCCACATGAAGCCGTGGAAGTTGCGGATCTGGTACATCAGCTCGGTCATATCGCTCGTGTTCGGGCCGATGAGGCCGCCGCCGCCGACCTGGCGGTAGGAGCGGAGGGTGAGGAGGTCGCCAATCTCACCGTTTTTGATGCGTTCGTAGAGGGCCTTGCGGGCGTCGCAGTGGCGGCACATGAGGCCGACGCCGACCTTCAGGTTTTTTTCCTTCGCCTTTTCGCCCAGCTCGATCATGCGGCGGGTGGTGGGGCCGTCGACCGTGACGGGCTTTTCCATGAAGGTGTTGACACCCTTTTCGATGGCGTAGGAAAAGTGGGGCCATCGGAAGGCGGGGGGGGTGGTCATGATGACCACGTCGCCGGGGTCAAGGCAGTCGATGGCGTTCTTGTAGGCGTCGAAGCCGAGGAAGCGGCGGTCCTCGGGGACGTCCATCTGGCTCGAGTACTTGTCTTCGAGATAGTTAAAGCTGTTGGTCAGTTTGTCTTCGAAGACATCGGCCATGGCGACGAGCTTGATCGGTCCGTTCTGGACCGACAGGGCGTTGGCGGCCGCGCCGGTGCCGCGACCGCCGCAGCCGACGAGGGCGACCTTGATCGTGTTCTGCTCGCTCGCGTGGACCGCCGGAACGTACACGCCGGCCAGGGCCGAGACCGAGGCGGCGGCGCCGGTCTGCTGCAGGAAGGATCGACGCGACGGGTTCGAATTCGAGGGGGTCATCGTGGGAACGTGCTCCGCAAAAGAGAACCCCGGCGGCCGATCGGGCGCAGCGGCGACTCGGGTTGCGGGCCGCCGTCGTCGGTCGGTGCGATTGGGGAGGGAAAACCGTGGACAAGGTGTCGATCGACCGGGACCCCTCCCGGCCGATCGCCCGGTGTTGATGGGTGCGAGAGGTTGGTGCCTCTCAGTCCGCCGCGACGCAAGTCCCCTTACCCGGCCTTGCGGCCACCTGTTCCCTCGCAACCCGGGGGAGAGGTTTGGGAGAGGAGCCCGACTCACCCGGCGCCGGGCTCCCCGCAACAACAGGGGGGGAGCGAGGGTCGGGAGAGGGAATCTCGCCAGGTCGGTGACGACTCGACGCGATGGTCCATCAAGACAAGGCTCACCCATTTATCGTAACGCGCGGGGAGAGGGGCTGAAACCATCAAATCCAACCTGACGATGCTCCGAAACCTCGAACGGTGTTGAGGTCACTTGGGGTCGTTCGCGGGGGGGTTCATCAAAGACCGGGCGCCGTCGATAACGGTGTCCCACTGGAAGGCGGGGCCGGGATCGACCTTGTTGGTTTGAACGTGGAAGTGGCCGAGAATGCCTTGATACGATTCCCAATCCTCGCGAGAGAGCGTGTCGGTGATGAGGTTGCCGTGCTCGTCGCGTGGGTAGTCGCACCTGAGCTTCGGAAAGACGGTGCAGAGGGTGGCGGTGAGTTTGATGAGGGAGTCGTACTGTTCGGGGGTCAGGTCGTACTGCTTCAGTTCCATCCCTCGGACGACGCCGACGATGGGTCCGTTGCGGGCGGGTCGGAAGCTGGCATTGAGGTTCTTCATGCCGGCGGCCTCGGGACCGCCGGGGATGGTCAGGCGGGTGTTGCCGTCGTTGGAATGGGTGTACCAGCGGTCGAGGGCCGAGGCGTTGGCGGGGGGATAAGCGCCCATGTTGGCGATCTCGATGCCAATGGAGCGCTGGTTGGCGATGGTGGCGTGATAGGCGGATTCTTTCAGGTCCATGGTCTGATAGATGGTGCCGTCGAGGTCGAGCATGAAGTGAACGCTCAAGGCTCGGGAGTCGTGCAGCACGCGGAAGCAGTTGCGGCTGGTGCCGGCCACGTCGTAATGGAGGACGAACTGATCGACGACGTCTTGCAGCATGGGTAACGACCAGCCGCCGCCGCGGACCTGCTCAACCTGATCGGGGGAGAGCCGATTGCCTCGCAGCCCGAAGCGGACGGGGGATCGGAGCCCGGCCGCCTCGGAGGCCTTCCAGCCGGCCTCTGCCAGGGGGACGAAGCGGCGATCGACGCGGTAGGCGTCGTAGCCGCCGGGATCGGTCCAGAGGACGACCGGAGCGGTCGTGTGGAACAACTGACCGGCAACGACGATTTCATCTCCCTTGCGTTCGAGGCGATCGCCGGGCCGAGGCTCGTGCTGGGCAATTGCGGGAGCGGAGAGTGTGAGCAAGAGGACGCAGGTGAGACTCGGATTGAAGCGGACCGAGGGGCGGAGGGTCCGATCGGCCGAGCGATTGCGCAGCGAGAGCAGAGTCTGGTCGCGGCTCATGGGAGGAGGTCTCAACAGTCGGGGTTCACGGGGTTCGACTCGCCGATCGGGGGCGACCGCCGTCCCGATTCGGCCTTGTGACCGATTCTACCAAGAGAGACTCCAGAGGATGTGGATGTCGCTCGACCCCTCCGGAAGGGGGGGCTGTTCCCCTTCGGTTCGTGCCCGAAGGTCGGCGAGTTTCGAGGGGCTTTCTTTTTCGAAGGGACGACGGAATGATTGCTCGCCGGATCGGATCCAGAGGAAGGGAATCGGCGTATCGCCGCGGTTCGAGTCGTCACTCGGCAGCCCTGCGGGTCGGCTCCGGAATTGACGTGAAGGCACTACCACAATGCAGGAATTGCTCGGGAAGCACTGGCACCACCTCAGCACGCAAGAGGTGCTCGAATATCTGGAAACCGATCCCGCCAGGGGTCTCGACCTGTTTGCCATCGGTCATCGGAAGGAGCAATTCGGGGCCAACATACTCACCCCGAAACCGGGAACCAGCCCGCTGGTCCTGTTCTTGATGCAATTGCATCAGCCGCTTGTTTATATTCTGATTGCGGCCGGAGTCGTGACGGCGCTGCTGAACGAGTGGGTTGACGCGGGAGTGATTCTCGGGGTGGTGCTTGTCAACGCCGTGATCGGGTTCGTGCAGGAGTCGAAGGCGCTGCGGGCGATTGAATCGCTGGCCAGGGGGATGTCGAGCGAGGCCACCGTGATTCGAGCCGGAGAGGTCCGGCGTCTGGGCGCGGCCGAGCTGGTGCCGGGGGATCTGGTGCTCTTGCAGTCGGGCGACAAGGTGCCGGCCGACCTGCGATTGACCCGTTGCCGAAACCTTCAGGTCGACGAGTCGGCCTTGACGGGGGAATCGGTGCCGGTCGGGAAGCAGGCCGAATCGTTACCGAAGGAGACGCCGCTGGCCGAGCATCGGAACATGGCGTACTCGTCGACGCTCGTGACCTTCGGCACGGCGACGGGGGTGGTGGTGGCGACCGGAGATCAGACGGAAATCGGCCGGATCAACGAGCTGATCGCCTCGACGCCCAATCTGGAAACCCCGCTGACGCGAGACATCGCGGCGTTTAGCCGGACGTTGCTGTACGTGATTCTCGGGCTGGCGGCCCTGACGTTCGTGGTCGGCTTGGTGCGGGGACAGTCGTGGTTCGCCATGTTCATGGCCTCGGTCGCGTTGGCCGTGGGGGCGATTCCGGAAGGGTTGCCGGCAGCGGTGACGATTACGCTGGCCGTCGGCATGAAGAAGATGGCGCGGCGCAATGCCATCATCCGCAAGCTCCCGGCCGTGGAAACGCTGGGAAGCACGACAATGATCTGCTCAGACAAGACAGGGACCTTGACGCAAAATCAGATGACCGTGCAAGAGGTGATCGCGGGAGGGACTGTCGTGTCGCTTTCGGGGACCGGCTACGATCCGAAGGGCCAGCTCTTTCGAGACGGCACTCCGATCGAGCCGAGCAGCGACGCGGCGCTCTGGGAGACGCTTCGGGCCGGGGTGCTCTGCCAGGATTCTCGGCTGGTACTGCGAGACGGGCAATGGCAGGTGGAGGGGGACCCGACCGAAGGAGCCCTGATCACGGCCGCGCGGAAAGCGGGGATCCAGCCGGAGGAACTGATTCGAGCCTTGCCTCGGATCGACACGATCCCATTCGAATCGCAACATCAGTACATGGCAACCCTGCACGGAAACGGTGAGGGAGGCGCGGATCGGGTGTATCTGAAGGGGGGGATCGAGGAGGTCTTGAAGCGGTGCGACACGGCGCTCCAGGCCGACGGAGGCGTGCTGCCGCTGGGGGTCGAGGCGGTGCATCGCCAAGTGGCCGATCTGGCCCGTCGAGGGCTCCGGGTGCTCGGGTTTGCCCGGAGGGAGGTGCCGGAGTCGTTGCGGGGGATCGACGCCTCGGACGTGGCGGGCGGCCTGACGTTTCTCGGGCTGCAGGGGATGATGGACCCTCCCCGGCCGGCGGCCGTCACAGCGATCCAGACCTGTCAGAAAGCAGGGGTACGGGTGAAGATGATTACGGGAGATCATGCCTGGACTGCCTCGGCGATTGCCTCGCAGATCGGCTTGCAAGGGGCAGTGGATGGGGAGGGGAGGCTGCTGGCACTCTCGGGCCAGGAGCTGGCCTGTCTGAGCGATCGGGAGCTGATCGAGGAGGCGGATCGGGTGGCCGTGTTCGCCCGGGTCACTCCGGAACAGAAGCTCCGGCTGGTCGAGGCGCTTCAGGCCCGAGGGCATGTGGTGGCGATGACCGGCGACGGCGTGAACGATGCCCCGGCGCTTCGACAGGCGAACCTGGGGATCGCGATGGGGATTACCGGGACCGAGGTGGCCAAGGAAGCGGCCGACATGGTGCTGGCCGACGACAACTTCACCTCGATCGAAGCGGCGGTTGAGGAAGGGCGAGGGGTGTACGACAACCTGGTGAAGTTCATCACCTGGACCCTACCGACGAACATCGGCGAGGGGCTGGTGATCCTGGTGGCGATCTTCGCGGGGGTGCAGTTGCCGATCTTGCCGGTGCAGATTCTCTGGATCAACATGACGACCGCGGTGCTGCTGGGCTTGATGCTGGCCTTCGAGCCGAACGAGCCAGGGATCATGCGGCGACCGCCGAGAAACCCGAACACGCCGGTCCTGACCCGGCCGCTGGTGTTCCGGATCGTGCTGGTCGGCGTGCTCTTGCTGGCCGGATCGTTCGGCCTGTTCGAGTGGCAGGAGCTTCAGGGCCGATCGCTCGACGAGGCCCGCACGGTGGCGGTCAACGTGTTCGTCGTCGGTGGGATTTTCTACCTGCTGAACTGCCGGTCGTTGCGCGACTCGATGTTCGGGGTCGGCCTGTGGTCGAATCCGTGGATCGTGGTCGGCATTGCGATCATGATCAGCCTGCAACTGGCCTTTACCTATCTGCCGGTGATGAACACGGCGTTTTCAAGCGCACCGATCGGGCTGGCCGAGTGGGGGCAGATCACGGCGGTCGGGATGATGATCGCGATCATCATCGGTGTCGAGAAGTGGGTCCAGCGGCGCTGGTGGTCTCGCGGGGAGGGGAGGCCGAATCGCTGAGCGTTGGGATCGCGCGACGAGGGGCCACCGCGAGCGTCACGGACTTGAAGCCACCGGGCGGGCAAGGATGCCCGGATCGCCCTCGCCGGCCCGATCCGAGGCGAAGGGAGACGGGCCTATCGGTCGGTTCGCGTTCATGATAGGGTACGGACGCGTCTTGCAGACGCAACGGGATCGAGCGCGAAGATCGCCCCCGATCGAGAGAGGAGGGGGGATCTCGGGTTCCGCCGGCAGGTCGCCGGTGAGGGGCAGCGTGGCCCCAGGCGCTTGATACCTTCCTCCCGGCCAAGGTCCGAGAGGGACGCGTCGAACGGGTGAGCCCGTCCTCCGGGAGGATGCGGTCCGATCGGGACCGACCCGAGGGGATCACGCCGGGCATCCCCGAATCGTCGGCCTCAGGACGAAAGCGATCCAACGACAGGGACGTCTTCCTGACCACCCGACCCGCGCGACCACCGGCCCTTGACGCGCGGAAGGGCGAGGCCGATCTGAACGATCCGTACGGAGCCCTCGTTCCGTCGAGGTTCAGGATCGAACCGGACAGGCCTCAAGTGCCAGGTCGAAGCAAAGGCAAAGGCGACGCATCACTCCCACACTCCCGCCCCACTTTATCAGGACGTTCAAGGACGAGGCTCAAACCGTCATGGCTGAATCGCTCACGATCACCGGACCACTGGAACCGACCCCGGGGGACACCGAATCCGGATCACCGTCTTGGGTACCGGCGGCGAATGCCGGAGAGGCTCCGCATGCCTCCGACACGACGCGAGGGAGTGAGGAGTCCCGGCCGTTGTCGACGTTGGAGGCGGTCGTTCGGATGTCGATGACGGTGCGATGGGTGGTGCTTTGCGTCATCATCCTACCGCTGATCGCCGTGCTGGCGATTCCGCTGATCGTCTGGGGGTGGGGGTTCCACTGGGTCGATCTCGGGTTGTTGCTGGGGATGTATTTACTGACCGGGATGGGGATTACGGTCGGCTTTCATCGGCTGTTCACGCATCGGTCGTTCGAGACGAGTGTGCCGGTGAAGTTCGTGCTGGGGGTGCTCGGCTCGATGACCGCGCAGGGGTCGTTGCTGGAGTGGGTGGCCCTGCACCGTCGGCACCATCAGTTCTCGGACGACGAGGGAGACCCGCACTCTCCGCACGGGAACAACGAGGGGGTGCGAGGGGTGTTCAGGAGGTTCTGGCACGCGCACGTCGGCTGGATTGTGCGGCCGGGCGAGTTTGGGCTGGATCGCTACGTGACCGATCTGAGGCAGAGCCGGGCCTTGCGAATCGTGGACGCGACGTTCGCCGTCTGGGTGGGGCTCGGGTTGTTGATTCCGGCGGCGGTGGGAGGCCTGGTGACGGGATCGTGGGCCGGGGTGCTGACGGGCCTGATCTGGGGAGGGCCGGTGCGGATCTTCCTCGTGCACCACATTACGTGGAGCGTGAACTCGGCCTGCCACCTGTGGGGCTCGCAACCGTTTCAGACGAACGACGAGAGCCGAGACAACGCGCTGTTCGGCTTGCTGGCGTGGGGGGAAGGATGGCACAACTCGCACCACGCCTTCCCGACCTCGGCGCGGCACGGCCTGGCCTGGTGGCAGCTTGATTTGAGCTACGTGGTGATCTGGGTGCTCACCCGGCTCGGGCTGGTCTGGAACGTGAAGCTTCCGAGCCGTGAGGCCCAGGTGCGCCGGCGTCGGGCCGCGGCCTGACGGCGGGATTCTGGCGACTCAACCGCCGCCCCTGCCGAAACAGCAGAGGGGCGGCGGTGGATCGTTCGATTGTTGCGGGTTGGTTCGTGACCCAGGTCAGCGGATCCGAGCGGGCTGGATCGGCTGCATCGGGAGCAGGACCTGATCAATGATGTAGATCGCGCCGTTGCTGGTCAGGACCGCGTGGTTCAGGATCCGAGAGTCGTTGATGTACACCCAGAGGTGGTGCGGCCAGGGCCTTCGGATCGAGAAGTAGGTCATGCCACCGTTGAGCATCATGACGTTGCGTTGCGCGAAGAGATCGTGCAGCGGTCGAGCCCCGGTCGTTGCGTGGTAGAGGAGGATCTCGGTCAGGGTTTCTCGACCGATCTGGCCGACGTTCTCGGGCGTCAGGCCGATCTGGAAAAACGCGGCGTCGGTGGGCAGAAAGACCGTCAGGGGTCCGGGACCGGACAGGGCATCCAGAATCATGGGATCGGCCGCAAGGACAGCAGCGATCAGCGTATCGAATTCGCCCGTGTGGATGTTGTAATTGACAACACGTTCCAGAATCGTCTGAGCGTTGACCCGAGCCGGAGCGGCGGCAAGGCCCACGATCATGACGAACAGCGCAGCCACACACCATGTGCGTCGGAGAGATGTCATTGGAAGGGCTCCCTGGTGGAATGTCTCACGAATCCTTCTCGTGTCCCAGGATCAACCTGGACGATCGGAACCGATGGTTGCTCGTACGCCCGATCCCACCCGGAACACACACGGAAAGCAAGTCATGCACGGCCATACAAAGCCGTGCATGACCCTCAATCTAGTCTGGCAGTCCAGACAACACAAAACATTTTTCCGCACAATCGTTACAAATTGCCCAATCCACAAATCTCCGAATTCCGAAGGCTGGGTGTCGGGCTGTGAGCGTCCCGTTGGGATGACACAGTGACGACCATCGGCGCGCCTGGGAAGGCGTGCTGAGATCGTTTGGCGATCGCTCGAAGTTCGGGATTCAGCACGCGAGAACGTTTGCACATCGAAGGTCGAGGGGGATAGGATGACAGGCCCGGGAGGGGAATCGACCGGGGTGTTCGCCGCCACGGGGCGCGCGGATCGCCGGGTCGACAAACGGGGATCGGGTCGGGTCTGGGCGAAGGCCGAGAGTCGGGTCGGTTGGGAGTCTTGAAAAGCCGCAACGCTGTTGTGAGGTCTGTTGAGTTGCGATCTGTCTCGATCCGAACCATCGGTCCGATACTCGTTTTGATTCCGGTGGCTGTGGTGGTGTTGGGGTTCGGCCTGCTGGCGTCGTGGCAGGGGAAACGGGTGGTGGACGACCTGACGGGTCAGGTGGTCGACCAGGCGGCGCGGCGGGTGGAGGAGCAGCTGGACCGCTATCTGGCCACGGCGGTTCAAGTCACCGAGCTGACGGCCTCGATGGTTGCCGGCGGGGATCTCAACCCGGCCAAGCTGAGAGACTGGCGGCCGGATCTGGTCCGACAGCTCTCGGCCTTCGGGGCGATCAACTCCGTCGCCTTCGGCACCCCCGAGGGGTCGGCCACCTGGGTCATCCGCTACCCGGGAGAGCCGGGGATGGAATACGCCATCAAGGACGATCAAACAGGTGACGAGATTGTCGAATACCGGGTGATGGACTCTTCGGGGGTGCCGGGCGATCGCATCGGTTCGTATGTATACGACCCTCGCGTCCGTCCCTGGTACGAGACCGCCGAGGAGGCTGGAGTCCCGACCTGGAGCGCCGTCTATCCGTGGGTCCGCAGCAACAGCGACACGGCAACGCTCGGCCTGGCCTTCGGGCGCACGGTTCAGGATTCCGAAGGGAGGCTGCTGGGGGTGGTCGCGTCCGACGTCGGCCTGCTGGCGGTCTCGGAATTCCTCAGCGGGCTGGAGGTTTCGGAGACGGGCCGGGCCTTTCTGGTCGGGCCGGACGGGGGATTGCTGGCGACCTCCTCGGGAGCACCGGTCATCGGCCCCGGCGGGTCGCAGGTGGAGGCGATCGCGTCGGACGATCCGATGATTCGGGCCATTGCCCGCCGGATTTCGGACCAGGCTGGTTCGTTCGGCGCGATCGACGACCGCTTGCAGTTCGAGCTGACGCTCGATGAGCAGCGGCACCGGATCGAGGTCGAGCCGCTTCGGGACGTGCAGGGGCTCGACTGGCGGCTGGCGGTCATCGTGCCCGAGGCCGACGTGATGGGAGGCGTGCAGGAGATGCGCCGGCAGGCCTTGGGGATCGGTCTGCTGGTGGTGGGTTTGACGCTTGGGCTGGGCATTGCGGCGTCGCTCCGGCTCGTCCGGCCGATCGTGGAGCTGGTCGAGGGGGTCCGCACGATTGGCGGCGGGGATCTCGATCACCGGGTCCGGGTCGAGGGGGCTCGCGAGTTCGCAATGCTCTCGACCGAGCTGAACCAGATGGCCGAGGCCCTGAAAGACCGCCTCCGACTCCGGCAATCGCTGGCATTAGCGATGGAGATCCAGCAGAAGCTCTTGCCCGAGGAAACCCCGACGCTGCCCGGCCTCGACATCGCCGGACACTCCACCTACTGCGACGAAACCGGCGGAGACTACTACGACTTCCTCGAACTCGACGAGACGACCCAGGGGGACCTGATCGTTGTGCTCGGCGATGTGATGGGGCACGGGATTGCCGCGGCGTTGTTGATGGCGACCGCTCGGGGGGTCTTGCGGACCAGGGCCTCGGAAAGCGGTTCGCTTGGCCAGCTCTTAACGCACGTCAACCGCCAGCTAGAAGCCGACACCGGCGGCGAGCGATTCATGACCATGATCTTGATGGTGGTCGACGCCCCTCACCATGCGATTCGATGGGCCAGCGCCGGTCACGATGCGCCGATCGTGTATGATCCGCAGCGCGATGCGTTCGTCGATCTGCCGAACATCAACGGCCTGCCACTGGGCCTGATGGACGACTCGGCCTATGAAGAAGGGGTCTGGGACGGCCTCGGGCCGGGGCATATTGTACTGCTCGGCACAGACGGGATCTGGGAAACGCGGAGCCCCGATGAGGAGGAGTTCGGCAAGGACCGCCTTTGCGCCATCATTCGAGCCCATCGAGACGAGCCTTCCGAGCGGATCTCGGAGGCCATCAACGACGCCTTGAAGCAGTTCCGAGGGGACTCGCACCAGGACGACGACATTACCTTCGTCGTCGTCAAGCTCGCCTGACCGCGGCGAAGCGAAGGGCCAGCCAGCGATCGAGACACCTCCCGCAACTCGAACGAAGGGATCAAGGAACCTCGGACGGACCATCGGCCCGAGGTTCCCGATCCCCCGAAGGATGAGGCGGCGGTCTGCCGGTCGCAGGGCCTCAGGGCGAACGGCGCGGTTCAGCGAATCGGAATCTCGTAGCGAATGAAGCCGAGCAGATCCCCTTCCTCAACCGCGTGGCACGAGGCACATCGTTGGTGCACGGCAGGAACGACCGTCGCGGCCAGCAGGCGGCGATCGGGACCTTCACCGACGATCTCCTCAACGTAGGTTTCGTTCCGCTGCATGGCTGCCGCGGCCCGTTTCTCGAAGTCGGTTTCGGGATCGTTCCCCTCTCCCAGGGGAATGCCGGTGGCATCGACCAGCCGGGGGGAGTGATGGCCGAACTTGTCCATCGCCTCGAAGACATCCTTGGCCACCATGATTGCCGGTTGCCCGCGCTGATATTTGTCGGTGATCGAAACGACCGCCGTTTTGTATAATGCATCGAGCATCTGGACCTGCTCCCTGGCGCGTTCGACCGCCGGATCCTCCTGCGGCGCTGGTCCCAACGGTTCGGCCCGCATGGCCGAGGCCCCGTAGACCACCATCAGGGCCAGCCCCGGCATCAGGGCAATCCATCCCCCGAGCCACCGCCTGCCGTTGCCGTGTGTCGCTGTCATCTCGCCTCCTTCTTGCTTGGAACGTTTCCAGGACCTTGGCGGCGATTCCTAGCCCGATTCGAGAAGAATCCCGAACACCCTTGAAATCGGACAAGGCCATCTCTTTTCCGCTGAAACCACTGTAGAGAGGCTTATTTCGGATTTCAAGGTCTGATTTTCCGGTTTTCTTCCGAGGAACGTGTTTCGATGTTCTCTCAAACGGTTGAGTACGCGTTGCGAGCGACGGTGCATCTGGCCGATTGTGCGCCGGAGGCTCGGACGACGGAGCAGATTGCGCGGGTGACGCAGGTGCCTGCACCGTATTTATCGAAGGTGTTGCAGGGGCTGAAGCGGGCCGGGATTGTGAGGTCGCAGCGGGGGATTGGAGGGGGGATCACGCTGGCGAAGCATCCCGAGGAGCTGACGATTCTGGAGGTGGTCAACGCGGTGGATCCGCTTCGTCGCATCCGGACCTGTCCGCTGGGGCTGGCCTCGCACGGGGAGCATCTTTGCCCGTTGCACCGGCGGCTTGATAATGCGCTGGCGAGCGTGGAAGAGGCGTTTCGGAAGACGACCCTGGCCGAGGTGCTGGCCGATCCGAATCCGAGTGTGCCACTCTGCGACTTTCCGGGATCGAGAGGCGGGCCGCAGGCGGCGGCCGAGGTCGAAACCTCGTGAGCCGAGGCGCTGTGCGTGGGTCGCGGCACCTTCTTGCAATCGACACTTTGGCCCCCGTACCATCGACGGATGGATCGAGATGAGCCCGAGTGACCCGGCAAGCGTCGGCCCCCCACGGAGCCCCCCTCTGATGCGAAGACTCCGAGCCCTGGCTGTTGTGGCGGCCGTGTTTCTGATCGTGCCGGTTTCGGCATCAACGCTCTGGGCGGACGACGGGGCCGCCGACGGCTGGATCACCCTGTTTGGCGAGGGGACCGGGCTGGAGGCCTTCCGCTCGCCGTTTGGCGACTGGCAGATTGTCGGGGCGGCTGCGCTGAACGCGGACGACCCGAAGCACCTGAAGCCCGAGCCCGGATCGGGCGTCTTGATCAACGATCCTCCCGGCCGGACGAGGAACCTGGAGACGGTTGCGGAATTCGGAGACGTGGAGATCGAGATCGAATACATGATGGCCGAGAACTCGAACGCAGGCGTCAAGTTCCAGGGCCTTTACGAAATTCAGATGTACGACAGCTATGGCAAGGAGATCGACGCCAGGGGGAACGGCGGCGTGTACCCGAGGGCCGAGCTGCTGCCGCGTTACCGGCACATTGACGAGGGGTTCCCGCCGATGGTCAACGCCTCGCGGCCGGCGGGGGAGTGGCAGGTGCTCCGTGCGACCTTCCGCGCTCCTCGGTTCGATGATTCGGGCGAGAAGACCGCCCACGCCGTGCTCGAACGGGCCGAGCTGAACGGGCAAGTCATTCACGAGAACCTGGAAATTCCGTATCCGACCGGGCACGCCTGGCGCACGAAGCCCGAAACGCCCCTCGGCCCGATCTTGCTGCAGGGGGATCACGGCCCGGTCGCGTTTCGGACCGTTCGCATCCGGCCGATCGACCCCTGATTCGTCGCAACCGGGTGGGTGGGCTGACCCGATCGGCTGACTCGCTTCGAAACCCGGTTCGGCCCCTCTCCCCTTCCGCCCTGCGAGGTCGTCTCATGGAGCACTACGCCCTTCGACTCCTCCAGCCGGCTGTTCCGGCCCCTGCCGGCATGCGAGCGATCGTCCTCCGCGACGAGTTCGACGATGACGGCTCCTCGCGGATCATTCACGAGCTACTGCTTGTCGTCGGAATTCAGGCCCAGGTCGTCCATCACTACACGAGCGACGACCCTCGCCCGGTTCATCCCGACCCGATTGTGATGGAAAAGCTCGGCTGGCATTACAAGCACCAGGACTGCCACGTGGCACCCATCTGCCTGACCAGCAACGGGCGGCTGGCCACACTTAGCCCCGACGAACCGTGCTGGATGCTCCTTGAACCGAACACCCCCGTGGGGCGCATCGAACAACTTGCCGAGAAACTCCGAGAGGAGGAACAGGTCCGCCGCGCCGTCGAGCACCGGATCGAGGATCTCGATCAGGATAGCCTGGCCAGCGACTGAGGGCGGAAGTCTACCGGAAGACGACAGATGACGCTTGGGAGCCCGTTCATGAACGGCCCTTGCTTCGGTTCGCTCCTGGCCGGAGCTGTTCTCTGGCTCTGGCCGGTCGTCGCGATCGGTCAGCCAATCTTCGGCCATGCCGAGAGCATCGAGGCGACCGTCGCCAACGCCGACCTGGTGTTCGTGGGGACCTTGCTCGACTTTGATCTGTTGGAAGGTCCTGAGGGTTTCGAGGCCCGGTTCCTCGTCGAGGAGACGCTCAAGGTTCCGATCGGGGAGTGTTACGAGAAGCTCTCAGTCGTGCTGCGCGAGCCTCAGGCGGTGCTTGGGGCGTGGAAAGGCGAGGAACGCCGCCTCCTCGTGGCGGTGCGGGACGAATCTCGGGTTCCGGCGTCGATCATCGACCTGGAAGACGAGCGCCTGTCCCTTCTAACCGCCGATTTCACGCTGCTCCGCGACCGGGACGACGTGCTCCAGGCCGCCAGGGAGACTGTGAGCCGGATGCCGAGTAATGTGAAACGCATTCACACGTTCCGTCGCGAGGTTCCGCGCGAAGTGATCGCCAGAACGCGTTGGGAGGAGTATGACGGCGTGACGGTCAGTGTTCCCGTCGATGACCGTTTGGAGCAATGGGCGCGGGAGGCGATCTGTTCCGAGGAGTTGCCGCGACGTCTCGAAGCGGTCAGGGCCTTGAGGTATTTCCGGTCCGACGAGACAATCGCGTTGCTGAAGCCACTGCTCGACGATCCGGGATGGGCCATCCTGCATCATGCCCAGGAGAACGAGGGGCGAGAGGTTCGTCGGTATCTCGTTCGGGCCGAAGCCTACCGGGCGCTCAAGGCGTGGGGGGTCGATGTCCGTCGGCCCAAGATCGAAGAAACGATTGAAGTTCACTCGATCAACCCAGTCAGGTGATTGCTTGATCACCTGATCTGTGTGCGCACACAAACGCCCCGCACTTCCGGAAGGAAATGGGGGGCGTTTGTGGGGGTCAAAGGACCCGGCGATGACCGACGTTCGCGCCAGGGGCACTATCATAGGCCCCGCGGGCTTAACGGCCGTGTTCGGGATGGGAACGGGTGTGGCCCCGCGGGTATGGTCGCCGGGAAGGCGGGCGGGGGGTCGGCAGTGAGACCCCACGCTCGCGAGGAGCAAAGGCAACTCTGCAGGTCGTGCCGCACGTCCGGGAGGACGGGGGGCGACGAAGACGAACCGGAAGAACCGGGAAGCAAGGCAAAGGGTTCCGAATGCGAGACCCGGTCGGAGCGA